>DASQMN010000117.1:0-25444 GCA_035645475.1 Nocardioidaceae bacterium
CAGCAGGAAGGAGAGCGAGTCGCTGGTGTGGCCCGGCGTGGCCACCACCTCGATCTCCAGGCCTGCGACCGCGACGCGGTCCCCAGCCTGCAGCCCTTCGCTGCCGAGCCGATGCGCGGGGTCGAGCGCCCGCACGGAGCACCCGGCGAGCTCGGCCAGCCGCGGAGCTCCCGCGGAGTGGTCGGCGTGCCCGTGGGTGAGCAGCACGACAGCAACCGGCGCACCCAGCTCGAGCACCGTACGCAGGTGCCCCTCGTGCAACGGACCGGGATCCACGACCACGGACGCCGTCGCTCCCGGCTCGCGCAGCACCCAGGTGTTGGTGCCGTCGAGGGTCATCGGGCCGGCATTGGGTGCGAGCACACAGCGGGACCGCTCACCGACGTCGCCGCCGGCCCAGGGCGAGCTCACGGCAGGTCGACCTCGAGCCACAGCTCGTCGCCGTCACGCACGGCACGGGGCTCGATCGGGGTGATCGCCCGGACCTGTGCCGCCCCGATCACCTCGGCCACCGTCTGGTACTGCGCAAGCTCGGCCAGCGTCACCTGCGTCGGTGGCATCAGGGCCACCGCGCCGGCCAGCGCGTCCGCCGGGGTCATCCAGGCCACCCGGTCGGACTCGGTGGAGACGTCGCGAGCCCGCTGACCCGCTGGCAGCGCCGCGACGAAGAAGCGGGTGTCGTAGCGGCGCGGCTCGAAGGACGGAGTGATCCAGTGCGTCCACGCAGCGAGCAGGTCGCTCCGTACCACGAGCCCGCGCCGGGTCAGCACCTCATGCAGGGAGGACGATCCGCGCGCCAGAGCAGCACGCTCGGACTCCCAGTCCTGCGCCGAGACGTCGACCACCTGCTCGGTGTCGGGACCTGCCAGCAGAACGCCGGCCTCCTCGAACGTCTCGCGTACGGCTGCGCAGACCAGGGCCTGCGCCAGCGCCGGGGGGCAGGCGAGCCGCTCGGCCCAGTGAGCGGCAGACGGCCCCGCCCAGGAGACGGCTCCGGCGTCGCGCGCGTCGACGCCCCCGCCCGGAAACACGTACATGCCGGCAGCGAAGGCCATCGAGGCCCGCCGCCGCAGCAGGTAGCACTCGAGTCCCGCCCGGCCGTCGCGAAGGAGCGCCACCGTCGCAGCATCCTTCGCTGCGACGGCCTGCTGCCCGCTCTCGTGCGCCAGCGCGCTGTCTCGCAGCGACGTCGGCAGCGGGTAGCGCACCGCTCAGTCGGCCTCGACGACGAGCTCGACCTCGACGGGCGCGTCGAGCGGCAGCGAGGCCACCCCGACCGCGCTGCGCACGTGCCGACCGGCGTCACCGAAGATCTCGCCGAGCAGCTCGCTGGCGCCGTTGGCCACCGCTGGGTGGCCGCCGAACGACGGCACCGACGCCACGTACACCACGACGCGCACCACCCTGCGCACCGCGTCGATGCCGTCGGTGACCGAGGCGATGGCCGCCAAGCCGTTGAGTACCGCCTGTTGCGCGCACAGTGATGCCTCTTCGGGCGTCACCTCGGCGCCGACCTTGCCGGTGGCGATCAGCTCGCCGGCGCGCAGCGGTAGCTGGCCCGCGGTGAGCACCTGGTGACCGGACCGAGTCGCCGGCACGTATGCGGCCAGCGGGGGCACCACCTCGGGAAGCTCGATGCCAAGCTCGGCCAGACGCTGCGATGCGCTGGGGTACGCCGGCGCAGTGGTCATGACTTGGGCCGCTTGAGGTAGGCGACCAGGTTCTCCGGGTTCATCCCGGGCACGACCTGCACCAGCTCCCACCCGTCGTCACCCCAGGTGTCGAGGATCTGCTTGGTGGCGTGCACGAGCAGCGGGACGGTGGCGTACTCCCATGAGGTCATGGGCGAAACCCTAGACGGTGGCGGCGGCGGTTACTCTGCGCCGGTGCCCGCCCCTCCCGACGTGCTCGACCGCCCGGCACCAGGTCCCGATGCGGTGCTGAGGTACGGCGAGCACCGCGACGCCGTGGTGGACGTCCACCTGCCGGTCGGGGCACCGGGTGAGATCATCCCCGCGCCGCTCCTGGTGCTGCTGCACGGCGGGTTCTGGCGGGAGGGCTGGGACCGGCGACACACGCGACCGCTGGCCTCGGCGTTGCGTGACCTCGGGTGGCTGGTGGCCACTCCGGAGTACCGCCGCACCGGAGGTCTCGGTGGCTGGCCTCACACGTTGGACGACATCACCGCTCTGCAGGAGCAGCTGCTGCCGCTTCTGCACGAGGTGCTACCCGGCCGGGTAGCACCTGCTCAGCCGACCCTGGTGGGGCACTCGGCCGGGGGCCATCTGGTCCTGTGGTGGTCGCTGACCGCCGGCTCCGCGACCGACCGGCCGCGCCGCACCCTGGCGCTCGCACCGGTCAGCGACCTCGCCCGGGCGCATTCGGAGAACCTCGGCAGCGGAGCGGTCGCGGCCCTGCTGGGCGGCGGAGTCGCGCAGGTACCGGAACGGTACGCCGTGGCGGATCCAGCCGCCCGGTGGCGGGCCGGGGGGATGCCTGCCGGAGAGGTGGTGCTGGTGCACGGAGGAGACGACGAATCGGTGCCCGTGCAGCACAGCCGCGACCTCGCCACCGACGTCGGGGTCGAGCTCCTGGAGCTCGACTGCGAGCACTTCGCGCTCATCGACCCCCTGTCGGCGGTGTGGCCGTCGGTACGTGAGGCGATCGGTGTCCCGCCGCGCACTGACACCCAGCTCTGAGACGCCGTCCGACGTGGCTGGGGAGCCGCGGATACGCTCGACGGCGTGCCCCCGCCACTCCCTGAGACCCGGTTGCACGTGGTCACCGGCAAGGGCGGCACCGGCAAGACCACGGTCGCGGCAGCGCTGGCGCTTGCACTGGCCAGCGGCGGCCGGTCCGTGCTGCTGGTCGAGGTCGAGGCTCGACAGGGCCTGGCTCAGCTGTTCGACGTGCCGCCGCTGCCGTACGAGGAGCGCTCGCTCGCCGTGGCACCCGGCGGCGGTGAGGTCCTCGGACTCGCCATCGACCCGGAGGCGGCGCTGCTGGAGTACCTCGACATGTACTACCGGCTCGGACGCGCCGGCAAGGCGCTCGAGCGCTTCGGCGCCATCGACTTCGCCACGACCATCGCGCCGGGTCTGCGCGACGTTCTGCTCACCGGCAAGGTCTACGAGGCACACACTCGGCGGGGACCGGACAAGCAGCCGGTGTACGACGCCATCGTGGTGGACGCCCCGCCCACCGGCCGGATCACCAGGTTCCTCAACGTCAACGCCGAGGTGTCCGGGCTGGCTCGGATGGGCCCGATCCACAACCAGGCCGACTCGGTGATGCGGATGATGCGGTCACCGGGCACAGCCGTGCACCTGGTCACCGTGCTGGAGGAGATGCCGGTGCAGGAGACGCTGGACGGCATCACCGCCCTGGGCGCCATCGACCTGCCCGTCGGTCGCGTCATCGTGAACCTGGCGCAGCGCTCGCCGCTGGAGCCGGCACATCGCGCCATGGTCGCCGCAGGTTCGCTGGACGAGTCAGCGGTCGGCGCTGTCCTGTCATCGGTCGGTCTGCCCGCGGAGGCGAGCGTGACGTCCGGGCTGCTGCACGAAGGGCGTGAGCACATCGAACGCCTGGCTCTGCAGGAGCGTCAGCGGGCGGTGCTCGCCGAGCTCGAGCAGCCCGCCGTGGAGCTGCCCCGCCTCGCCGGTGGCATCGACCTCGGTGGCTTGTACGACCTCGCCGAAGTGCTGTGCGCCGAGGGGGTGGCATGACCGGGCGGCCGAGCACCAGCCCGAAGCGGCCCCGCCGGTCGCCGACCCGCGGGGGGAGACGCCCCGCCGGCGGGGCCGGTGGATCGCTCGACATCGACGCCCTGCTCGACGACCGCGCTACCCGGATCGTCGTCTGCTGCGGCTCAGGCGGGGTCGGGAAGACCACGACGTCGGCGGCCCTGGCGCTGCGTGCAGCCGAGCGTGGCCGTTCTGTCGTCGTCCTGACGATCGACCCCGCCCGCCGGCTGGCCCAGTCGATGGGGCTGTCCGAGCTCGACAACACCCCCCGGCCCGTTGCCGGTGTCGACACCGCCTCCGGCGGCCGGCTCGAGGCGATGATGCTGGACATGAAGCGCACCTTCGACGAGGTGGTGGAGTCGCACGCCTCGCCGCGCAAGGCAGAGCAGATCCTGACCAACCCGTTCTACGTGGCGCTGTCGAGCTCCTTCGCGGGCACGCAGGAGTACATGGCGATGGAGAAGCTCGGGCAGCTGCAGACCGACGCAGCCGCTGGTGGGCGCTGGGACCTGATCATCGTCGACACCCCACCGTCTCGTTCGGCGCTGGATTTCCTGGACGCGCCGGAGCGGTTGTCCTCGCTGCTCGACGGGCGGTTCATCAAGCTGCTGCTCACCCCGGCCAAGGGGCCGGCACGCGTGTTCAGCGCCGGCTTCGGCCTGGTCACCGGCGCGCTGAACCGCGTGCTGGGCACACAGGTGCTCAGTGACGTGCAGACCTTCATCGCCGCCTTCGACACCCTGTTCGGCGGCTTCCGGCAACGCGCCGAGGCGACGTACGCGCTGCTGCAGGCCCCTGGCACCGCCTTCCTGGTCGTGGCGGCGCCAGAACCGGACGCCTTGCGCGAGGCCGCCTACTTCGTGGAGCGGCTGAGTGCGGAGCAGATGCCACTGGCCGGTCTGGTGGTCAACCGCGTCACCGAGCCTCCGGCCGCGCAGCTCGATGCAGCGGACGCTGCGGCGGCTGCGGACAAGCTCGCCGGCTCCAGGGCCGCTGCCGACGGTGCCGTCGCCGGCCTGCTGCGACTGCATGCGGAGAGCATGCTCACCGCCTCGCGTGAGAAGCGGCTGCAGCGCCGGTTCAGCGCTGTCCACCCGAGCGTGCCGACCGCCCGTGTCAGCGCGCTGGGCACCGACGTGCATGACGTCGTCGGGCTACGCCTGATCGGCGACCTGCTGGCGAAACAGTCCTGATGCGGCCCGGCGGACTACGCCGCGGGCAGGGCGGCGATCAGACGGCAGCCGGGATATCGGTGTCCGTCTGGCTGCTCTTGGCGACCTGGAGCAGTCGAGCCCACGACGTCACGTTCGGTCGACGGCGGAGCAGCGCCCGGCGCTCACGCTCGGTCATTCCGCCCCACACCCCCCACTCGATCCGGTCGTCGAGGGCCTCCGCCAGGCACTCCGCGCGTACGGGGCATGTCGAGCAGACCTGCTTGGCCCGGTTCTGCTCGGCGCCGCGTACGAACAGGGCGTCAGGCCGCTGCGTCCGGCAGGCAGCCTGCGCTGCCCAGTCGTCGCTCCACGTCATGTCGACTCCTGAACTAGGTATGCGGCGCTTGCTTAGCGTCACTATGTTATGACCGTACGTGTGCAGACCTGGACGAGTCACCGCCTTCCCGGCTCTTTGCCGTAGTTCTTTATGACTAGTTCGACCTAGTCACCGTCGTCTCGGCGGCTCGCGTGGTAGACGTTCGCTGCTCTCGCCGAGGCGCAGCCCGTACTCTCAACGGCATGCTTGACGACACGTCCTACGCGCGCGGATCCTCCGGGCACAGGACGATCGACGACCCCAGCAAGGGCGTGCTGCGGCGGCTGTGGTCGATGCTGATGATGTGCCTGCTCGCCGGCGTGGTGGCGGCTGGGCTGGCGCTGCCCGCTGCCCTGGCTATCGGCGTAGGCGCTCGCAACGTCGCCACCGGCTTCTCCTCACTGCCCCAGGCCATGGAAGCGTCTGCGGTGCCCCAGCGCACCACCGTGCTCGCAGCCAACGGCAAGCCCATCGCGTACTTCTGGAAGGAGAACCGCACCGACGTCGAGCTGAGCGAGATCTCGCGAAAGATGCAGCAGGCGATCCTCGCCATCGAGGACTACCGCTTCTACGAGCACGGCGCGATCGACTGGAAGGGCACGCTGCGCGCCTTCCTCAACAACGCCGCTGACGGGTCGACCCAGGGCGGTTCCTCGATCACCCAGCAGCTCATCAAGCTGAAGCTGGTGACCGCGGCGGACACGAAGGCGGAGGCAGAGGCTGCGACCGCGAGCACCTATGCCCGCAAGCTGCGCGAGCTGCGCTACGCGATGGCGTACGAGCGTGAGAACAGCAAGGACGACATCCTCCGCGACTACCTGAACATCGCCTACTACGGGGACGCGGCGTACGGCATCGAGACGGCCGCGCAGCACTACTTCTCGGTGTCGGCCGACGAGCTCGACGCCTCGCAGTCGGCGCTGCTGGCCGGCATCGTGAAGAACCCGACCGAGTACAACCCGGCCGACAACCCGAGTACCGCGCTCGATCGGCGCAATGTCGTGCTGGCCCGCATGGCCGAGCTCGACATCATCACCAAGCGCCGCGCCAACGAGCTGGCTGCTCAGGGGCTCGGCCTCAACATCTCTTCGGACAGCAACGGCTGCCTCTCCACCGTCGGCCCGTTCTTCTGCTCCTACGTGCGCTCGTGGCTGCTGACCCAGCCCGCGCTCGGCGACTCCAAATCCGTGCGCGCCGAAGCGGTCGACACCGGCGGCCTCGTCATCCGTACGACGCTCCGAGCCAGCTTCCAGCGAGCGGCGGACGCGGCTGTCACCGCACGCGTGAACCCGACCGACCAGGCGATCGGCGGCATGGCCATGGTCGAGCCCGGTACCGGCGAGGTACGTGCGCTGTCCCAGTCGCGGCCCATGGGCGATGACAAGGACGCCGGACAGACCTACCTCAACTACACCGTGCCGTCGACGTACGGCAACGCCAACGGCTTCCAGGCCGGCTCGACGTTCAAGGTGTTCACGGCGGCCACGGCGCTGCAGGAGGGGATCAGCCCCTTCCGCAACTACTACTCACCGCCCTCACTGACCATGCAGCAGGGCAGCTACCGGGACTGTGCAGGCAACTATCCCCTGGACTGGCCGGTGGGTAACTCGACCACCTCCGGAACGAAGAACATGTACACCGGGCTCAGCGAGTCGGTGAACACCTACTTCGCCCAGCTCGAGTCCGATGCGGGGCTTTGCGAGACCGTCAGCATGGCCCGCTCGCTCGGTATCGAGGCGCCGCCCGAGGACGAGGTCGGCCCCTTCACGCTCGGCGTGACCGACACGAACCCGCTCGTCATGGCTTCCGCCTACGCCACCTTCGCCGCTCGCGGCACGTACTGCGAGCCGTACCCGGTCACGTCGGTGGAGACAGCCGACGGGGAGGAAGTCGCCACCTTCGAGCCGCAGTGCGAGCGCAAGATGGACAAGTCGGTGGCTGACCGGCTCAACGACATCCTCACCTTGGTGCAGCAGCCCGGTGGAGTCGGCTACGACAACGGCGACACCGGGCTCCCGGTGCCGTCTGCGGCCAAGACCGGTACCACGTCGAAGAGCTTCTCGGTCTGGTACATGGGCTACACCCCCGACCTCGTCACGTCCGCGATGATCGCCGGCGCCAACAGCGACGGCCAGCCGCAGACCCTGACCGGGAAGAGCGTCGGCGGGAACGTCGTCGGGTACGCGTCCGGCAGCGGGCTCGCAGGCCCGATGTGGAAAGCCGCGATGGCCAAGATCGTCGACCGGCTGCCAGGCTCGGAGTTCACCGAGCCGGAGCCTGTGGAGCCGGATCCCTTCGACGACGGGTTCGACGACGGCTTCGGCGACGACTTCGGCGGCTTGGACGACGACTTCGGCGACTTCGGGGCCACCGAGCCGACTCCTGACGCCGAGGCGCCCGACGACGACGCGGTGACGTACGACTACGAGCGGCTCGCCGGGGAGTGAGGTCAGGCGCCCAGCTGGCGCTTGACCTCCGCGGCGACCGCGGTTCCGTCGGCGCGGCCTCGGATCTGTGGCTGCAGTCGACCCATCACCTTGCCCATGGCGCGCATGCCTTCGCCGGCCGCGCCGGCGTCGGCCACCGCGTGCGTCACCAGAGCCGAGATCGCGTCGGCGTCGAGCTGCTCGGGCAGGTACTCGGCGAGGATCTGCGCCTCGGCCCGCTCCTTGGCGGCCAGCTCGGGACGGTCGCCCGCGTCGAAAGCAGCCGCGGACTCCCGGCGCTTCTTGGCCTCGGTGGCCACCAGGCTCACCACCTCCTCGTCCGCGAGGGTGCGGGCCTGCTTGCCGGCGACCTCGGCCGTCTGCACCGCCGCGAGCACCATCCGCAGCGTCGAGGAGCGCAGCTCGTCGCGCGCCTTCATGGAGGCGGTGAGATCGGTGCGGATGCGGGTCAACATGGCCGAGTCGTCAGCAGGCATGGCAGCAGTGTCGCAGCCACGGCGGGCGCCCGGCGCGCACATTCCGGGCTGTACGGTGTGACAGCCTTGGCGGTGTGAGCACCGGGTCCCTGTCCGCAGTCCGCCGCCTGGCCACCGCAGCGGCAGCGACCGCCGCGACAGGCCTGGTGTACTCGGTCGGGTACGAGCGCACCGCGTTCACGGTGCGCCGCGTCGACGTTCCGGTGCTGGCTCCGGGAAGCCGGGCGCTTCGATTGCTGCACCTGTCCGACGTCCACATGACCCCTGGCCAACGGGCCAAGCAGCGCTGGGTTGAGGGACTGGCCGACCTCGGACCGGACCTGGTCGTGCACACCGGCGACAGCCTCGCCTCGATGCATGCCGTGCCGGTCGTCCTGCGCGCGTACCAGCGGCTGCTGGACGTACCGGGTGTCTTCGTGTTCGGGTCCAACGACTACTTCGCGCCGGTGCTGAAGAACCCCGCCCGCTATCTCCTGCCCGCGGGTGGACCCGCTCGCAAGCACGGTCCCGTTCTGCCGTGGCGACAGCTGCGTGATGCCCTCACCGAACGCGGCTGGGTGGATCTCACGAACCGACGGGCCAGCCTCACGGTCGACGGGCACAAGATCGGACTCGTCGGAGTCGACGATCCGCACCTGCGCTACGACGACCTCGACGTGGTGTCCGGGCCCGCGCCCGAGGACGTCGACCTCAGCGTGGGAGTGGCCCACGCGCCGTACCTGCGCGTGCTCGACCAGTGGAACGCTGAAGGGTGGCAGCTGCTGATGGCCGGTCACACCCACGGTGGCCAGCTGCGGGTGCCGGGCTACGGAGCTGTGGTCACCAACTGCGACCTGGACCGGGGACGCGCTCGCGGCCTGCACCGCCACTCGGTGGACGGACACGCACCGTCGTGGCTGCATGTCTCGGCCGGTATGGGCACGTCCCCCTATGCCCCGGTGCGCTTCTGCTGCCCGCCCGAGGCGACGCTGCTGACCCTCGTCGAACGCTGAGCGTCCCGGGTCAGCGGCCTCTCACCGCTCCGCTAGACTTCGCGAGCCCTCGGGGTGTGGCGCAGCTTGGTAGCGCGCGTCGTTCGGGACGACGAGGCCGCAGGTTCAAATCCTGTCACCCCGACCACCAGCACCGACCGGGTTCGAGGTGCGCCTGCAAGCCGTCTCAGGTCGGCGCGACGACCTGCTGCAGGTCCTCAGCGACACGCAGCGGCGGCTCGGTCCGTTCCCGCACCTCGTCGACGCTGACGCCCGGTGCGGTCTCGACCAGCACCAGCCCATCGGGGGTCACATCGATCACGGCAAGGTCGGTGATGATCCGCTGCACGACCCCTCGGCCGGTGTACGGCAGGGAGCAGGTGCGGACGATCTTGTACGAGCCGTCCTTGGCCACGTGCTCCATGAGCACGACGACCTTCTTGGCTCCGTGCACGAGGTCCATCGCCCCGCCCATGCCCTTGACCATCTTGCCGGGGATCATCCAGTTCGCGATGTCACCGCCTTCGGACACCTGCATCGCACCCAGGATCGCTGCGTCGACCTTGCCACCGCGGATCATCGCGAAGCTGGTCGCGGAGTCGAAGAACGACGCGCCGTTGCGGATCGTCACCGTCTCCTTGCCCGCGTTGATGAGGTCGGGGTCGACGTCGTCCTCGTCGGGATAGGGGCCCACGCCGAGCACCCCGTTCTCGCTCTGCAGCACGATCTCCACGTCGTCGGGCACGTAGTTGGGCACCAGCGTCGGCAGACCGATGCCGAGGTTCACGTACGCACCGTCGGAAAGCTCGGCGGCAGCTCGCGCCGCCATCTGCTCCCGGGTGAGCGCCATCAGCCCTGCCCTCCTCGTGTCCGTACGGTGCGCCGCTCGATGCGCTTGTCGGCTGCCTGCTCGGGCGTCAGAGCGACCACCCGCTGCACGAAGACTCCTGGTACATGGACGGCGTCGGGGTCGAGCTCGCCCGGCTCGTAGAGGTGCTCGACCTCCGCGATCGAGATCCGTCCCGCCATCGCGCACAGCGGGTTGAAGTTGCGCGCCGACGCCCGGAAGACCAGATTGCCGTGCCGGTCGCCCTTCCAGGCACGCACCAGACCGAAGTCGGCGCTGATCGACTGTTCGAGCACGAAGTCACGCATGGTCCCGTGGTGCTCGAACTGACGGGTCTCCTTCGACGGCGAGGCCACGGCGACGTTGCCCGCATCGTCGTAGCGCCACGGAAGTCCGCCCTCCGCCACCTGGGTGCCGACACCGGTTGCGGTGTAGAAGGCAGGGATCCCGGAGCCGCCGGCGCGCAGCCGCTCGGCGAGCGTGCCCTGCGGTGTGAGCTCCACCTCCAGCTCACCGGCGAGGTACTGCCGGGCGAACTCCTTGTTCTCCCCGACGTACGAAGCGATGATCCGCGCGATGCGATGCTCGCGGAGCAGCACCCCCAAGCCCCAGTCGTCGACTCCGGCGTTGTTGGAGACCACCTCGAGGTCGCGCACGCCCGAGTCGAACAGCGCCGAGATCAGCACGATGGGCACGCCACACAACCCGAATCCACCCACCGCCAGGGATGCTCCGTCGCTCACGTCTGCGACAGCATCAGCCGCGCTCGCCACCACCTTGTCCATGCCGCTGACCTTATCGGCGCTTCCGGCTGCCAGCGACGGCCGCGTCACCCCGGCCTGCGGCCGGGAGGCGACTTCGGTCAGGCCCGGGCGAGCCGAGCACCCACGAGCTCGGCTACCTGGATGGTGTTGAGGGCTGCGCCCTTCCGCAGGTTGTCGCCGCTGATGAACATGACCAGTCCCCGCCCGTCCGGCACGCCGGGGTCGACTCGCAGGCGCCCCACCAAGCTCGGGTCGCGTCCGGCTGCGGTCAAGGGCGTGGGTACGTCACTCAGCTCGACACCCGGCGCGTCGGCCAGCAGCTCCTGCGCCCGCTGCACGCTGAGCGGCCTCGCGAACTCCGCATTGATCGACAGCGAGTGCCCGGTGAAGACCGGCACCCGTACGCACGTGCCGGACACTCGAAGGTCGGGCAGGTCGAGGATCTTGCGGCTCTCGTTGCGCAGCTTCTGCTCCTCGTTGGTCTCGTACGACCCGTCGTCGACGATCGTCCCCGCCATCGGCAGGACGTTGTAGGCGATGGGCGCCACGTACTGCTCCGGTGCGGGGAACTCGACCGAGGACCCGTCATGGGTGAGGTGGTCGCCCACGGTGCCGACAGCCTGGATCTGCGACTCCAGCTCCGCCACACCTGCGAGCCCGCTGCCGGACACGGCCTGGTAGGTGGAGACGACGAGACGGAGGAGACCGGCCTCGTCGTGCAACGCCTTGAGCACCGGCATGGCGGCCATCGTGGTGCAGTTGGGGTTGGCGATGATGCCCTTGGCCGGGTGCTCGGCCGCCGCAGGGTTGACCTCGCTGACGACCAGCGGCACGTCGGGGTCACCGCGCCAGGCCGAGGAGTTGTCGATCACCAGGGCGCCGGCCGCGGCGAAGCGAGGCGCCTGCTCGCGCGACGTCGTCGCCCCCGCTGAGAACAGCGCGATGTCGATGCCCGAGGGGTCAGCGGTTGCGGTGTCCTCGACCGGTATGTGCTCGCCGCGCCACGGCAGGGTCTTGCCGGCGGAGCGGGCCGAGGCCAGGAAGCGGATGTCGGCCACCGGGAAGTCGCGCTCGTCGAGGAGGCGGCGCATGACGGCACCGACCTGTCCGGTGGCACCGACGACTGCCACCCGGAGTCCGGGTTCGGTCCAGCTCATCTCCTGCTCCTCGCTCATCGTCCGGTCCCGCCGTACACCACGGCTTGGACCTCGTCGCTGTCCAGGCTGAAGGCGGCGTGGGCGCTGGCAACGGCCGCGTCGACCATCGCCTCCTCCACGACGACGGAGATGCGGATCTCCGAGGTGGAGATCATCTCGATGTTGACGCCGGCGGCGGCCATCGCGGAGAAGAAGGTCGCCGAGACACCGGGATGGGTACGCATCCCCGCACCCACGAGCGAGACTTTGCCGATCGAGTCGTCGTACAGCACCTGCTCGTAGCCGACCTCGTCGCGCAGCCGCGCCAACGCGGTCATCGCGGTCTGTCCGTCCTCACGCGGCAGCGTGAAGGAGATGTCGGAGCGGCCGGTGGCACGCACGGACACGTTCTGCACGATCATGTCGATGTTGATCTGGGCGTCGGCGAGCGTCTCGAAGATGCGGGCGGCCTCTCCGGCCCGGTCGGGCACGCCGACGACGGTGATCTTGGCTTCGCTGCGGTCGTGCGCGACGCCAGAGATGATCGGCTGCTCCATGTCGCTCCTTCCTGGCTTGTCGTCCACCCAGGTCCCCGTCAGGGCGGAGAACGAGGACCGCACGTGGATGGGGATGGAGTGCCGGCGGGCGTACTCGACACAGCGCAGGTGCAGGATCTTGGCTCCGCTGGCAGCCATCTCCAGCATCTCCTCGTACGAGATGGAGTCGATGCGCCGAGCGGTCGGCACGATACGCGGGTCGGCGGTGAAGATACCGTCCACGTCGGAGTAGATCTCACAGACCTCGGCGTGCAGCGCCGCGGCGAGGGCGACGGCGGTGGTGTCCGATCCGCCGCGTCCGAGCGTGGTGATGTCCTTGCTGTCCTGGCTGACCCCCTGGAAGCCGGCGACGATCGCGATCGCGCCCTCCTCGAGTGCCCGTTCGATACGGCCAGGGGTGACGTCGATGATCTTGGCCTTGCCATGGCTGGAGTCGGTGATCACGCCCGCCTGTGAGCCGGTGAACGAGCGAGCCTCGTGGCCCAGGTTGCCGATCGCCATGGCCAGCAACGCCATCGAGATGCGCTCACCGGCGGTGAGCAGCATGTCGAGCTCGCGACCTGGAGGCAGCGGGGACACCTCGTGCGCCAGGTCGAACAGCTCGTCCGTGGTGTCTCCCATGGCCGAGACCACCACGACGACCTCGTGGCCGTCCTTCTTGGCCGCCACGATGCGCTGAGCCACGCGCTTGACACCCGTCGCGTCGGCCACCGAGGAGCCGCCGTACTTCTGCACGACGATGCCCATGCGCGCGGCCTCCCATGGCGGTGCGGTCAGGTGCCGCCACATCCGGCGGGTCGCCCGAGTCTATCGGCGCCGACTCCCTGTCTCGCCCGTTGGCTGGGTCAAGCAGGCGTGCTGGTACCGGTCCGCTGAAGACCGGCCGACTGCGATCGTCAGAGGTAGTAGCGCAGATACAGGTAGGGCCAGGACAAGGTGATCGTCACGGCGGTGACCACGAGGCCGTACTTGGTGAACTGCCAGAACGAGATCGGGTGGCCGCTTCGTGCCGCGATGCCGGTGACCACCACGTTGGCGCTGGCCCCGACGGCGGTGGCGTTGCCGCCGAGGTCGGCGCCGAGGGCGAGTGCCCACCACAGTGCGTTGGCCTGGGTGGTGTTGCCGCCCGCGTCCACCAGGTCCGAGACCAGCGGGGACATGGTGGCGACGTAGGGGATGTTGTCCACGATCCCGGAGATGACGGCTGACCCGAACAGCAGACCGGTCGCCGCGACGAGGTAGCGGCCGTCGACCGCTTCGACGGCCTGTTCACCGAGGTACTCGATGACTCCGATGTTGACCAGCGCGCCGACCATGATGAAGAGGCCGGCGAAGAAGACCAGGGTCTCCCACTCGACGTCTTCGAGGAACTCCTCCGAGGTGGTGCCGGAGACCAGTACCAGGACTCCCGCACCGAGCAGGGCGACCACCGAGGGGTCGACATGCAGCAGCGTGTGCAGGCTGAAGCCGACCAGCACTCCTACCAGGACGACCAGACATCGCACCAGCAGCGACCGGTTGCGGATGGCGCCCCGCTCATCCAGATCCATCACCGCCGCCGCCCGCTCGGGGTTGTACGTGTAGGAGGCCCGGAACAGCCAGCGCGCCAGCACGAGGAAGACCGCGAGCAGGATGACGACGATGGGTCCCAGGTTGACGAGGAAGTCGTTGAACGACAGGTCGGCGCGGCTCGCGATGATGATGTTGGGCGGGTCACCGATCAACGTCGCCGCGCCGCCGATGTTGGACGCCAGCGCCTCTGCGATCAGGAACCCTTCGGGGCGTACGCCGATGCGGTCGCAGACCAGCAACGTCACCGGTGCGACCAGCAGCACCGTGGTGACGTTGTCCAGAGCCGCGGAGGCCACCGCGGTGATGGTGCACAGCAGCACCAGGACGCGATACGGACGGCCACGGGCGCGTTTCGCCGCCCAGATCGCCAGGTACTCGAAGACCCCGGTCTGCTTCACCACGCTGACGATCACCATCATTCCGAACAGCAGGAAGATGACGTTCCAGTCCACCCCGGTCTCTTCGGAGAAGAACGCCGCCTCGCCGCTGCTGGCACCGATCACCAACATCACGGCGGCTCCGACCAGCGCCGCCTTGACCCGGGGCACCCACTCGGTTGCGATGGCCACATACGCAGCCACGAAGACCACGATCGCCAGCGCGATGCGCCACGTTGGCTCGCTCACGACGCAGGCAAGCTGGCACCCAGCAACCGGTGCACCGTGATCACTCCCAGGATGGCGTTCTCGTCATCGACGACCGCCACCACCGGAGAGTGCTGACGGGCCATCACCGAGGCGACCTCGATCACCGTCGCGTTGGCATGCACCAGCGGCCGGTCGCGCTCCCGCTTGGGCAGGTACTGCTTGCCGGGCATCAGCTCGCGCACCTTGTGCCCACTGATGTCGTTGCAGAAGGCGTCCGCCTCGCGCTCGCCATAGACCCGCGCCAAGGTCGGGTCCTCCTCCAGGAACTCCGGAAGAGCGAACCGCAACACCTGCGAGCCGGGAAGCACCACCAACGGTCCCCCCTTGTCGTCCACGACGACCAGGCCGGGCAGGCCGAGATCGGCCATCATCCGGATGGCGGTGAGAGCGTCATCATCGAGTCGGACAACGGGGAAGGGCTCAGCCAGGTCACGTGCATGCATGGTTCATCCTGACGGGTCGGGAACAGTCCGCCGAGCGCGGGGATGCTCCTGCGGACGCCGGTGGGCGGGCACACCCTTGCCAGGGCAGTCGACGCCGGGGTCACCCATGCTGGGAATGTGCCTCGCCCAGCGCCTGGTCGAGGATGTCGAGCCCTTCGCGTGCCTCATCCACGGTGGTCGTCAACGGCGGGACCGTGTGGATGCGATTGAAGTTCACGAAGGGCAGCAGTCCACGTCGAGTGCAGGCAGCCACGATGGCCGCCATCGCCGGGCTGGTTCCGCCGTATGGAGCAAGTGGCTCGCGCGTCTTTGGGTCACTGACCAGCTCGATCGCCCAGAAGGTGCCGGTTCCGCGGACCTCTCCGATCCACTCGTGCTTGTCTGCCAGCGCTCGCAGCCCCGGGCCGAACACGTCCGCGCCGAGGGCTGCCGAGTGCTCCACGATGCGCTCCTCCGCCAGCACCTCCAGGGTCGCCACTGCCGCGGCGCAGGCGAGCGGATGTCCGGAGTAGGTCAAGCCGCCGGGGTACACCCGGTCGGTGAACGTGCCGTAGATCGCGTCGCTCATCACGACGCCTCCCAGTGGCACGTAACCGGAGTTGACGCCCTTCGCGAACGTCATCAGGTCCGGTACGACGTCCGCGAGCTCGAAGGCGAACCACGTGCCTGCTCGGCCGAACCCTGTCATCACCTCATCGGCGATGAGCATGATGCCGTGCCGGTCGCACAGCTCGCGCACGCCTTCCAGGTAGCCCGGCGGCGGGACCATGATTCCGGCGGTGCCTGGGATCGACTCCAGCATGATCGCCGCGATCGTCGCCGGCCCCTCGAGGGCGATCACCTGCTCGAGGTGGGCGAGCGCCCGCTGGCACTCCTCCGACTCGGTGGTGGCGGCGAAGGCGCTGCGGTAGAGGAAGGGGCCGAAGAAGTGCACCGTTCCGGCCGAGCCGGTGTCGCTCGCCCACCGGCGGGGGTCGCCGGTCACGTTCACGGCCAGGTGCGTGCCCCCGTGATACGAGCGGTACGTCGACAGCACCTTGTGCCTGCCGGTATGCAGCCGGGCCATTCGGATGGCGTGCTCGTTCGCGTCAGCACCGCCGTTGGTGAAGAACACGTGGTTCATGCCGTCGGGGGTGTGCGAGACGATCAGCCGGGCAGCCTCGGAGCGTGCCCCGGTCACGTACGCCGGGGCCACGGTGCACAGGGTCGCGGCCTGCTCCTGGATCGCCTTGACGATCCGGGGGTGCTGGTGTCCGAGGTTCGTGAACACCAGCTGCGAGGTGAAGTCGAGCAGGCGGTTGCCTTGGCGGTCCCAGATGTAGGAACCCTCGGCCTTGGTGACCACCAGCGGGTCGAGCTGTCCCTGAGCCGACCAGGAGTGGAAGACGTGTGCGCGGTCGAGCTCGTAAGCGCGGTCGGCGCCGGCGACCGAGCTGGCCCGCTGCGTCGTGTCAGTCATTCTGCGGGAACCCGAGCTCGAGACCACCGGTGGGACGGGCGGCCGGGTTGATCCAGCGAGAGGTGACCACCTTGGCCCGGGTGAAGAAGTGGACGCCTTCGGTGCCGTGCGCGTGGGTGTCCCCGAAGAGCGAACGCTTCCAGCCGCCGAAGGAGTAGTACGCGACCGGCACCGGAATCGGGACGTTGACGCCGATCATGCCGACCTGCACCTCGTTCTCGAATCGCCGCGCCGCCCCGCCGTCGTTGGTGAAGACCGCGGTCCCGTTGCCGTACTCGTTGGCGTTGACGAGGTCGACGGCCTCCTCGTAGGAGGAGACGCGCACCACGGAGAGCACCGGGCCGAAGATCTCCTCCCGGTAGATCTCCATCTCCGGCGCCACGTTGTCGAACAAGGTCGGGCCCAGCCAGTACCCGTCCTTCTCGCCCCGAGCGGCGACGTCGCGGCCGTCGACGACCAGCTTGGCGCCGGCCTCCTCTCCGGAGGCGATGTACCCGGCCACGCGGTCGCGGTGCGCGCTCGTCACCAGCGGACCCATGTCGGCCTCCGAGCCCTCATCGCTCGCGTCGGCCCGACCGTCCCCCACCCGCAGGGTCTTGGTCCGCTCCGCGACACGAGCGACCAGATCGTCGGCGATGGGCTCCACGGCGACCACGACGCTGATGGCCATGCACCGCTCGCCGGCGCTGCCGTACCCGGCGTTCACCGCGGCGTCGGCGGCAAGGTCGAGATCGGCGTCCGGCAGCACCACCATGTGGTTCTTGGCGCCCCCCAGCGCCTGGACGCGCTTGCCGTGCCGGCTCGCCTCCTCGTACACGTACTGGGCGATCGGGGTGGACCCTACGAAGCTGATCGCCGAGACGTCCGGAGAGGTCAAGAGCGCGTCGACGGCGATCTTGTCGCCCTGCAGCACGTTGAAGACGCCGTCGGGCAGACCGGCCTCCTTCCACAGGCGGGCGATCCAGAGCGACGCGGAGGGGTCCTTCTCGCTGGGCTTCAGCACGACCGTGTTGCCGGCCGCGATCGCGATCGGGAAGAACCACATCGGAACCATCGCCGGGAAGTTGAACGGGCTGATGACGCCGACCACGCCCAGCGGCACCCGCTTGGAGTGCACGTCCACGCCGGTCGAGGCGCTGTCGGTGTGCCCGCCACGAAGGTGATGGGCGAGGCCGCAGGCGAACTCGACGACTTCCTGGCCACGCGAGATCTCACCGAGGGCGTCGGAGTAGACCTTCCCGTGCTCCGCGGTGATGAGGTGCGCCAGCTCGTGCTTGCGGCTGTTGAGGAGCTCACGGAAGGCGAACAGGATCTGGGTGCGGCGAGCAAGGGACGTGTCGGCCCAGGCGCTCGCGGCGCGCTGAGCCGACGCGATCACCGCCTCGGCGTCGGAGTGGCTGGCGAGTCGGACGCGGGCTGAGACCTGACCGGTGGCGGGATTGGTGACGTCCGCGGAGTTCCCAGACGTACCGGCGTACTCCGAGCCGTCGGCCCAGTGCGAGATCAAGGTGGTCATGGTGGTGTTCCTTCCCATCGCGAGCTCTCTCAGGCGTTCGCGAAGACGGTGGTGTGCCACGGCTTGGCGGCCGCGGCCGTGATGTCCGACATGACGTGCTTGAGCTGGGTGTACTCGTCGAACGAGTAGCTGGACATGTCCTTGCCGTACCCGGATGCCTTCATCCCGCCGTGCGGCATCTCGGAGATGATCGGGATGTGGTCGTTGATCCACACGGTTCCCGCTTCGATGCGGCGTGCCGCCGCCTGAGCCCGGAAGACGTCGCGGGTCCAGGCGGAGGCAGCCAGGCCGAACGGAACGTCGTTGGCAAGAGAGATCGCCTCCTCGTCGGAGTCGAAGGGGAGTGCGACGAGCACCGGCCCGAAGGTCTCCTGCTGAACGATCTCGCTGCCCTGGTCCGCGTTGACGAGCAGGGTCGGCTCGTAGTACGCGCCAGCGGCGAGATCACCGCCGGGTGCCTGGCCGCCCGTCACCGCCTTGGCGCCGTCGCCGAGTGCGCGCTCCACCATCGACGCGACACGGTCGCGCTGCTTGAAGGACACCATCGGCCCCTGGTCGGTGTCCGGGTCGGTGGGCGCGCCGAGGTGGACGCGCCGCATCAGGTCAGCGACGCCGCCGACGAAGTCGTCGAACCTCGAGCGGTGCACGTACGCGCGGGTGGCCGCCGTGCAGTCCTGGCCGGTGTTGATGAGGGAGGCGGCCACGGCGCCCCGGACGGCGGCCTCGAGGTCGGCGTCGTCGAAGACGACGAACGGCGCCTTACCACCCAGCTCTAGGTGGAGCCGGGTGCCGTTGACCGCAGCCAGACCCGCGATGCGTCTGCCCACGGCCGTCGAACCGGTGAACGACATCATCGCGATGGCGGGGTCGGTGACGAGCGTCTGCCCGGTCTCAGGACCCGGCCCGTTGACGATGTTGACCACACCAGCCGGGATGCCGGCGCGTTCGCAGGCGTCCGCGAGCATCAAGGTGGTGAGTGGGGTGTTCTCGGCCGGCTTGAGCACGATCGTGTTGCCGGCCGCGATCGCCGGCAGGATCTTCCAGGCCGCCATCTGCAGCGGATAGTTCCACGGTGCGATCGAGGCGACCACGCCGAGGCTCTCCCGGCGGATGCTCGAGGTGTGGTCGGCGGAGTACTCACCGGAGGCGTGGCCGTCGAGGTGGCGGGTCGCGCCGGCGAAGAAGGCGGTGTTGTCGATGGATCCCGGCACGTCGAACTCCCGGCTGAGCCGGATGGGCTTGCCTGTCTGAGCCGTCTCGGTCCGCGCGAGCTCCTCGGCGATCGCGCTGAGCTCCCCGGCCAGGGCATGCAGGGCGCCGGAGCGGTCCGCTGGAGTCGCTCCCGACCACTCGGGGTACGCCGCCGCGGCGGCGGAGACCGCCCTGGCGACCGTGGACGCGTCGTCGGCGCGGTAGGTCCAGATCACCTGACCGGTGGACGGGTCGATGACCGACTGCTCGGCGCCGCTCCCGACGCCAGCCGTACCGCCGATGTAGTTGCTGGTCTGCGGGTATGTGCTCACAGCGGTGGTCCTCGCTCGGTCGAAGGTGCGGGCAGGCTCACATGGTTGGCCGTTGCATCAGCTGCACGTGCTTGTCGCCGTCAGACCGATGCTAGTTCTCACTATCGGCGATGACTCGGCCTCGTCGGTAGGTCAGCACCCGGCGGCGAGGGAGAGTAGCTGGCGCCGTTCCCGGTCGTTGCGTGTGAGGGAGGCGGCTCGCTCGAACTCGCTCTGTGCCTCGCTCCACCGTCCCAGCTTGCTCAGCAGGTCCGCACGAGCGCTCGGCAGCAGGTGGTACCGGGCCAGCGCGGGGTCGTCGGACAACCGGTCGAGGAGCTCCAGGCCAGCGGCTGGCCCGTAGGCCATGGCCACGGCGACCGCTCGGTTGAGCTCCACCACTGGCGTCGGTACGAGCTGGGCCAGCGCCTCGTAGAGCGCGGCTATCTCTGCCCAGTCGGTCTGGTCGGCCTCGCGGGCCCGGGCGTGACAGGCCGCGATCGAAGCCTGCAACGCGTACGGACCGAGCGCGGTGCCGATCCGCTCCGCGCGCTTCAACGACGCCAGGCCGCGTCCGACGAGCATCCAGTCCCAACGCGAGCGGTCCTGCTGCAGCAGCAGCACCGGCGTGCCGTCTCCGGCGGTGCGGGCGGGGAGCCGGGATGCCTGGATCTCGAGCAGGGCTGCGAGCCCGTGCACCTCCGGTTCGCGCGGGGCCAGCTCGGCGAGAATGCGCGCCAGCCGCAGCGCCTCGTCCACGAGGGCGGGGCGCAGCACGTCGTCGCCCGCGGTCGCGGAGTAGCCCTCGTTGAAGATGAGGTAGACCACCTCGAGCACCGAGGTCAGCCGGGCCGTGAACTCGTCGCCGGTCGGCACCTCGAACGGCACCCGGGCCGCGGTCAGGGTCTTCTTGGCCCGGACGATGCGCTGCGCGATCGTCGACTCCGAGACCAGGAACGCACGTGCGATCTCCGGCGTGCCGAGGCCTCCGAGCATCTTCAACGTCAGCGCGACACGCGCCTCGCGGCTGAGCACGGGGTGGCAGGCGATGAAGACCAACCGCAGCAAGTCGTCGTGTACGGGCTGGTCGAGAGCGGTGTCCCAGTCCGGCGGCTCGGCCTCCTCCTGCGCCAACGTGTGGCCGATCTCCGCGGTCTTGCGTTGCAGGTTCTGGTTGCGCCGGAACTGGTCGATCGCCCGGCGCCTGGCAGTCGTCATCAGCCAGGCGCCGGGCTTGACCGGCACACCCGAGGCGGGCCACTGCTCGAGGGCGGCGACCAAGGCGTCCTGCGCGAGCTCCTCGGCCATGCCCACATCGCCGGTGAGGCGGGTCAGGGACGCGATCAGCTGCCCGGACTCCATGCGCCAGACCGCCTCGACCGTGCGCCGGACCGCCGCCTCGTCGGCCCCCTCGGTCACCCGTGCTGCTCGGCGATCGTCGCCCGCAGCTTGTCCTCGGCAGCACGGGCCTCGGGGGTGAAGGCCTCACCGAAGTCCTCGGCCTCCACGATCCGGCGCACCTCGACCCGTGTGGTCTTGCCGGCCTCGGCCGGAATTCGCTTGACCCACTCCAGGGCCTCCTCACGTGAGGACACCTGCAGCAGCCAGAAGCCGGCGATCAGCTCCTTGGTCTCCGCAAAGGGCCCGTCGAGGACGACGACGTCGTCCTGGGTGATGGCGACGTGAGCCCCGGTGTCGGAGGGCGCGAGGCCCTCGCCCCCCAGCAGGACGCCGGCCTTCACCATGTCGGAGTTGAACTTGCCCATCGCGTTGAGGAGCTCTTCGCTGGGACCGGCAGCGAGGGCAGCCTTCTCGTCCTCGGGCGTCGTCTTGAGGATGACCATGAAACGCATCGTTCTCTCCTGTCGTGAGCGGCGGGTCGGTCCCGCCTCCTGCACCTACGTCGATCGGCCATCAGCGGAATCGACACCAGCCACAGAATTTGTCACTGCGGATCTCGGGACGGTGCTCGCCGGTGCGTCGTTGCTGAGCTGTCACCGCGGTACCTGACGGAACCAGGTCCTCCGGTCGAGCGGGTCCACGCCGCTACGTCGGCGGGTGGGTGGCGGGCCGGCGGTGACCGATGCGTAGTGATCGAGCCAGGTGACGACCACGCCTTCGCCGCTGGACACGTCGGGCAGACGCGCTGCCAGATCCGGGACGGCAGCGGAAGCCACGGTGCCCACGAGTCGGGTGTATCCGCCGGCCAGAACGGTGTCGTGCGTCGCTGCGCCCAGGCGCCCCATGAGCGCCAGGACGGCGTTGTAGGCGTCGTCCGGTACCTCCAGCTCGAACCGATCGATCGGCTCGCAGACCCGCGTGCCGGCTCGGGCCAGCGCCGCCATGAGGACCACCGGAGCAAGGTTGCGGAAGTCCGCGGCGACGCTCGAGACCGCCTTGTCGAACTTCTGGTGCGGTCTGCTCTGCCGCGGCCAGTAGCCGGACTCCGTCATCGTCACCACGCAGTCGGTCACCTGCCACCCGTGCAGGCCTTGCCGCAGCGCCGATCGCACGCCCTCCTGAGTCGCCGCGATGAAGGCCGGCGGCAGGTTGCCACGCTCGACGCCGGGGGAGAACTCGATCCCGTGTCCGACCGGCGCCGCGTCCACGCGCAACCCGATCCCGGCCAGGTACGGGTTGTCGCCGGACTTGATGCGGTCCACCGACGAACCGGTCCCCACCGCCCGCTCCAGGCACACCACCGACGTCTCGAGGAATCTGGCGCGCACACCGAAACGCTCCTCCAGCAAGGACGCGATGACCTCCTTCTGCACCTCGCCGTGCAGGCTCACCGCCGCCTCACCGTCTGCTTCGTCCAACCGCAGGGCGATGAGCGGGTCCTCGTCGGCGAGCTCGGTCAGGCCGGCGTAGAGGGCGGTGCGCTGCGTCGGGTCCTCGGGCTCGACAAGTGCCTGCATGGTGGCCGGTGCAAACCGGTGGGTACGACGTCGCGGAGGCTGCCCGAGGTGCTCACCGATCCGGGCCGCGGGCCCGCGTACGACAGCTATCTGTCCAGCACGCGCGACACGTCCGACCCTCACCCCGCCGGGCTCACTCACCGCCACCTCCGTCAGTCGTCCCGCCCGCCCACTGGGAAAGGCGACCTGGTCCCGCACCCGGAGCTCGCCCGACCAGAGCCGGATCCACGCACGGCGGCCTGCGTCGTCATGGTCGACGGCGAACACCGTGCCCGCGACCGGGCTGTCCGGGTTGTCCGCTCGGGGCATGAGCTCGGTGAAGAGCCTCGTCAGACCCGGGACACCGGCACCCGTGATGGCCGAGCCGCACAGGACGGGTGTCAGTGCCCCCTTGCGCACCCCGCGCCGGATGGCTCGCACGACGTCTCGTCGCTGTACGCCTTCAGAGAGCAGCCAACGGGCGAGCAACCCGTCATCTCCATCGGCCACCGCCGCGACGACTGACTCATCGGTGAGCGGCACCGCCATGACGTCCACGTCATGCCGACCCTCGCCACGGGCGCGCGCGAGCGGCACGACGGACGGCGTGAGCCGCCTGCGTACCTGCTGGGTCACCTCGGCCAGGTCGGCCCCGGCCCGGTCCATCTTGTTGACGAAGACGACCGACGGGACGCCGATGCGTTGGAGAGCCCGCCAGATGGCCACGGTCTGCGGCTGCACTCCCTCCACGGCGGACAGCACCAGCACCGCGGCGTCGAGGACTCCGAGCGATCGCTCGACCTCAGCGATGAAATCGGGGTGGCCCGGAGTGTCGACGAGGTTGACGACCAGGTCGTCGAGCGCGAACGAGGTGACCGCGGAGCGGATGGTGATCCCACGTCGACGCTCCAGATCCATGGAGTCGGTGCGGGTCGTGCCCGCGTCGACGTTTCCGAGCGCTGAGGTGACGCCGGCGTCGAACAGCAGGCGTTCGGTCAGGCTCGTCTTGCCGGCATCAACATGCGCGACGATCCCGAGGTTGAGCGAGGAGGACAGGACTGAGGACAAGGAGCATCTCCACGGCGAGACGGATGGGCGTCCGGGGCGTGGTGGCTGCTCGCACTGACTTCTCCTCGCGGTACTGGGTGGGACGCGACGGTGTCACGCCGCCTGAAACGGGTCAACGGGATTGTCGTCGGGCACGTCGATGACTGGTGGTGCTGCGCACCTCATGTCGGTGTCACATCATGTCGCCAACCTGTTCGCACCTGACGACGTCACCGACCTGCTGCGGTCGAGCGGATAGCCCACCGAGGATCGGTGCGCGGACGCCTCAGACCGTCGGCGCCGACCCGGTCTACTCGACGGTGCGACGGCCCTCGAAAGCGCGCCCCAGCGTCACCTCGTCGGCGTACTCGAGGTCTCCGCCGACAGGCAAGCCGCTGGCCAGACGACTCACTCGAAGGCCCAACGGGCGCAGCATCCGGGTGAGGTACGTGGCGGTCGCCTCGCCCTCCAGATTGGGATCGGTCGCCAGGATGACCTCGGTGATCGCACCGTCGGCCAGCCGCTGCATGAGCTCCTTGACCCGGAGCTCGTCGGGGCCGATGCCGTCGATCGGCGAGATCGCGCCTCCCAGTACGTGGTAGCGCCCACGGAACTCGCGGGTCCGCTCGATGGCGACCACATCCTTCGACTCCTCGACGACGCACAGCACCGAGAGGTCGCGCCGGGCGTCGGAGCAGATGCGGCAGCGCTCGGCTTCGGCCACGTTTCCGCAGACCACGCAGAAGTGCACCTTGTCCTTGACCTCGATGAGCACCTCAGCCAGGCGGCGGACATCGATCGGGTCGGCGTCGAGCAGGTGGAAGGCGATGCGCTGGGCGCTCTTCGGCCCTACGCCGGGCAGCCGGCCGAGCTCATCGATGAGGTCCTGGACGACCCCTTCATACATGTCTGGCCCGCGCTACAGGCCGAGCTCGCCCATGCCACCGGTGAGCGGGCCGAGCCGGTCGTTGGCGAGCTCGTTGGCGTGGTCGGTGGCGTCTCGTACCGCGGCGACGACCATGTCGGCCAGCATCTCGGTGTCGTCGGGGTCGATCGCCTCCGGCTTGATCTCCAGGCCCATCAGCACGCCGGTGCCGCTGACAGTCGCCGTCACCAGCCCGTTGGCGGCCGAGCCGGTGACCTCGGCGGTGGCCAGCTCGTCCTTGGTTGCCATCAGCTGTTCTTGCATGCGTTGCGCTTGGGCGAGCAGCTCGGACATGTCGGGGGTGCCGCCTGGGAACACGGGAGGTCTCCTGCCTACAGGACTCGGGGGCGTACGTGGGCGCGCCCACTCTCTCACCGTCGGCGTCATCACCCCACGCAACCTGGAGTGGCAGCCGGTCACGGCTCGTGCGGAATCTCCTCGATCACCTGCGCACCCAGCCGGCTGGCGAGCAGGTCCGCACCGTGCAGGCCGTCGTCGTCGAGATCAGGATCGTCCGGACGGGCGGCGGTGTCGGGGCTCTCAGCCGTTGGCTGAGCTGGGGCGCCGGCGACGCGGGTGGGTCGGATGGCGGCGCGAGCCTCCGACGAACGACGCGGCGGTGAGCTGCTGGCGGGGGCTGCTTGGGCTTCGCGGGGAGCCAGGGCGGGGTCCGCGTCGACGGCATTCGCATCGACGACGGGCCCTCCCAGCCGTACCGGATCGGGCCAGGCGACCGCGGCGTCGGGAGCGGGCGACCGCTGTGGTGCCGTGTCGTCGGGAGGTGACGGTGTCGCAGCCGCGGGCCGGGGGGCTGCCGACGGCTGTGGCTCGGGCGGCTCGGGCGGCTCGGTCACCGATGGCGCTGCGGAGGATCGAGGCGATGGCTCCGATTGCCCGTGAGGCGGCTCGACCACCGTCTCGACCGTCCAGTCAACGCCCAGGACGTCGATCAGCGACTGGCG
>DASQMN010000118.1:0-12805 GCA_035645475.1 Nocardioidaceae bacterium
GTGCACCCAGGTCGGCTGGGTGGTCCTGATCGGGCGGATGCGTGGCCGGCGGGTGAGCCGGGCGGTCCTCGTCGGTCTGGCCGTGTCCTTCGCCGGCGTCGTGGTGGTGTCGGGCGTCGACGTGAGCATCTCGCGCCGAGCTCTCGGTGGCGACGCGTTGGCGCTCGCCGGTGGCGTCTTCGCCGCCGTGTACACCTACCTGGGCGCCAGCGCGCGTCGGTCCCTCAGCACGACGACGTACACGACGCTGTGCTACGGGACGTGCGCGCTGCTGCTGCTCCCGGCCGCTGTGCTGGCGGGGCAGCCGCTGACGGGCTTCTCCGCACAGACGTGGGCTGGCATCGCAGCCGTGACCGTGGCGGCTCAGCTGCTCGGCCACTCGGTGTTCAACCACCTGCTGGCGGTGGTCAGCGCGACGGTCGTCTCCCTCGTCCTCCTGCTCGAGGTGCCCGGGGCGGCCCTGCTGGCCGCCGTCTTCCTGGGCGAGACGCCACCGGCCGGGGTCTACCTCGGCCTGGTCCTCGTACTCACCGGTCTGGCGATCGTCGTCACCCACCCCGCAGCGGGCCCTCCTCCGCAGGCACTGGAGTGACGACACCATCCGGTGGTCGAGCCGATCGCGTTCGCCGGGAACGCCGGGTTGGGTAGGTTGCCGCTGATGGCGCCCGCTGATCCGCACGACCTCGTCGTCGACGACGACGGAATAACCGGTCGTGGCGACGCCGACTCGGTCGTCGACGTGTGCTTCGACGGCTCTCGGGTGTGGTCCTTCCGATACGTGCGAGACACCCGGCTGCTCGCGGGCCGACGTGCCGTGCCGTGGCCGAGCGGATTGCGCGAGAGACTCGACGGCACCGGCCGTGTCACTCTGCGTGAGCACGGCGGTGACGCAGTCTGGTACGACGCCGAGGTGACCTTCGCCGGCGCAACCGGTGGCGGCGCCCTCGAGATCACCGACGAGCAGGGGCGCGCCCTTGCGGTTGACAAGCTCGGCCGGCTGAACCTGCTGCTGTCCGACGTGGACACCGAGCCGATGCTCGACGGGCTCGACCAGGTGATGGCCGTGCTGCAGGACGGAGGCGTGCAGGGCTTCCTCGGGTACGGCACGCTGCTCGGCGCGGTGCGCGAGGCAGCCTTCATCGCCCACGACCACGACGCAGACGTGTTCTACCTGGGAGATGCCGAGCATCCGCTCGACGCGGTGCTGGAGTCCTATCGCCTCGAGCGGCTGATGAAGCAGCGCGGCATGTCCGTGCGCCGCATGTCGAGCATCACCCTGAAGGTGCTCGTGGAAGAAGAGGGGGGGACCCGCGGCCTGGACGTCTTCGGCAGCTTCTATCTCGACGGGCTCCTGCACGTGATGGGACAGATCCGCGCACCCATCGCCCGCGACCAGATGCTCCCCGCGTCGACGGTCTCGCTCGCCGGCCGCAGCTACCCCGCCCCCCGCGTGCCGGAGGCGTGGCTGGAGGCGGCCTACGGGCCCAGCTGGCAGGTTCCCGACCCGGCCTTCGAGTTCCACACCCCGCGCACGACGGTGCGTCGGTTCGGCGGCTGGTTCCGGAGCGCACGCACGGGGCGGGCGGACTGGATCAGCTGGTACGCCGAGCACGGTCACGCGCCGCACGGACGCCAGGTGTCCGACTTCGCTCGGTGGGTGGCGACCCAGGAGCCTGACGTGGACCAGGTCGTCGACGCCTGTTGTGGCGTGGGCAACGACGCGTTCTGGTGGGCCCGGCAAGGAGTGCCGGTGTACGGCTTCGACTTCGTACCGCACGTCGTCAGGCGAGCCCGATCGGCTGCGGAGCGACGCGGAGTACCGGTCAGCTTCGACCTGGTCAACATGGGCGACACCCGCTCGGTCCTGGCCTACGGGGCGTGGCTGGCCGGGCAGCCAGCACACCGGCGGGTGCTGACCGGACGCTTCGCCCTCGACAGCCTGTCAGCACCGTCGCGGGCCTCGATGTGGGTCTTGTGCCGCATGCTGCTGCGCGGCGGCGGCTCTGCGTACTTCGAGGTGCTGGACGAGGCGACGGAGCGGGCCCAGCCCGATCACGAGCTGCCCCCACTGCTGCTAGCACCCGCGCTCGATGAGCTCGAAACCGAGATCGACCAGTGCGGCGGGAGCGTCCGCTCACGACACAGCGTTCCACACAAGCGCGGCGCTTCTCAGCCGGCTAGAACACGATTGGCGGTCACATGGTAGGCGGACGCAACCGGCAGGCACTCATCGAGCTGCGGGAGCGCATCAGCGCGCTCGAGGAGGAGCTGCAGGAGCAGCAGCAGCTCAGCCGGCGGATCACCGAGCTCACCGAGCTGGTGGCTGAGCTCCTGATACCGCTGGCGGCCCGCGACGAGGCGACCGCGAAGTCGCTCCAGGCATACCGCGACCGGTTGTGATCGGCGATGGCCGAACGCGTCGTCTTCCACATCGGCACGCCCAAGACCGGCACCACGTACCTGCAGACGCTGGTGTGGCGGCATCGCAAGCGCCTGCAGAAGCAGGGTCTGCTCTTCCCGGGTGACCGACGCGGCGACCACCTGTGGGGGTCGATGGAGGTTCGCGGCGACCCGAACGTGAAACGACGGCGCAGCGAGGCTCCCGGCGCCTGGAACCGGCTCAGCTCAGCAGCAGCCGCGTGGCCGCAGACCGTCTTGATCAGCCATGAGTTCTACGGTGCGGCGACCCCCCAGCAGGCCGCGCGGGCCCTCGGCGACCTCGCTCCCGCCCGGATCGAGCTCGTGGTCACCGCACGCGACGCGGTGTCGGCCGTCACGTCGATGTGGTCGCAGTCCATGAAGTTCCGGCACACCGCGTCGTTGCGCGACTTCGCGGCCAAAGACGGGGAGGACGACCCGCTCGACGTGTGGGGCTGGCGAACGCTCGACACGGCGCACGTGCTGCAACGCTGGTCGGCCGACCTGGCGCCGTCCCAGGTGCACATCATCACCGTGCCGGGCCGCGGTTCGCCGCCTGACGAGCTGTGGCGGCGCTTCGCCGGCGTGCTGGGTGTCGACCCGGGCGTCGTTGACGCGACCCGAGCGCAGCCCAACGACTCGCTGGGCCTCGTGGAGACCGAGCTGCTGCGGATGCTCAACACCCGCCTGTCCCGGGAGCAGATGAGTGCTGAGCGAACAGCCCGGTGGGTGCGGGGCTACCTGGCTCGCGACGTGCTGGTGCCACACGGACGGGAGCGCTTCGTACCTCCGGCCGACCAGCGCGCCGGGTTGCGCCGCCGAGCCGAGCGGATCGTGGACGACCTGGCCGAGGCGGGCTACTCCGTCGTCGGTGAGCTCGCCGATCTGCTGCCGAGCGATGACTCGGGCAAGCGCTCCCCGGAGGACGTCACCACGGCAGAGCTGTTGGACGCCGCCGCCGACACGATCGTCACCCTCTTCGCCGAGGTGCGGCGCCTCAGCGACGACGGCGTCGAACCGCCGACCTAGGCCGGTAGGCTGCGCGGACCCCTCCAGCCCTACCCACCCGTGAGGTCGCGCCGTGTCGCACCCGAGCATGCCGGCATGACGTTCGAGGTTGTCGTCCTGGCGGCGGGCCTCGGCACACGCCTGGGCCGACCGCACCCCAAGCCGCTGACGCTGCTGGGCTCCGGGCGCTCGATCATCCGGCACCAGGTCGACTCGCTGCGCCAGTACTTCGGTCCGGACCTGCGCGTCACCGTCGTTGTCGGCTTCAAGATGGACCTCCTGATCGAGGCCAATCCCGACGTCTCCTTCGTCTACAACGAGATCTACGACGCCACCAACACCTCGAAGAGCCTGCTCAAGGCCCTGGCCCTCACCGGCTCGAGCCCGGTGTTGTGGCTCAACGGTGATGTGGTCTTCGACCCCCGCCTGCTCACCCTGGTGGAGAAGGCGATCGACGCAGGTGAGAACTTCGTCTGCGTCAACACCGACTCGGTGGCCGACGAGGAGGTCAAGTACACCGTGGGCGCCGATGGCGGCATCGACGCTCTGTCCAAGAGCGTCCGCGATGCCCTCGGCGAGGCTGTGGGCATCAACTACGTCAGCGGTGACGACAAGCAGTCCCTGCGGTACTGGCTGGATCGCTGCGACGAGCAGGACTACTTCGAGCGCGGCATCGAGCTTGCCGTGGCCGATGGCGGGGTCCGGTTCGTGCCGGTTGACATCTCGGCGTTCCCCTGCATCGAGGTCGACTTCCAAGCCGACCTCGACCGCGCCAACTCCATCGGCGCGCCGTCCGTCCACGCGCCGCGATGACGGCATCGTCACGTCGTCACCACCGGTGACGCCGGCGGGTGGGATCGACGTCACGGCAGTCACCGAGGAGGGGCTGGTCGGCGACGGGGCCGAGGACGCCGTTCTCGACGTCCTGTTCGACGGGCGGGTCGTGTGGTCGCTGCGCTTCCTGCGCGACTCGGAGCCAGGCGATGCGGGGCGTCTGGTGGCCTGGCCGCGGGAGCTGCGCTCCCACCTGAACGGGCTGACCCATGCCGTCGTACGCGAGCACACGTCGGGCCGGGTGCTGTTCGACCGTGAGCTGCGACTCGGCGCCGGAGCCGAGCGCATCTCACTGCTCGACGAGCAGGGGCATTCCCTCAGCATCAACGCCAAGGGCCACCTGACCGCCTCCTTGGCCCAACGCGGGGCGTCGGCGGTGAGCAGGCTGCTGGACGCCGCGCAGGACGTGCTGGCGACGATGCGCGCGGCTGGTGTCGACGGCTTCCTGGCGTACGGCACCCTGCTCGGTGCGGCACGCACCGGTCACGTGATCGGACACGACTACGACGTCGACCTGGCGTACCTCAGCGGGTGCACGGACCTGGTGGACGCGATCACCGAGTCCTACCGGCTGGAGCGAGCGATCCGTGCGCGCGGGTACCCGCTGCGGCGCTACTCGGCGCTCGCCTTCTCCGTGGGAGTCGACCCGGACGACCCCAAGCACCCGTGGCTGGACGTGTTCGGCGCACTCTTCGTCGGACAGACGCTGTACGTGATGTGGGACGTCGCGGCGCCGCTGCGTCGCGAACAGGTGGTGCCTCTGAGCACCTGCGTGCTGGAGGGGCGCGAGCTGCCCGCCCCTCGGGACGTCGACGCATGGCTGAGTGCGACGTACGGGCCGACCTGGCGGCAACCGGACCCCGCCTTCGCGTACGCGACACCGGTGGCTGTCAAGCGCCGGCTGAGCACGTGGTTCGGCGGTCTCAACCGTGGCCGGCGACGCTGGGACGAGGCTCACGCCGCCGCCGAGCAGGACGCACCGGCCATCGAGGCGCCGTCGGACTTCGCCCGCTGGGTGGCTGAGCAGGAGCCCGACGCCGAGCTGGTCGTCGACCTGGGATGCGGGCGTGGCACGGACGCGCTCTGGTGGGGTACCGAACCGTACGCCGGCCAGCGCGTACTCGGGCTGGACGCCTCCGCGGTGGCTCTGAGTGCCGCTAGGGAACGAGGCGTGCGGACGGGGTGTTCGGCCACCTTCGAGCCGGTCAACTTCGCCGATCTGCGCTCCACGCTGGTCACCGGCGCGGTCTTGTCATCGTTGCCCGGGCGGCGGCTGGTGAGCGTCCACCTGGTCGCCGAGCGACTCAATGCCGCCCAGCGTGCCAACCTGTGGCGCCTGGCCCGGATGGCGCTCGGCGGCCACGGCCGGCTCTACCTGGAGATGGTGCGGGCAGCCGAAGCTCGTCAGGGCGGTGACAGCGCAGCTGTCGGCCCGTGGTCGCGGCGGCTGCCGGTGCGCGTGCTGCGCGAGGAGCTGAGGGCATCTGGTGCCACGCTGGAGCGTCGGCAGGCCATAACCTCCACCGAGGCAGCGCCCGACACGATCCGGATGGTGTGGTCATGGCCAGACTGAGCGACGAGCACGATCAGCTGAACGCGAAGCTGGCCTCGATGGAGCGCGAGCTCGGGGAGCTCCGGGGCATGCATCGGCGCCTGGCCGAGCTCATCGACGTGGTCGTCGAGCTCCTCCTACCGGCGACGCTCAGCGAGGACGAGCTGCGGCTCGCCAAGGAACGGCTCGGGCAGCCCCGGTGACGGCGACGGCGCCTGGAAGGATGCTGCCATGAGCGCGAAGGGCGAAGCGGAGCGGCGCCTCTACCTCCATGTGGGACACGCCAAGACCGGCACGTCGTACCTGCAGGGAGCCTTCTGGGGCTCGCGGACTGCCTTGGCCGATGCCGGTCTGCTGCTCCCGCTGGGAGGACCCGGCCATCACTTCGGGCTTGCGCTGGCGCTGCGCGGTGACCTGGATGAGTCCATGGACGCACCGATGGCCTTCACCGCCGAGGACCGGCTGGTGGAGCAGCTGAGCAGGTCCAGCGCGCCGCGGGCACTGGTGACACACGAGGTGCTGGCTGCGGTCTCGGCGGACGAGGCGGCCCGCTTCTGTGCGCGCATCAGCAACCGTGATATCCACATCGTCCTGACGGTGCGCGACCTTCGCCGTCAGGTACCGGCAGAGTGGCAGCAGCGGGTGAAGACCCGCAGCACGCTGACGTACGAGAAGTTCCTGGACGGCGTGGTGAACCACACCGAGCGGGGTGCGAAGTTCTGGCGCGTGCAGGACACCTTCGACGTCGCCGAGCGCTGGCGCGGCGATCTGCCCCCCGACCGGGTGCACATCGTGACGACCCCACCGGCCGGCTCCGCTCCGACCCTCCTGCTGGAGCGGTTCTGCTCGGTGCTCGATGTCGACCCGGCCACGGTCAGCACCGACCGGAGCCGTCGCAACGAGTCGCTGGGAGCGCAGCAGGTGGAGCTCATGCGTCGCGTCAACGTCGCCCTCGGTGACCGGCTCCCGCACCCGCGAGCGGGCTACAACCGGGTGGCCAAGAACGAGTTCGCCAACGCGGTGCTCGCCGCGCAGGAGGGGGCGCGGCTGGAGCTCCCGTCTTCCCTGGACGAGTGGTGCGCGGGCGAAGCGCAGCGGACCGTGGACCAGATCCGCTCAGCCGGATACGACGTCGTGGGAGACCTCGACGACCTGCTGCCACCGGTACGTGCCGAGGCGCTGGACCAGGTTCTCACCGACGAGCTGGTGGCGGCGTCAGCCGTCGACGGCATCGCGGCGCTACTGGTGCAGCGCGACGAGGACGTCAAGCGGATCCGCAGTCTCGAGCGGCAGCTGCGTGAGTCCAGCGACCAAGCCACGCTTCCGCGCCGCGTACGCCGGCTCGGCGGCCGAGCTGGCCGTCGGGCTCTGCGGGTGGCTCGCGGGAAGCTCTGAGCACTCATCCGCGCAGGACCGCTCCTCCGGCCGCGGCAGCCGCACAACAGCCCCTGCTGCTTCTCAGGCGGGCGTCAGGGTCGGCTGCCAGAATGGTGACGGAGGTACCCATGTCCACACCACGTATCTCGAGGCAGGCACCGCAGGCCCCGACCGGGATCAGCATCGCCACCTACGACGCCTACGCGGAGGCCCAGCGCGCCGTCGACTTCCTGTCCGACTCGGAGTTCCCGGTCCAGCACGTGACGATCGTCGGTAACGGGCTTCGGATGGTCGAGCGGGTGACCGGACGCCTCACCCAGAACCGGGTCGCTCTCACTGGCGCTGCCGGCGGGGCCTGGTGGGGTCTGTTCATCGGCCTCGTGCTCCTGCTCTTCAGCACAGACAGCGAGATCAGTGCCACGTTGCTGGTGCTGCTGACGGTGCTCGTGGGCGGCGTCTTCGGCGCGATCTTCGCTCTGATCGGCTATGCAGCGACCCGCGGCCAGCGCGACTTCACCTCGACGAGCAGCGTGGTGGCCACGTCCTACGACGTGCTCTGTGCGCCGGCGCATGCCGACGCCGCCCGCCAGCTACTGGCGCGGGTCCCGAGCGCCTGAGCTCAGCTGTCCGTCCATCGCCAGGAGTCGACGATGTCGCCCACGATGGCGTCGGACTCCTCGGCTCGAGCGGCGCTGAGGGTGACGGTGAGGGTGTAGACCTCGTCCTCGTGCACGGTGACGTACTGGATCAAGGTGGCGTCGGGCCTGCGGACCGTGGCGGTCTGCCCGATGGCCTTCTCGCCGTCGAACTCCAGATCGGCGACCGGCGTGGGCCGCACGTTGATGGCCTGCTCGACCTGGTCGGCCAGACGCTGCCGTACGCCGGGATCGCTCACGGTCTCACCACCGGCCGGCGTCACGATGGTGTTGAGGTTGCTGGCGAACTCCTGCTCGGTGGTGTCGCCGTACGCGAGGTCGGCCTGAGCGAGCTCGGGCACCTCCTTGTCCCGCCCTGACAGGTCCGTCCAGCCCTCGGGCACGGCCAACGTATAGCCGTCGCCGGCCACCGATCCTGTCGGCACCTGCTCAGGGTCGGTGCTCGCATCGTCGGACGGCTCGACCTCCTCGGCGGACTCTGACGGCTCCGTGGCCTCCGACGTCGACTCCGACGAGGCCGCCTCGCCGCGCTCCTCGGTGCTCCCGCAGCCACCGACCGTCAGCACCGCAAGGGCGGCGAGCGCGGTGACCGCAGGGCGGCGGTCGAGCACAGGAGGAAGATGACGCAGCATGCGAGCGATCCTAGTTCGGGCCTTGCCGACAGGAGGTCCATGGTCGCACCCGCGCTGACTTGCGCCTTCGGTACGGTCGCGCCATGACTGAGGGTGGCGAGGTGTGGCTGGTCCGGCACGGCGAGACCGAGTGGAGCCGCGATGGGCGTCACACCTCGAGTACCGATCTTCCGCTCACTCCACGTGGCGAACAGGCAGCCCGCGCGCTGCGCGACCAGCTCGCCGACACGGCGTTCGATCTCGTCCTCTGCTCACCCCGCCGCCGTGCCACGCACACCGCGGAGCTGGCCGGTTTCGACGACCTCAGCATCGACGCCGACCTCACCGAGTGGCACTACGGCGACTACGAGGGCATCACGACGCCGCAGATCCGCGAGCTCGACGCCAACTGGTGGCTGTGGACCGACGGTTGCCCCGGAGGCGAGCAGCCGCATCAGGTGCAGCAGCGGTGCGACCGTGTCGTCGAGCGGGTACGCGAGCACGGTGGCCGGGTGCTGGTCGTCGGACACGGGCATGCCCTGCGTGCGCTGACCGCCCGCTGGCTGGACCTGCCGATCGAGACCGGGGCTTCCTTCCTGCTGCACACCTCGACCGTGTCGGTGCTGGCCTACGACCGCGGCACGCCCGTCGTCGAACGCTGGAACGCCTGATGGGCACGTACGGGTGCCCACGCTGCGGTGCGCCCGTCCGCCCCAGCACCGAGGTGGACCTCGGCAGGGCGGCTGCCGCGGACCGCGACTCCTGGTGGTGCGAGTCCGACGGACTGGTGGCTCCGCTCGTACCGGCCCAGGAGCCGTCGGTACATGCGTTGCTGGAGCACCTCACCGCCTCCAGCCATCCCAGCTGGGTGCCGTGGCCGTTGCCGCACGGCTGGTCGGTGGCTGGGGCGGCCTCCGTCGGCCTGGTCCGCCGTACCGCGAGTGTGCTGGCGATGAGCGGGCCGGACCCGCTGGGTGGTCTCGGCGACCTGCTGGTGGTCTGTGAAGAGCCCGGTACCGGGCTCGGTGCACGGCTGGCAGGCGTCGAGGGGCCCGATCCCGGCCTGCACCTGCGGCACCTCGAGCCGCACACGCGTCTGCAGGTCGACGGACATGCCACCCCGCTGTGGTGGCTGGCGGCCAGCCAGGACCGCGACGTCCTCGTCGGAGAGGCCAGCGGCCGGTGGCTGTGGCTGATCACCTGGCCGGCGACCAGCGGGGTGCTGGTGCACGACCAGTGGCAGCTGGTCGACATGCACGACCTGCTCGCCGAGCTCGAGGTGGTCCCCCTGACCGGGCTGTCCAGCCGGCTCCCCGGCGCGGACTGAGCCGGCGGCTCGTTGTCCATCCACATCGGGACCTCGGGCTGGAGCTACGCCCACTGGGAGCACGTGCTCTACCCGCAGGGAATTCCCCCTCGCGATCGCCTCGACCACTACGTCCAGCGCTTCTCCACCGTGGAGCTCAACGCCAGCTTCTACCGGTGGCCGAAGACGACGACGTTCCAGGCCTGGCGGCGGCGACTGCCGGCGGGCTTCCTGCTGTCGGTGAAGGCGCCGCGCGGGCTCACCCACGCCAAGAAGCTGTACGCGCCGGAGGTGTGGGTGGAGCGGATCGCTCGCGACTGGCACGAGCTCTACGACAAGCGGGCCGTGCTGCTCGTTCAGCTCGGGCCGGGACAGGTCCGTGACGACGCCAGGCTCGACTACTTCCTGGGTCGGTTGCCCTGGTGGGTCCGTACCGCCGTGGAGCTCCGCCATCCCAGCTGGGTCGACGACCACGTGTTCGCGCTGCTCGAGCAGCACGGGGCGGCGTACTGCGTCATGAGCGGCGCCGGCCTGCCCTGCGAGCTGCGCGCCACAGCCGACTTCGTCTACGTCCGACTCCACGGCCCCGACCCGCACTCCCTGTACGGCGGCTCCTACAGCGACGCCGACCTGCACTGGTGGGCTGGTCGCCTCGGTGAGTGGGAGGCCGACGGCCGGGAGGTGTTCGTCTACTTCAACAACGACGGTGACGGCAACGCCGTACGCAACGCTGCCACGTTGGCGCACCTGCTGGGCCGCTGAGCGCCACCGTCAACGGCCCAGTGCGGCGAAGCGGTGAACCAGTCCGTCGGGGACGTACCGGGCGGCTGCGACGGCGGCCTGGTAGCGCCGCGAGGGCACCGACAGGGAACGGCCCGCCTCCAGGTCGAGCAGTGCCTGCGTGACCACCTCGTCAGCGTCCAGCCACATCCAGCCGGGGACGCTCGTGGGGTCGACGCGCATACGGGAGTGGAACTCCGTCCGTACGAAGCCGGGGCACAGGGCGAGGAAGCGGGCGCCGGCATGGCGGTACTCCAGGTCGGCCCACCGGGTGAAGCTGGTGAGCCAGGCCTTGTGAGCCCCGTACGTACCGCGGAGCAGGAACCCGGCCACGCTGGACACGTTGATCACCGCGCCACCGGGGTGCCCGTCCGCGAGATAGGCGCCGAGCGCGGCGTGGCTGAGGCGCATGGGGGCGCGCACGAGCAGGTCGAGCAGGGCGTCCTCGGCCTCGGCGTCGTTGGCGGCGAACGGGTGGCGCAGTCCGTGCCCTGCGTTGTTGACCAGCAGCCGCAGGCCGGTCGCCCGGTCGCTGAGCAGCGCCGACACCTTGCCGATGCCATCGTGCGTGGCGAGGTCGGCGCTCAATGTCTGCACGCGGGCCGATGAGGTGGCCTCCAGCTCGCCCGCGACCTGCTCGAGCCGAGCCTCGTCACGGGCTACCAGCACGAGGTCGTGGTCCAGAGCAACGGCGCGGGCGAAGCAGCGGCCGATGCCGGCGGTCGCACCGGTGATGACGGCGGTCGGTCGCGCGGGCTCACTCGGCAGGGGCACCGGCCCAGGATCTCTGCTGCGAGACCACGTCGGCAAGGTCGGGGGCGCTGGCACGGGTGCGATCCGCTGGCCCTCGGCGGCGTCCGCGCACCAGCAGGCGACGGCGTGCCGACATGGTGCAGTGCAGCGAGCGTCCCTAGCATGAGCGCGTGAGCGGTGTCCGGTCTGAGCGTGCCGCCGGCCCTCCTGTGCGGCGGGGGCGGCTGGCTTTGGCGTGCGCCTCGCTCATGGTGACCCTCGTGGTCGCCGCTGCTGCGGTCGGTCTGCTGCCCACTCCGCAGGCGGTCGACGTGGCCGTCGCGGACAGCTCGATCGTCTCCGGCGAGGACGTCGATGGCCTTGATGCGTTGCGATGGGCCGCCGACGGAGCGGTCAGCGGAGGGGCGTTGCTAGGCGCTGCGCTCGTGCCGAACCGTACCTCGGCGACCCGTGCCGAACGCGAGAGCCTGTCCGTGACCTCTGAGCCACCGGCCGGATCCGGTCGCGGGCAACGGGTCGTCTTCGACGAGGCAACACAGCACGTGTGGCTGGTGGACCACACGGGCGCCGTCCTGCGCGAGTACCCGGTCTCCGGCAGCCTGACCGACAATCTCCAGCCGGGGTCCTACGAGGTGTACTCCCGCTCGCGGCACGCCACCAGCTTCGACCTGGGCAGCACGATGGAGTTCATGGTGCGGTTCACCCATGGCAACTCGGCTGCCATCGGGTTCCACTCCATCCCGGTCGACGCTCAGGGTCGGCGGCTGCAGACGCTCAACGAGCTCGGCACTCCGCAGTCGCACGGCTGCATCCGGCAACGACGGTTGGACGCGAAGGCGCTGTGGCGCTTCGCGGATGTGGGCACGGCGGTCGTCGTCGTCTGACATCGCGTGCGGTTCCGCGCTGTCAGTCCACGGTCGAGGCGGCCGGCACCCCAGTGACGGCCGTCGCCGGCAGGCTGGCGTCGGCGCCGCCCGGCTCGCCGGCAACACCGCTCGAGGCGGCAGCGCCGGGAGAGCCGCTTGCGGTGCGCCGGCGGCGACGTCGCCGTGGGCGCGGCTCACCGGTGCTTGTCGAGGCGCTGCCCGTCTCGGCCGGAGCGGCGTCCGAACCCGCCGCGACGGCGTGGTCGCCGCCCGACGGCCTGCCAGCGCTCGCGCTGGTGTCGACGGGCTGCCCACTACGGGTACGGCGTCGCTGCCGGTCACCAGGAGGCCGTCGCCTGCTGCCCTCGGCCTCGCTCTTGTCCGGGCGGTCCGAGCGGCTGGCTGAACCGGACCGCGACCGGCTCGGTGCGCCTGAGCGACCGTTCGGCTGCCCGGGGGTGAGCGAGCCGCTCATCGAGGTCAACGGCACGATCCGCCCGGTTGCGTCCGAGGGGATGCCCAGGTCGTGGTACAGGTGCTCGGAGGTGGAGTACGTCTCCTGCGGCTCCTCGAACGGCAGGCCCAGCGTGGAGTTGATCATCTTCCAACGCGCCAGGTCCGGCCAGTCGACGAAGGTGATCGCG
>DASQMN010000119.1:0-35661 GCA_035645475.1 Nocardioidaceae bacterium
CGTCGGCTGGACCCAGCACAGCGTGGGCGTGCAGTACATCCGTGCCGGCGCGATCCTGCAGCTGCTGCTGGGCAACATGGGCCGCCCCGGCGGCGGCATCATGGCGCTTCGTGGTCACGCCAGCATCCAGGGATCGACCGACATCCCGACGCTGTTCAACATCCTTCCGGGCTACCTGCCGATGCCCAACGCGAAGGAGCACACCAGCCTGGAGAAGTGGATCGGGGCGGTCAAGCACCCGGGAGCCAAGGGCTTCTGGGACAACGCGGGCGCCTACGGCGTCAACCTGCTGAAGGCCTACTGGGGCGAGGCGGCGACAGCGGAGAACGACTTCTGCTTCGACTACCTGCCCAAGATCACCGGCGACCACGGCACCTACCGCACCGTGCTCGACATGATCGACGGCAAGGTCTCCGGGTACTTCCTGCTCGGCCAGAACCCGGCGGTGGGCTCCGCCCACGGCAAGGCACAGCGTCTCGGCATGGCGAACCTCGACTGGCTCGTGGTGCGCGACCTGTTCGAGATCGAGAGCGCCACCTTCTGGAAGAACGGCCCGGAGGTGGAGAGCGGCGAGATCGTGCCGCAGGAGTGCCGCACCGAGGTCTTCCTCATTCCGGCCGCCTCGCACGTGGAGAAGGAAGGCACCTTCACCCAGACCCAGCGCATGCTGCAGTGGCGCGAGAAGGCGGTCGAGCCGGTCGGTGACTGCCGCTCGGAGCTGTGGTTCTTCTACCACCTGGGCCGGATGGTCCGGGAGCGGCTGGCGGAGTCCACGCTGGAGCGCGACCGCCCCATCCAGCAGCTGGCATGGGACTACCCGGTGCACGGCGAGCACGCCGAGCCCGACGCCGAGGACGTGCTCAAGGAGATCAACGGCTACGAGATCGCGACAGGGCGCCCGCTGTCGACCTTCATGGAGATGAAGGACGACGGGTCGACGCTCGGCGGCTGCTGGATCTACACCGGTGTCTACAAGGACGGGGTCAACCAGGCGGCTCGGCGCAAGCCGGGCAGCGAGCAGTCCTGGGTGGCACCGGAGTGGGGCTGGGCCTGGCCCGCCAACCGCCGCACCCTGTACAACCGCGCCTCGGCCGACCCCGAAGGGCGTCCCTGGAGCGAGCGCAAGGCGTACGTGTGGTGGGACCCGGAAGCGGGCGAGGCCGGTGAGTGGGTCGGTCACGACGTGCCCGACTTCGAGAAGACCAAGCCGCCGTCGTACCGACCCGCGGAGGGTGACAGCGGCATCAAGGGCATCGCCGGTGACGACCCGTTCATCATGCAAGGCGACGGAAAGGGCTCGCTGTACGTCCCGCAGGGGCTGATCGACGGCCCCATGCCGACGCACTACGAGCCGGTCGAGTCCCCCTTCCGCAACCTGATGTACACCCAGCAGGCCAACCCGACCCGCAAGGAGTACGAGCGCGGCGACAATCGGATCAACCCCAGCCCGCCGCAGGAGCACAGCGAGGTCTTCCCGTACATCTTCACCACCAGCCGGCTCACCGAGCACCACACCGCCGGCGGCATGAGCAGGTACCTGCAGTACCTGTCGGAGCTGCAGCCGGAGATGTTCGTCGAGGTCTCCCCCGAGCTGGCCGCCGAGCGTGGCCTGGAGCACATGGGCTGGTGCCACGTCATCACGTCCCGGGCCGCGGTCGAAGGCAAGGTCCTGGTCACCGAGCGGCTGAGCCCGTTGCGGGTCGAGGGGCGAGTGGTGCACCAGGTGTGGCTGCCCTACCACTGGGGTGCCGGCGGCATGGTCACCGGTGACTCGGCCAACGACCTGTTCGGCATCACCTTGGACCCCAACGTCCTCATCCAGGAGAGCAAGGCCGGCACCTGCGACGTGCGCGCCGGCCGGCGGCCGACCGGACCGGACCTGCTGGAGTTCGTCAGCGCCTACCAGCACCGGGCGGGCATCCAGCAGGACGTGTACGCGAAGATCCTGACCACAGGCGAGACTGCCGCCGAGCAAGGTGGCGGCGACCCGAGCGGAGCGCATCGATGAGCACTGAGAACAGCCTCTTCGGGCCGACCGACCCGGCTGCGAACACCGGTTATGTCGACGCTCCCGCGCGCAAGGGCTTCTTCACCGACACCAGCATCTGCATCGGGTGCAAGGCGTGCGAGGTGGCCTGCAAGGAGTGGAACGAGGTCCCCGACGACGGCTTCAACATGCTGGGCTACTCCTACGACAACACCGGGTCGCTGAACGCTGACACCTGGCGCCATGTCGCCTTCATCGAGCAGCCACGGCGGCTCGGGGAGCAGGAGCCGGGGCTGCGTGCCACGGTCGACCTCGGCATGCCGTTGTCGCCGTCGGTCGATCAGGAGGACAAGCCGGACTTCCGCTGGCTGATGTCCTCCGACGTGTGCAAGCACTGCACGCACGCTGCCTGCCTCGACGTCTGCCCCACCGGATCGCTGTTCCGTACCGAGTTCGGCACCGTGGTGGTGCAGGCCGACATCTGCAACGGCTGTGGCTACTGCGTCCCGGCCTGCCCGTACGGCGTGATCGAGCGCCGCAAGGGCGACGACGGAACCAAGAACGTCGGTGTCGCCCAGAAGTGCACGCTCTGCTACGACCGCCTCGACGCGGGCCAGCGGCCGGCCTGCGCGCAGGCGTGCCCGACCCAGTCGATCCAGTTCGGCGACGTCGAGGAGCTGCGCGAGCGCGCCAACAAGCGGGTCGAGACACTGCACGAGGCCGGCATCATGGATGCACGGCTGTACGGCAACGACCCCAACGACGGGGTCGGCGGAGCCGGCGCGTTCTTCCTGCTGCTCGACGAGCCCGAGGTCTACGGGTTCCCGCCCGACCCGGTCGTCACCACCCGCGACCTGCCCGACATGTACCGCAGAGCCGTGGGAGCGGCAGCCGCCATGCTTGCCGGTGCGGCCATCTCCTTTCTGGGGAGGCGCTGATGACCACCACCACACAGCCGGGCACACAACCCGAGACCGGCGATGGCCCTGACTCCGGCGAACCCGGTCATTCCGAGAGCACCAGCGACCGCCAAGCCGTCCCCGGCACCCTGGGTGGCCGCAAGGGCAAGGGCCGCAAGAGCAAGCGCGGCGGCGCCGAGCAGTCGATGGTGCCGGACGCCACGTTCACGTCGTACTACGGCCGTCCGATCGTCAAGGCGTCCCCGTGGGAAGCCGACATCCCGGCGTACCTGTTCGCCGGCGGGCTCGCCGCCGGGTCCTCGCTCCTCGCAGCGGGAGGTGACCTGAGCGGTCGTCCTGCGCTGCGCCGCACCGGACGGCTGGGGGCCATCTCGGCGCTGTCCTTCAGCATGGCGGCCCTGGTGCACGACCTGGGCCGACCCATGCGGTTCCTCAACATGCTGCGCGTCGCGAAGTTCACCTCGCCGATGTCGGTGGGCACGTGGATCCTGTCGACGTACGGGCCGTTCGCCGGCGTCGCGGCGGCCGCCGAGCTGGCCGGCATGCTCCCGGCGGCGCACCGACGACGCTGGCCGGTACGCCTGCTCACGGCCGCCGGTCGACCCGCCGGTGTGGTCGCCGCGCTCACCGCCCCGCCGGTTGCGGCCTACACCGCTGTGCTGCTCGCCGACACGGCCACCCCCTCCTGGCACGACGCCTACCGTGAGCTCCCCTTCGTCTTCACCGGATCCGCCGCGGCTGCTTCCGGTGGCCTGGCCATGCTCACCGTGCCGATGGACCAGACCGGCCCGGCCCGGCGACTCGCGATCGGTGGCGCCGTGCTGGAGCTGCTGGCCGAACGCAAGATGGAACACACGATGGGCCTCACCGCCGAGCCGCTGCACACCGGCACGGCTGGGCAGCTGATGCAGGCCGCGAAGGCGCTGACGATCGCCGGGGCGAGCGGTTCGCTGCTCGCCGGCCGCAGCCGCGCCATTGCGGCGGTCTCCGGGTTGGCGCTCATGGCCGGCTCGGTGTGCACGCGTTTCGGCGTGTTCGAAGCAGGCCAGGCTTCGGCGCGCGACCCCAAGTACACGGTGATACCGCAACGGGAGCGCGTCGACCGCGGGCAGCGCATCCGCCACTCCGGCTGAGTCGCGGCCCAGGCGAGAGGGAGAGCACATGTCACACGGGGCGCACAGCACCTCGCAGCCGCCGTCGACGACCTCGGGGGGTGGAGATCCCACCAAGGGGCGCTGGCTGATCGTCGCCGGTGCGCTGCTGCTGCAGCTGGCGCTTGGAGCGGTCTACGCCTGGAGCGTTTTCAGCGGCGAGCTACAGGATGGTGCCTTCGGGTTGAGCAAGGTCGAGGCGGCGCTGCCCTTCGAGGTGGCGATCGGCATGATCTTTCTCGGCACCTACACCGGTGGTCGCATCCAGGACAAGCGGGGTCCGCGCCTGGTGGCGCTCGTCGGTGGCGTCGTCTACTCCGTCGGGGTGATCGTGGCCTCGTTCGCCGATAGTTCCGACGAGCTGTGGCTGTTGATCCTGGGCTACGGCGTGATCAGCGGCTTCGGGCTCGGCCTTGCCTACATCGTTCCGATCGCCATGCTGCAGAAGTGGTTCCCTGACAAGAGGGGGCTGATCACCGGTCTGGCAGTGGGCGGCTTCGGTTTCGGCGCTGTCATCACGGCTCCGCTCGCCAAGGCGATCATCGACACCGACGACCCCGCGCAAGCCTTCCTTCCCCTCGGAATCGGCTACCTCGTGCTGTCCCTGATCGGCGCCTCGATCTTCCGCAACCCGCCGCAGGGGTACGTGGTTCCTGGCTACGAGCCGGCCACCAGTGGTGGGGCCGTCGACAGCGGACGTGACTACGCGCAAGGCGAAGCCCTGCGCACGCCTCAGTGGTACCTGCTGACCGCCATCCTGACCCTCAACGTGACCGCCGGTATCGCTCTGATCTCGCAGGCCTCGCCCAGCGCTACCGGCATCGCTGGCTACTCGGCCACCGCGGCCGCCACCATCGTGGGGGTTCTGGCCATCTTCAACGGGGCCGGCCGCGTGGTGTGGGCGGCGGCTTCGGACTACATCGGGCGCATGCCGGCCTTCACCGCCATGCTTGCGCTGAACGGGGTCTGCCTGCTGCTGCTACCGCACGCCTCCAACGCGATCCTGTTCTTCCTGCTGGCCGCCGTCATCTATCTGTGCTACGGCGGTGGCTTCGGAACCATGCCGGCGACTGCTGGCGACTTCTTCGGGGTCAAGAACGCCGGGGCGATCTACGGCCTGATGATCATCGGCTGGAGCATCGGCGGCGTCGTAGGCCCGCTCATCGCCGCCGCACTGATCGGCGAGGATGACAACTACACGCTCGCGTACACGACACTGGGAATCATCGCGCTGGCGGCCGTCGTACTGACCTTCATCACGAAGATGCCGCGCACCCGCAAGAGCGTGGACGAGGGCTCCCTCGGGCAGGCGAGCCCCGCGCGCTGAGGTGTTCCGAGGCCGCTTCCTGGGTAGAAGTATGGTCTGGATCACACCGCTCGACTCGTCGTCTCGGCGGAGCCGAGCAGCGCCGTACACAGCCGTACGGCGCCACCTTCTGCACACCGGAGCTCCTCGTGGCGACCTTGGCAACCACCCTCACCGACACGGCCACCAAGCACGGCGACCGGCCCGCGGTGCGGCTCGATGACTTCGTGCTCGACTACACCGGCCTCCTGGACGCGGCGCAACGCGTGTCGGCGCTGCTGCGCGCCCGCGGCGTGGAGCCCGGCGACCGGGTCGGCCTCGTCCTCCCCAACGTCCCGCCGTTCGCCATGCTGTTCTACGGCGCGGTGGCCGCGGGAGCGGTGGTGGTGCCGATGAACCCCCTGCTCAAGGCGCGGGAGGTGCAGTACTACCTCGAGGACTCCGGCGCCAAGATCGTCTTCGCCTGGCAGGACATGGCCGACGAGAGCCGCACCGCCGCCGAGCGCGTCGGCATCGAGTGCGTCGCGGTCGACCCGGCGAGCTTCACCGACCTGCTGGGGGAGCACGAGCCGGCGGAGGAGATCGTCGACCGCGCCGATGAGGACACCGTGGTCCTGCTGTACACCTCTGGCACGACCGGACAGCCCAAGGGTGCCGAGCTCACCCAGCGCAACCTGCTCACCAACGCCGCGCTGACCGCCGAGACCCTGGTCGAGCTCACCCCCGACGACGTGGTCATGGGCTGTCTCCCCCTCTTCCACTGCTTCGGGCTCACCTGCGGGCTCAACGCCGCCGTCAACGTCGGTGCATGCCTCACACTGCTGCCACGCTTCGACCCGAAGAAGGCGCTGCAGATCGTCCAGGACCACTCCGTCACGGTGTTCGAAGGCGTCCCCACGATGTACGCGGCGATGCTGCACGTCGACGACGCAGGGTCCTACGACGTGTCCAGCCTGCGCACCTGCATCTCCGGTGGCTCGGCCATGCCGGTCGAGGTGATGAAGAGCTTCGAGAAGACGTTCGGCTGCATCGTGCTCGAGGGCTACGGCCTGTCTGAGACCTCGCCGGTGGCCTCGTTCAACCAGCCCGACATCGAGCGCAAGCCCGGCTCGATCGGTGTGCCGGTGCGCGGTGTCGAGATGCGCGTGGTGGACGACAGTGGCAACGAGGTCAGCGGCGACGAGGTCGGCGAGATCGCGATCCGCGGCGACAACGTCATGAAGGGCTACTGGGGCCGGGAGGACGCCACCCGGGAGGCCATCCGGGACGGCTGGTTCCACAGCGGTGACATGGCCAAGAAGGACGACGACGGCTACTTCTACATCGTCGACCGCAAGAAGGACCTCATCATCCGCGGCGGCTACAACGTCTACCCGAGGGAGGTCGAGGAAGTGCTCTACGGACACGACGCCGTCGCCGAGGTGGCAGTCGTCGGGATCGAGCACCCCGAGCTCGGCGAAGAGGTCGGAGCCGCCGTCGCTCTGAAGCCGGACGCCGAGGCCAGCGAGGAGGAGCTGCGAGAGTTCGCGAAGAAGGAGCTCGCGGCCTACAAGTACCCGCGCCAGATCTGGATCGTCGATGAGCTCCCCAAGGGCCCCACCGGCAAGATCCTGCGCCGCGAGGTGCACGCTCCCCAGGAGTCCGAGCAGGCTTCCGGCGCAGGGTCACGATGACAGCCGCGGCCGAGGCCGCGCAGGAGCGGGTCCACGAGGTCGACGACTCCACTGACCACGCCGCCCCGATGGACCTGCTGCTGACCGACGCAGCGCTGGGGCCGTTGCGGCGCCTCGTACCCGGTGTCTCCGGCCTGCGCTTCGCCGCGAACCTGGCCAAGCGGCCGGGAGCGGTGCTCGGCCGTGGTCAGCAGCTGCTGACCGAGTTGGCGCGAGTCGGCGCCGGTACGTCGGACCTGGCTCCCAGTGACCGCGATCGGCGGTTCGCCGACGAGGCGTGGGAGTCCAACCCGTTGCTCGCCCGGGCCGTGCAGAGCTATCTGGCCATGGGCACCGCAGCGCGTGGCCTGGTGTCCGATGCCGAGCTGGACTGGGCCGACGACCAGCGCGTGGGCTTCGTCGTCGACAACCTCGTCGAAGCCTCGGCGCCGAGCAACAACCCGCTGCTCAACCCCACGGTGCTCAAGGCGGTCATCGACACCGGCGGGGCCAACCTCGTTCAGGGGGGCCGTCGGCTGGTGCGGGACTTCTCCAGCGCACCGCGGGTGCCGGCGATGGTCGAGCCGGACGCCTTCGAGGTCGGCACCGATCTCGCGGTGACACCCGGGGAGGTGATCCTGCGCACCGACGTGTTCGAGCTCATCCAGTACGCGCCGCAGACGCCCAAGGTGCGCCGGGTGCCGCTGCTCATCGTCCCGCCGACCATCAACAAGTTCTACGTCATCGACCTCGCCCCCGAGCGCAGCCTGGTCGAGCATCTGGTCCGCAGCGGCCAGCAGGTGTTCGTGATCTCCTGGCGCAACCCCGACGCACGGCACGCTGACTGGGGCATGGACACCTACGGCCAGGCTGTCATCGAGGCGATGGATGCGATGAAGCAGATCTGCCGAGAGGACCGGGTCGCGCTGTTCGCTCTGTGCTCGGGCGGACTGCTGGCTTCCATGGTGCTGGCTCACCTCGCCCACATCGGTGAGCTCGATCGGGTCGCCGCCTTCAGCCTCGCCGTGACGGTGATCGACCAGGAGCAGGCCGGGCTGCCCGGCGCGCTGCTCTCGCCGGAGGTGGCCGCGGCCGCGACGGAGGCCTCGAGGCGGCAGGGCTACCTGGACGGTCGCCGGCTGGCCGAGGTCTTCGCCTGGCTGCGACCGAACGACCTCATCTGGAGCTACTGGGTCAACAACTACCTGCTCGGCAAGCCACCGAAGGCGTTCGACATCCTGTACTGGAACGCCGACCCGGTGCGCATGACGGCCGCCCTGCACCGAGACTTCATCGACCTGGCCGTGACCAACGCCCTCACCGTGCCCGGCGAGGCCACGCTGCTCGGCTCCCCCGTAGACCTGGGCAAGGTGGACCGGGACTCCTACGTCGTGGCCGGCATCGCCGACCACCTGTGCAAGTGGGAGTCGTGCTACCGCACCACGCAGCTGCTCGGAAGTGAGAGCAGGTTCATCCTGTCCACGAGCGGGCACATCGCCTCGATGGTCAATCCCCCCACCAACGAGAAGGCGAGCTTCCAGACGGCTGCCGGGAACCCGGCCGACCCGCGGGAGTGGCTGCAGGCGGCGGAGAAGGTCAAGGGCAGCTGGTGGACGGACTACGTGACGTGGCTCGCCGCGCGCACTGGCACAGAGAAGGCCAAGCCGAGGCGGCTCGGCTCCGCCAAGTTCCCTGTCGTGTGCCCCGCACCAGGCACCTATGTCCACGACCGCTGACCCCTTCGTCCCGCCTCCGCGCGCGGCCCGCCGGAACACCGCGCCGGGTGGGTCGCACGTCGACGACGACCTGGTCAGCATGCTCGTGGTACGCGGCCTGCCGGTTCGCGTCAGCGTGCGCCCAGCGACCGGTCACCTGGTCGGTGCCCCGCCCTTGCTGCTCTGCAACGGCATCGGGGTCAGCTTCGAGGTGCTGCAGCCCCTGGTCGACGCGCTCGACCCGCAGCGCGGAGTCATCCGCTTCGACGTACCGGGCGTGGGCGGGTCTCCGTTGCCCCCCACGCCTTATGTGCTCGCCACCTTGGCCAGTTGGGTGGGTGCGCTGACCGCGAAGCTGGGCCACCCGCGCTTCGACGTCCTGGGCCTCTCCTGGGGAGGAGGCCTGGCACAGCAGCTGGCCGTGCAACACCGAGCCAAGGTGCGCCGGCTGGTTCTGGTGGCAACCGCGACCGGGACGCTCATGGTCCCGGCGCACCCGAGGGTGCTGGCGAAGATGATGACGCCGCGCCGGCATCGAGACCCTGAGTACGCCCGCAGGATCGCCGGCGAGATCTACGGCGGCACCATGCGTACCGATCCCGAGTGCGGCGCCGAGCTGCTGCACGCCGCGACCCGCACCGGCCCGCGGCGTGGCTACTACTACCAGCTCGCCGCAGCGGCAGGCTGGAGCAGCCTGCCGTTCCTCGGAATGGTTTCGCAGCCGACTCTCCTGCTGGCCGGGGACGACGACCCGATCATCCCGCTCGTCAACGCCAAGGTGATGGCACGGCTCATTCCGCGTGCCGAGCTGCACGTCTACTCCGGTGGCCACCTCGGCGTCCTCACCGAGAGCGCCGAGCTCGTCCCCCGGATCGAACGCTTCCTCAGCGCGCCCGACCCGACCCCCTAGTCGCGTGAGACCACGCCCGACCCACGCCCGACCGACGCCCGACCGACGCCCGACCGAAGTGGAGCGACCATGAGCAGCACCAGCGAGCTGAAGGAGATGGACCTGAGCGAGTCCCCCGAGGCGGACTTCCTCGGATTCGAGCTGCTGCTCGACGGCGAGGACCGCGCGCTGCTGCACTCGGTGCGCGAGCACATGACCGCAACGGTCGAGCCGGTCATCAACGACTACTGGACGAGGGCTGCCTTCCCGCACGATCTCGTGCCCGGATTCGCCAAGCTGGGCATCGCCGGGCTGCAGTACGACGGTCCCGGATGCCCGCACCGGAGCAGCCTGCTCGACGGAATGATCTCGATGGAGCTCGCGCGGGTCGACCCCTCCATCGCGACGTTCTTCGGGGTGCACGGAGGACTCGCCATGGGATCAGTCCACCTGTGCGGGTCGGCGGAGCAGAAGGAACGCTGGCTGCCGGCGATGGCACGGATGGACCTGATCGGCGCCTTCGGGCTCACCGAGCCCGAGCACGGCTCGGACATCGCCGGCGGCCTGTCCACCACCGCTCGCCGTGAGGGCGACACCTGGGTGCTCGACGGGGAGAAGAAGTGGATCGGCAACGCCTCCTTCGCCGACCTGGTGATCATCTGGGCTCGGGACACCGAAGACGGAGCCGTCAAGGGCTTCGTCGTGGAGAAGGAGACCGAGGGCATGACCTTCGACTTGCAACGCGACAAGATCGCCTTGCGCGTAGTGCAGAACGCGACCGTGCACCTCCGGGGCGTTCGTGTACCGGAAGCCAACCGGCTGGCGGGCGCTAACTCCTTCGCCGACACCGCTCGGGTGCTGCGACTAACCCGCGCCGGAGTCGCCTGGATGGCCACTGGCTGCGCCCGCGGCGCGTACGAGCACGCCTTGCGGTACACCCGGGAGCGTCAGCAGTTCGGCCGGACCATCGCCGGCTTCCAGATGGTGCAAGACCTGCTGGTGCGGATGCTCGGCAACATCACCACCTCGACCGCCTTGTGTGTGCGCGTGTCGCAGCTGCAGGACGCCGGCCGACTGCGCGACGAGCACGCCTCGCTGGCGAAGGCAGTCACCACCGTCCGGATGCGCGAGACCGTCGGCTGGGCGAGGGAGGTGCTCGGCGGCAACGGTGTGCTGCTCGAGCACCACGTCGGCAGGTACGTTGCCGACGCGGAAGCCATCTACTCCTACGAGGGCACCCGCGAGGTCAACACACTCATCGTCGGCCGTGCCATCACCGGTGTCGGCGCCTTCGCCTGAGAGCACCGAGACGCCGCCCTGCTCAGGTGTCCGCACCGTTGGATCTCCGCAGGTGGATCCGCCGGCGTCTGGCTAAAATCTCCGCGATGCCGCGTCCAGCCCCGAGGCTCGGTATCAGGCCCTGCACGCCTCCCGAGGGATCAGCATGATGATCGAGCACTCACCCGACGTGGTTGTGAGTACCCGGCTTCCACCGACGGACGAGCTGGAGGCGCTACGCCACGAGGTCGAGCATCTGCGCCGTGCGCTGAGCAGCCGCGCGGACATCGACCAAGCCAAGGGTGTCCTGATGCTGCGCTACGGCCTCACCTCGGCTCGCGCCTTCGACGTCCTGGTCCGGTGGTCGCAGCACGCCAACGTCAAGCTGCGTGTCGTCTCGGTTGCGCTGCTGCAGGCGATCGGCGAGGAAGCAAGGCCGGTGTCAGCGCCCGAGTCGCTCGTCGCCTGGGTCTCCGCGCAGCTGGACGGCGATGCGCCGGGGTCCTCCAGCCAACGGCCGGTGCAGTCGTGACCGGCGCCGCCGACTGGCAGAGCCTGCTGGATGTGGTCCTGCAGGCGTCCCTCGACGACCTACCGCCCAGCGACGCGCCCTTGTGGCTGGAGCAAGCGGCCCGGCTGGCCATGTCGAGCATTCCCGAAACGGCAGGTTGCAGCCTCACCGTCAGAGACGGCGGGAAGTGGACGACCCTGGCCTACGCCGGCGAGGTCGCCCGACAGCTCGACGCCCAGCAGTTCCGGCAGGGGGCGGGTCCCTGCCTGAAGGCAGCGAGCGAGGGGAGGACCATCTCCCTGACCTCGATGGCCGAGGAGGAGGTCTTCGGCGACTTCGGCTCGGCCGCCCAGGATCTCGGTATCGAGTCCTCGTTGTCGGTGCCGGTGCGCCCAGGCGACGGCCGCCCCGCGGCGCTCAACGTCTACGGCACCCGTACCGCGGCGTTCGCCGGACCCGACGCGGAAGCGGTCATGAGCACGTTGACCACCTGTGTCTCGACCTTGCTGGGCGGGCCCGACACCGATGCGGCGTGGCGGCGCATGGCGGCACGGCTGCAGCCGGCCCTTGCCGACCGCACCGCCATCGGGCAGGCCCAAGGCGTGCTGGCGGCGACCAGGAACATCTCCCTGGAGGACGCCTACGCCGTTCTGGTGGAGCGCTCCCGTATCGAGCAGGAACCACTGGTGGCCGCGGCGCGCAGGGTGCTGAGTCGGCTGAACAACGACGCTGACGCCAGTTCGGTTTAGCCATGGGCGACTCCTTGCAGGAGGGCATGCGGGCCTCCGACCTGACCTACGAGGAGCTGTGGGTCCGTCAGGTGGCTCTCGGCGGCGACGCGAGCCCGCTCGAGCTTGAGGCGTACGTGCTCGGACTGCTCCGGGCCTCCTCATTCGTGCATGACGTCATCGCGCAGGCGCTCAACGAGCACTGCATGGAGCGCGGCGGCGACCACCCGGTCGGTTACGCGCGCGACCGTGCCGACGACGGAGCCTGATCAACGGCTGCTGAGCCGGGCCCCGCGGCACCTGAGAAAGTGGGCAGGGTCTGCCCCGTCCACCGTCTGGAGCACCGTGCGAATCGCCACCTGGAACGTCAACTCCATGAAGGCCCGCATGCCCCGCCTGCTGGCCTGGCTCGAGCAGCGTAAGCCCGACGTGCTGCTGGTGCAGGAGACGAAGTGCGCGGACGACGGCTGGCCGGCACTGCTGCTCGAGGAGCGGGGCTATGAGTCGGCTCACCTGGGCAACGGTCGGTGGAACGGGGTGGGCGTGCTCTCCCGAGTCGGTCTGGACGACCTGACGTACGGCCTGCCCGACCAGCCGGCTTTCGACGGTGTGGTGGAGCCCCGAGCCCTTGGCGCCACCTGCGGAGGGGTGCGGCTATGGAGCCTGTACGTCCCCAACGGCCGCAGCGTCGGCAGCACCCACTACGACTACAAGCTGGACTTCTTCGCCGCACTGCACGCCCAGGCTCAGCGTGAGCTGGCCGACGGCTCGACTCCCTTCGGCTTGCTCGGCGACCTCAACGTGGCTCGGCGCGACGAGGACGTGTGGGACATCAAAGCCTTCGACGGTCACACCCACGTGTCCGAGGCTGAACGGGCGGCCGTGCGGTCGCTGCAAGAGCTGGGCCTGACCGACCTGATGCCGCGGGCGTCGGCCAAGGCCGACGACGCCCGACCGCCGTACACGTTCTGGGAGATGAGGATGCTCGGCTACCAGAAGGGCCGCGGCATGCGCATCGACCTCGCCCTGGCTGGTGCGGCGCTCGCCGCGCGAGCGAGCGACGTGTGGGTCGACCGGGACGCGCGCAAGGGGGAAGGCCCGTCCGACCACGCTCCTCTGGTGCTCGACCTGGACGGACGCTCGGCCTGAGGTCACCCACTACGGCGACTCAGGTCTCGCGCACCACGTCGGCGGGCGACTTGTCTGCTCGCAGTCCTCGGTAGGACGGGTGGCGCAGGCGGCCCGCGTCGGTCCACTCTCCGAAGGTCACCGAGACGACAAGGTCCGGGCGCACCCAGTGCGCGCCCGGCTCGCGTGGCGGGTCGACGAACGGTGAGCCGGAGACTTCGATGTCCTCGAGGCTCGCCCGGAGCTCACGCAGCACCGCCGAGGTGAAGCCGGTACCGACCTTGCCGCCGTAGCGAAGCTGACCAGCGTCGTAGTAGCCCACCAACAGCGCACCGAGCCCGGCGCGGGCTCCGCTCGGCTCGGTGAAGCCGCCGACGACCATCTCCTGCTCACGGATGCACTTGAGCTTCAGCCAGTCCGTGGACCGCCCCGACGTGTAGCGACTGGTGGCTCTCTTCGCGATGACGCCCTCCCATCCGTTCGCGCAGGCTCGCTCGAAGAGCTCCTCGCCGGCACCGGCCACATGCTCGCCGTATCGGAGTGGATCGCGCCATCGGATGGCGTCACGCAGGAGCGCCTTGCGCTCGACCAGTGGGACCCGCGTCGCGTCGTGCCCGTCCCAGCGGAGCAGGTCGAAGGCGTAGTAGACGACCGGCACCCCGGTCGCCGCGATCCGCCTGGCCCCGCTGAGGTGGATGCGCTGCTGCAGTCGGCTGAAGCTGGTGCGGTCCCCGTCGAAGGCCACCACCTCCCCGTCCAGCACGGCATCGGTCGGGCCTTCGCTCAACGCGTCCTGCAACGCCGCCACGACCTCCGGGTAGCTCGCCGTCACGTCGTTGCGATTGCGTGACACCAGGCGGGTGCCATCCGCGTCGTACATCGCGAGCGTGCGTACGCCGTCGAGCTTGCGCTCGAACAGCCAGCCGGGGTCGGAGAACCGGCGCTTGGTCGGACTTGCCAGCATCGGTTCCACCCAGTCCGAGCCTCGAGCGTCGTACGTCGGCATCTCACCCCCGCCGGTAGTCGTAGCCCGGCGCCGCGGCCGACAGCGGCGGGCCGTCCACCGGGCAGTAGCTCCGCCGCTCGACCCCCTCCGCAGCGGCGGCCTGCGCCGCTCCTGCCGAGGGCCGCAGGTCGTTGCGGATGCTGATCGCCGACAGCGCAGCGCCGGCTGCCAGGAGGCCCGCGCACACCAGCATCGCCACGTCGAAGGCCTCGGCGAAGGCGGACGGGTCCCGGTAGCTGTCGGTGGAGAGTCCGGTGAGCAGCGGTAGCACCGCGACGGCGAGCAGGCCGGCGACACGAGCGACCGCGTTGTTGACACCCGAGGCCACACCGGCGTGCCGAGTGGATGCGGCGGCGAGCACCGTCGTCGTGAGCGGTGCGACGGTGAGCGTCAGACCCAGGCCGAAGACGGCCACCGCCGGCAACACGTCGCCGGCGTACGACGCGTCCGGTCCGATCCGCAGCATCAGCAACAGCCCGAACGCGCTGACCAGCGGGCCGAGCGTCATGAGCAGCCGTGGGCCGATCCGCTCGGCCAGTGCACCTGCTCTCGCGGACCCCACCAGCATCAGCGCAGTCACCGGAAGCAGTGCGGTACCAGCCAACAGCGGCGCGAAACCGGCCACGACCTGCAGGTGCAGCACGAGCAGGAAGAAGACACCGCTCAGCGCGGCGTACACCACGAAGGTCACCAGGTTCGCGGCCGTGAACTGGCGGGAGGCGAAGACGTCCAGCGGCAGCATGGGGTGCCGGCTCTGCCGCTCTGTGACGACGAACGCGAAAAGCGCGGCGACCCCGGCCAGCCCGGTCACCAGCACCGTCGTCGACCAGCCTTCGCCGGCGCCCACCAGGGCGTACGTCAGACCACCGAGACCGACAGCGCCGAACACCGCTCCGGCGATGTCCAGGTGCGGTACTGCCTCGGGGTCGACGGTCTCGGGGACGTGCCGAACGGTCAGCAGGATCACGACCGCAGCCAGTGGCAGGTTGATCAAGAAGATCCACCGCCAGGACAGCTCCTCGATCAGCCAGCCACCGAGGAACGGGCCGATCGCACCTGCGACACCGCCGAGCCCGGACCATGCGCCGATAGCCCTCCCGCGGTCACGCGGGTCGAAGGATGCCGCGATCAGAGCCAGGCTTCCAGGGGTGAGCAGCGCTCCACCGACACCCTGAAGCACCCGGGCGGCGATGAGGAGCTCGACGCTGGGTGCGACGGCGCAGAGCAGCGAGGCGACGGCGAAGCAGGAGATGCCCAGCACGAAGACCCGCCGGCGACCGTAACGGTCGCCCAGGGATCCGCCCAGCAGGATGAGCGCAGCCAGCGCAAGGGTGTAGCCGTTGACCGTCCACTGCAGGCCACCGAGCCCGGCGTCCAGGTCGTCGCCGATGGCAGGCAGCGCGATGTTGACGACGGTGGCGTCCAGCATGGCCATCCCTGAGCCCAGCACGGTCGCCACCAGGACCCAGCGTCCCGCCGGCTCGTCAAGACGCAGGTGACCCGGCGCGTCCGCCTGCACCGCCACGAGATCTCCTTGCCTGCTCAACGACCCGTGCCGCGACTGTCCCCCGCGCGACCACCGTACGCAACGCCGACAACCCGGAGCGCAAGGACCCGAGACAAGCAGAAGCCGCCTCACCGATGATCGATGAGGCGGCTGCTGTCCGCTATGGGAGCGGCTGTTGCGCGGAGTTCAACTCACAGCGGGCGGCCCGGCGAGTCCTGAGCGCTCGGGTCGTAGACCGGCGGCGCCTGGTCGGAGGTGTCGTCGGCTGCCATGGTGTCCTCGACCGAGTCAGCGACGGGGTCGATGACGACGGGCTGGTCGAACGACTGCTGGCTCGCCGTGGTCGTCACGGTCTCGACCGGCGTGGTCTCGACCGGAACGGCCTCGACGGTGGTGTCGTCGCGACTGGAGTCGCCGCTGACTGCCTTGGCGGCAGCCGCGGCACCGGCCACGCCCGCAACACCCGCGACGACGCCTGCAGCCACCGTCTTGGCGGACAGTCCGGCCTTGCCGGAGTCACCCTGCGAGGCGCTGGCGTCCTCGACGCCTGGCGTCCCGACGCTGGCGCCTTCGTTGACCGAGCCGCGCCACCCGCCGGTCTCCAGTCCGCGAGCTTCGAACCAGGTCTTGAACTTCTCGAGATCGGACTCGGCCTGGCGCCCCACGATGTTCAAGGCGTCGCCGGCCTTCTCGACGAGACCCTCCGGCTCGAAGTCGAGCGACAGCCGAACCAGCGTCGAGCTCGCACCCATCGCGGTGAAGGTCACAGCACCGGCGTTGGTGGCGCCGCCGACGGCCGCCCAGGCGACCTTCGTGTCAGGTACCTGCTCGAGGATCTGAGCGTCCCACTCGCGCTTGACTCCCGCGATCTCGGCGACCCAGTGCAGGCGGTCGTCACTGAGCTGGGTGACCTGCTGCACGCCACCCATGAACTGGGGGAACTCTTCGAACTGCGTCCACTGGTTGTAGACCGCACTCAGCGGCGCGTCGACGGTGACGGTCTTCTCGACGTTCGTCGTCATGGAATCTCCTTCAGTAGTGGACAAGCTGCACTACTTCTACCCGACGACCCGGTGGCGAAACCGAGCGACCACCGTCCTGCGAGGCGTCGAGTGGTGCCATCCGGGACGCATTCTCGGTCGATTCACCCGTACCGGCACCAACGGACGCGGACGTCCCCGATGTGACACCAGAAGGCCGCCGACGCAGCCCGGCAACGCGCATGCCCGCCGAGCGGGGCGTGGAACATCGGCTGCTCAGTCCGATGTTGAGCCGGCATGAGCCGCCTGTTCACTCCCCTGACTCTGCGGAGCACCACCTTCGATAATCGCGTGTGGGTGGCGCCCATGTGCCAGTACTCCTCGGTCGAGGGACGACCTACCGACTGGCACCTGGTGCACCTGGGCGCACTGGCCCGCGGCGGCGCTGGCCTGGTCATGACGGAGGCGACCGCCGTCACCCCGGAAGGGCGGATCTCACCAGCCGACGCCGGCATCTGGACCGACGACCAGGCCGCCGACTACCGCCGCATCACCGACTTCATCCGCTCCCAGGGCGCGGTTCCAGGCATCCAGCTCGCCCACGCCGGACGCAAGGCCTCGACGCAGCGCCCCTGGGACGGCAACGGCTACGTGCCACCTGCAGGCGGCGGGTGGCAGACCGTCGCTCCCTCGCCGATCGCCTTCGGTGACTGGCCGGCTCCTCGGGCGATGACCCGGGCCGACATCAGCGCGATGATCGAGCAGTTCGCGCGGGCAGCTCAGCGTTCGCTCGTGGCCGGGTTCGAGGTGGCTGAGATCCACGCCGCCCACGGCTACCTGCTGCATGAGTTCCTGTCCCCGCTGAGCAACGTCCGCACGGACGAGTACGGCGGTGACCTGGCCGGCCGCAGCCGCCTTCTCGTCGAGGTGGTCGACGCAGTCAGGGCCGTGTGGCCGGCCGAGCAGCCGCTCTTCGTCCGACTCTCGGCCACCGACTGGACCGAGGGCGGATGGACCGTGGAGGAGACGACACAGCTCAGCAAGCAGCTGGTCGGCCATGGCATCGACCTCGTCGACGTCTCCAGCGGCGGGCTCGTCCCCGACGCCGTCATAACCAGCGGGCCTGGCTACCAGGTCCCCTTCGCTCGAGAGGTACGCGCTGGAAGTGGACTGCCCGTAGCGGCAGTCGGCCTGATCACCGAGCCCGTTCAGGCAGAGCAGATCCTGACCGAGGGCTCGGCAGACGCCGTGTTCCTGGCCCGAGCGTTGCTGCGCAACCCATCCTGGCCCCAGGCTGCCGCTGGGGAGCTGGGTGCCGGCGTGCACTGGCCCCCTCAGTACGTCCGGGCGCGCCGCCGCACCTAGGCCGCAGCTAGGCCGCACCTAGGCGCGATCGCCTCGCCGCGCCAGCAGGTAGCCACCGAGAACGAGAGCCGCCCCGAGGGCAAGGAAGGACAGGTCCCACGCCAGTGGAGCGCCCAGATCATCGCGTACGTGGTGCAGCCCGAGGATGTGGTGGTTGACAAGACCCTCCACGACGTTGAACAGGCCCCAGCCGACGATCGCCCAGCCCCACAGCTCTCCTGCCGGAGCCGGGCTCTCCCCCTGGCGTACGCGCGACCACAACAGGGCAACACCCGCGACCACGGCTATCCAGGCGAAGGCGTGGAACAGCCCGTCGCCGAGGGTGTTGCGCTCGAGCCCCAGCACGGTCGACGTGGACTCCTCGGCGCTGACCATGTGGTGCCACTGCAGGATCTGGTGCAGCACGATGCCGTCGACGAACCCGCCGAGCCCGATGCCGAGCAGGACGCCGGGCACGGCATAGGACGCGCCCTTCGCCCGCCGAGTCGTGGCGGTCATGCCTTGACCACGACCCGGGGCGTGGACGTTGCGCACAGCGTCGCCTCGTCGACCGGGAGCTGCGCGCTCAGCCGGGTGAAGACGGCGGCGAGCATGTCGACCTCGTCCGGCTGGAGCAGATCGACGAAGTGCTGGCGAACGGTCGCCACGTGACCGGGAGCAGCTGCTTCGATGGCGCGGCGACCGGCCGGCTCCAGCCTGACCATGGTGCCGCGCGCGTCGGTCTGACAGCTGAACCGGGCCACCAGGCCGCGCGTGGTCATGCGACGCAGCTGGTGGGACAGCCGGCTGCGGTCCCATGCTGCCGCCAGGCCGAGGTCTCGCACCCGCAGGACTCCGTCAGGTGCCTCCGACAGCGGCACCAGCAGCGCGTAGTCGGCGGGCGACAAGCCATGCTCTGCCAGCTGCTGCTCGGTCGCCAGCTCGAGACGGCGATGGACGTCGAGAAACGCGCGCCACATGCGCGCCTCGGACGCGTCTAGCCAGGGAGCTTCAACCATGCGACGAGTCTACGGAATGTTGACGCATCAGCATTCGTTGGTGAAGATAGCTGACACATCAGCAAGCCAGCCGCCGGCGAAGGCGGTGCCGTCCACAGAGGAGCATCTCCATGACCATCACCCCCGAGGCCACACTCACCGGCGACTACACCATCGATGCCGGCCACAGCCGCGTCGGGTTCGTCGCCCGGCACGCCATGGTCACCAAGGTCCGCGGCCAGTTCAACGACATCGAGGGCAGCGCCCACCTGAACTTCGAGAACCCCTCGGCCTCGACCGCGGAGCTGATCATCCAGGTCGCGAGCATCGACACCCGCAACGAGCAGCGCGACGGACATCTGCGCACCAACGACTTCTTCGACGCGCCCAACTACCCGCAGATCGTCTTCCGGTCCACGTCGGCCGAGAAGCTGGACGACGAGCGGTTCCGGCTCACCGGTGATCTGTCCATCAAGGGAACCACCAAGCCGGTCACGATCGACTTCGAGTACGCCGGCCACGCCAAGGACCCGTTCGGCAACATCCGCCTCGGGTTCGACGGCTCCACCACGATCAACCGCCGCGACTGGGACGTGACGTGGAACGCACCGCTGGAGACCGGCGGCGTCCTGGTCTCGGACAAGGTCACTCTGGAGCTGGAGATCTCCGCAGTGCAGACCCTGCCCGCTGCCTGACGCCTGCCCCCGCATGCCAACGGGCATGGTGCCGCCGGCCGCGTTCGAGCCGATGCGCCGCAGACATCGATGGACTCCGTTCACGTGTCTGTGGCGCATCGGCGTTGTGGCATAGCCGTCCCCCCCGCAGAATGGGAGCGAGCCGACTCGTGCGGACGATGCCGGCAGGGCCCCACCAGCCCGAGGAGGGCCATGACCACCTGTACGCATCTGGACGCCCCGCGTGAGCGTGTGGCGACGGACCCGCCCGGTGGCCGGGCCTGCGTGGACTGCCTGCGGGACGGCACCGACTGGGTGCACCTGCGGGAGTGCCTCGACTGCGGACACGTCGGCTGCTGCGACAGCAGCCCCCAGCGGCACGCCAGCGCTCACTTCGCCGCCACCGACCACCCCGTCGTGGCATCGACCGAGCCCGGTGAGTCGTGGCGCTGGTGCTTCGTGGACCAGCAGGTCGCAGGCCCGGTGTGACACGGCCGGTTCTGCTCTCGGTCGATGATGATCCCTCCGTCAGCCGGGCCGTCGCGCGGGATCTGAGACGGCGCTACAACGCCGACTACCGGGTCGTCCGGGCCGAGTCGGGACCCGAAGCCCTGGAGGCACTGCGACAGTTGACGGTGCGAGGCGAGCCGACCGCGCTGCTGCTGGCCGACCATCGGATGCCGGGCATGACCGGCGTCGACTTCCTCGAACAGGCGATGGACCTCGCTCCAGCCGCCAAGCGGGTGCTGCTCACCGCCTACGCAGACACCGATGCCGCCATCCGGGCGATCAACGAGATCGACCTCGACCGCTATCTGCTCAAGCCGTGGGACCCGCCGGAGGAGCTGCTCTACCCGATCCTCGACGACCTGCTCGACTCCTGGCGCAAAGGAACGCGCCCGGCATTCGAAGGTCTCACCCTGGTCGGGCACCAGTGGTCCGCGGAGACCCAGACGGCGAAGGAGTTCCTCGCCCGCAACCAGGTCCCCTACCGGCACCTGGACGTGCGCCACGAGGAGGGCCAGCGCATGCTCGAGGCGGCCCGACTGGGCGACGACCCCGAGTTGCCGGTGGCTTTCTTCGCGGACGGCATCGTGCTGCGGCGTCCGTCCATTCGCGAGCTCGCCGAGCGTGTCGGGCTAGCGGTGACCGCAGGCAGCCCCTTCTACGACGTGGTCGTCGTAGGGGCGGGACCTGCCGGGCTGGGCGCCGCGGTGTACGCCGGTAGTGAGGGGCTGAGGACGCTGCTCGTCGAGCAGGCGGCGACCGGTGGCCAGGCGGGACAGTCGAGCCGCATCGAGAACTATCTCGGTTTCCCACGCGGTGTCAGCGGAGCCGAGCTGGCTCAGCGCGCTCGCGACCAGGCGATCCGCTTCGAGGTCGAGATCCTCAGTGCAGCCTCGTGCGTGGCCGTCACGCCGCGTGGTGACGGGCGCATCGTGAAGTTCGAAGACGGGTCCGAAGTCGCCGCCCACTCGGTCGTGCTGGCCACCGGCGTGTCCTACCTGCGCCTGGGCGCGCCCGGCGTGGACGACTTCGCCGGCCGTGGTGTGTACTACGGCGCGGCCGCCCACGAGGCCGTCAACTGCCGCGGCTCGGTCGTATACGTCGTCGGCGCGGCGAACAGCGCCGGGCAGGCCGCCTTGCACTTCGCCAAGTTCGCCGACGAGGTGGTCCTGCTGGCCCGGGGCGACTCGCTGCGCCACTCCATGTCGGAGTACCTCGTGGCCCGTATCGAGGCACACCCCGGCATCACGGTGCGAACCTGCACCCAGGTCACCGCGGGTGGAGGCAGTGACCACCTGCAGTGGCTGGACCTGCACGATGCTCGCTCGGACACCATCGATCGCGTCGACGCCTCGTGGCTGTTCGTCTTCATCGGGGCGCGACCCCAGACCGGGTGGCTCGGTGATGACTTCGTACGGGACGCTCGCGGGTTCGTGCTGACCGGCCCGGACCTGCTGCTCCAGGATGGCCGCCCACCGGCGGACTGGCCGCTGACCCGCGACCCGTACCTGCTGGAGTCCAGCGTGCCCGGTGTCTTCGTCGCCGGTGACGTACGCGCCAGCTCGGTGAAGCGAGTCGCATCCGCGGTCGGTGAGGGCGCTCTCGCGGTCACCCTCGTGCATCGATATCTGGGCGAGCGGTGAGCTCCAAGGTCGGGGTCGAGGAGCTGCGGTCGCTGTTCTTGTTCGAGGCGCTCACCGAGGAGCAGCTCGCCTGGTTGGCCGAGCGCGGCGAACGGCGCACCTATCAAGCCGGTGGCGTCGTCTGCCGCGAGGGCGAACCGGCTACGCATCTGTTCATGCTCCTGGACGGGGCGCTCCGGCTGCTCAGGCTCAGTGGCGGCGAGGACGTCGTCATCACAGAGACCGACCACCGCGGCGCGTACGCCGGTGCCGTGCGGGCCTATGTGGAGCCTGGCGCCGACCACGCCAACAGTGTGATCGCCACGGCGCCCAGCAGCTTCTTCGCCCTGCCGGGCATCGACTTCGCGACGTTCATGAGCACCTGGTTCCCCATGGCAGTGCACCTCCTGGACGGGTTGTATCTCGGCGTTCGCAACAGCGAGGCGACCATCCGGGAGCGCGAGCACCTCGCGCGTCTGGGGACGTTGTCGGCCAATCTGGCGCACGAGCTGAACAACCCCGCCGCCGCGGCCGTGCGGGCGACCGGACAGCTGCGTGAGCGGGTCGCCGGAGTCCGCGGCAAGCTCGGGGCGATCGCGGGCGGCAAGGTGTCGACGGAGCTGCTGGCTCGGTTGGTCGACGTACAGGACCAGTCGGTGCACCGCGCGGCTGCCGCTCGCGGACAGCGCCGCAGCGCCGTGGAGGAGTCAGACCTGGAGGACGAGCTCGTCGACCGCCTTGACGATCTCGGCGTCGCCGGAGCGTACGACCTCGCCCCGGTCTTCGCGGGGGCGGGGCTCGACGTGAGCTGGCTGGACGCCGTCGTCGCCGCCACGGGCGACGAACCGTTGCCGAAGGCCCTGCGCTGGCTGGCCGACACGCTCGAGACCGAGTCCCTGATGGACGAGGTCGAGGACGCGACCACCCGGATCAGCACGCTGGTGGCTGCGGTCAAGCAGTACTCCTACATGGACGGCGCGTCGGTGCAGGACATCGACGTACACGTCGGGCTCGACAGCACGACGGTGATGCTGGGCCACAAGCTGGCGGGTGTGGAGGTTGTCCGCGAGTACGGGGCGTCGCTGCCGAAGGTGCCTGCGTACGCCGCTGAGCTGAACCAGGTGTGGACGAACCTCATCGACAACGCAGCCGACGCGATGGGGGGCACGGGACGGCTGGTACTACGCACCAGCCGCGACGACGAGCACCTCATCGTGCAGGTGCGCGACGACGGCAGCGGCATCCCTGCCGAGGCGCAGCCGCGGGTCTTCGAGCCCTTCTTCACCACGAAGGCTCCCGGCGAAGGCAGCGGGCTCGGCCTCGACAACGCCCGGCGAATCGTCCAGCGCCGGCATCGGGGCAACCTCTCGTACACGACCGGGCCGGAGGGCACCACGTTCGAGGTCCGTCTGCCACTGGTGCAAGAGCTCCGCTGAGAGCCCGTGCACCAGCGGCAGCGCGGCTCAGACCATGGCAGCCGGCGAGCTCTCGGTCGCCAGCTCCTCGTGCTTGACCGACAGGCCGACGAGCGTCACCACCGTGGCGACGGCCATCATCGCAATGGCCACGGCGAAGGTCTCGGTGATACCGAACGTCTGGGCCATTCGCGCGCCCAGGTCCATCTGCTCCGGTGTCGGCTGCCGGCCGCCGGCGGCGGCGGCAAGCTCGGCCATCTTCTCGGCGATGCCGTTGGCGTAGATCGTGCCGAGCAGCGCGATGCCGATGGCTCCACCGACCTGCTGCACGGTGTTGAGCACGGCTGACCCGACGCCGGAGTCGGCCTGGTCGATTCCGCTGACAGCGGTGAGCGTGAGGGTCACGAAGATCAGGCCCATGCCGATGGCCTGGATCACAATCCATGGCAGCAGGCCGGTGAGGTAAGTGGAATCCACCTCAAGCCGGCCGTACCCCCACATTGCGACCATCGACATGGCACCACCGGCACCAGCGATCCACCGCGGGTCGATCCGGTCGATCAGTGCTGAGGCGACCTGGGCCGCGGCCACGATGCCGAAGGTGAAGGGCAGGAAGGCGAAGCCTGACTTGAGCGGGCTGTAGCCCATCACCTGCTGGATGTACAGGGACAGGAACAGGAACATGGCGAAGATCGCGGCGCCCACCACGAGCATCACGAAGAAGCTGACGGCTCGGGTGCGGTTGGTGATGATCCGCAGCGGCAGCAGCGCCTGCGGCGACCGCGCTTCGATGAGGAAGAAGGCGATGAGCAGCACCACCCCGGCCACGATGGGGCCAAGGGTCCAGAACTCGGTCCAGGTCGCGGGGCTGCCGGTCACCGGGTCGACCTGCGCCTTGTGGTTGAAGCCGTAGACCAGGGACACCAGCCCGGCGGTCGCCGTCACGGCGCCGGGCAGGTCCCACCGACCGGGCTGTGGAGCCGACTCCTGGAGGTAGCGCGGAGCAAGGAAGGCAACGGCCAGGCCGATGGGCACGTTGATGAGCATCGTCCACCGCCACGACACCTCGGTGAGCGCTCCGCCCAGGATCAGGCCCACAGCAGCCCCCGCGCCCGACATGGCGGCATACACCGCGAAGGCGCGGTTGCGGGGCGGGCCGGCCGGGAACGTCGTCGTGATCAGCGCCAGAGCGGTGGGGGACGCCGCCGCCGCACCGGCACCTTGCAGCGCTCGGGCGCTCAACAGCTGCCACTCGGTCTGAGCGAGGCCACCCAGCAGAGAGGCCAGCGCGAAGACGAGCACCCCGGCCACGAAGATCCTGCGCCGACCGAGCACGTCGCCCATGCGGCCGCCGAGAAGAAGCAGCCCGCCGAACGCGATGGCGTAGGCGGTCACCACCCAGGTCAGATTGGCATCGGAGATGCCCAGGTCGGACTGGATGCCCGGCAACGCGATGTTCACGACCGACCCGTCGAGCACCACCATCAGCTGGGCCATGCTGATGAGGATCAGCGCCCAACCCAGATGCTGGCCGCGGTCGCCGTCGATCGGAGCGCCTGCCGATGACTCGGAGGCGACTTCGGAGGAGGTCATTCGGGTTCCTTCTTGTCGGGGTGAACGGGATGGGCGGCAGCGGGAAGGACCACTGAGTCGATAACAGCGGCGACGAACGTCTCGTCGACACGACGGCTAAGCACTGTTGAACGGAACGTGCACATGCTGGGTACCACCTGTTCCAGCAGCGAGAGGTCGGCCGCGGCACTCACCTCACCGCGTTCGACAGCCCGCTCGAACGCCGCATGCACCACGGCCAGCCGAGGAGCAAGGAAGCGCTCACGCCAGGCCGCGGACAGCGTCGCATCGGTGTGCAACGCCGTCATCAGACCACCGAGCACTGACAACGGAAGCCGGTCTGCCATGCCATCGGGTCCGCAGGAGAGCGACAGCAGGTCGGCGCGCAGCGAGCCGGTGTCGGGGGCACTCTCGAGATCAGGCACCCCCTTGGCACGACTCACCGCGTCCACCACCAGCTCCGCCTTGCTCGACCAGCGCCGGTACAGGGTTGCCTTCGAGGCCTTCGCCTGAAGTGCGACCGCGTCCATCGTCATCCGGTCGTACCCCACCTCGGCGAGCACGTGGATGGCCGCATCCAACAGCTCCACCTCGCGGTCGTCGTCGACGCGGGGACGCTTGACGGCTGCATCCATGGTGCCTCACAGTGAGTGCGGTTGAAACGAAACAGTTTCGTACGCTAGGACGGTACAGCAGCACAAATACCTCGGCAACGCGAGTCGCCGGTCCCGAGCACTCAGCCGGTGTCAGGACGGGAGGTGGTCGTGTGGCTGACCGCACCGCGGACACCGGAAATCCCCCTTGCCGGGCCGTGCGTGCTGCTGGAGGGTTCCCCTGGATGGTTCGTTCGAGTGAGGCGATGATGAGTGAGCAGGCAGCAGTGATCGAAGCGCGTAGGCGCCTCGATCTGCTGCGCGTGCGCTTCGCGAGCTCGGCCAGGAACCATCCCAGGGCAGCTCAGCTGCTGCGTGAGGTGGCCCTCGTCGGCGGGCTCTTCGCCCTTTACAACATCGTGCGCCTACTGGCGGCGCAGCGTGTGTCAGGGGCGTTCGACAACGCTGACCAGCTGCTGCGGGTGGAGCGCTGGTTGAACCTTCCGTCCGAGCAGACCTTCCAGGCTCTGGCGCTCAACACCTCCGACGTCATCCTCGCCGCCAACGGCTACTACGCCTCGGTGCACTTCCCGCTGACGTTCCTGTTCTTGCTCTGGCTGTTCCTGCGTCGCCCCAGCGACTACATCTGGGCGCGCCGCTCGCTGGTGCTCGCCAGTGCGGTGGCGCTGCTCGTGCAGGTCTTCTGGCCGCTGGCTCCGCCGCGAATGCTGGGTGAGCTGGGGTTCGTCGACACCGCCTTGGCGTACGGGCAGTCGGTCTACGGCGCGGTCGGGGAGAACGCTCTGTCGAACCAGTTCGCGGCGATGCCGAGCCTGCATGTGGGGTGGGCCCTCCTGGTCGCCATCGTGTGCATCCGTTGCCTGGAGTCGCCGTGGCGCTGGCTCTGGGCTCTGCACCCGGTGCTGACCACTCTTGTCGTCGTGGTGACGGCCAACCACTACTGGCTCGACGGTGCGCTCGGCGCCCTGCTGGTCATCGGTGCGCTGCGTTTCACCGACGCGGGCGACCGCACCGACCCGGCACACTCGACCGAGCCGGGTGTCCCGGGTCCCCGCAGCATCCCCGACCCTCGAGCAGAAGATGACGCGCTCATCGAGGCAGCAGCAGATCCGGCCGACGCCACGTTCTCCACGGGGACAGGATGTGCCGCAAGGCCGTTGTGCTGATCGGCGACCTACGCTTCGCTCGCCGTGCCGAGACGTTGTACCTCGCGGACACACGACGACCAGCACGTAGCTGCAGCGATCAAGCCGGCGCAGCGGCGCCCACGGACAGCCGGGAGGTGGCTCGGCGCGCAAGCAGCAGGCTCACGCCGCCGAGCAGACCGGCCGGAAGCCAGGCGATCGCTGCCTTGAGTGAGACGGCACCGAGGGCTGCCTCCCACGGCACGCCCAGCGTCATGAGCGCGACGACGAGGGCTCCCTCGCGTGGGCTCGCGCCATTCGGCCCCGGCACCGCTCCCGCGAGCTGACTCGCCCCGAAAGCACCGAGCAGGGCGAGCGGCGGCAGGGAGTGGCCGGTGGCGGTGACCGTGCCGAGAAGCAGTGCACAGATCGACAGCTGGTAGCCCAGCGACAGAACGATGCCGTGCGCGAGCCGACGAGGTGTCGGCATCCGCCGCTGCGGCATGAGATCGGGCCGTACGCGGCGTAGGACGAGTGCGGCAAGCAGGACTCCACCTGCCAGACCCGATGCGGTGATCAGCATGCTCGTCGGCAGCGCGGCCCCCGCGAAGGCGACGAACACGGCGAGACCCACCGCACCCACGCATCGGTCGAGTGCCACCTCGGCCACCGCATTGCCGCCGTGCATCCCGATGCCCGTGAGTCGCTTGATACGCCAGGCGTCCGCACCGATGTGCCCGGGCGTGCACAGCCCGAACAGCTCCGACTCCGCGTAAGCCCGCAGGTGCCAACCCCGTCGCCGACCACTCTCGGACAGCGCATGCCACCGCAGCGGGCAGAGGACGTACTTACCGACGAGCCACGGGCCGACGCCGAGCAGCACCGGCCACCACGTGACGTGCGGCAACCGCGACAGCGTCAGCACAGACACCGCGACGGCGAAAACGGCCGCCACGGCCGGAACCAGCCGCGACAACGATCGCAGTCGAGGTGGCACCGAGGGCAGTCGACGCAGGGGCATGGATCTCGCTTCGGTCTAGGCTCCATGTGGTCTTACCCACATCCGGGAGCTCTACGCGAAGCCGTCTAGCCCGTCGCTCTCCTGATCCAGTCGGTCGACACGCACGAGAGCAGTCGCCCCACCGTACCGAGGGTTCCCTCCGCCAGGTCGTGAAATGGGCGAGCCTGCTGGCGCGCTTGCTCCCGTCAGCGCCTGCGCGACACCACCGTGCGAAGAACGTCGAGCTCGTCGGAGATCACGCCGTTGGCGCCGACGGCGAGTACCTGAGCGAGCGTCTGGTGGTCATTGACCGGCCAGGTCATGACGACCTCGACGCGACGCCGGAACTCGTCGACGACTTCGCGGCTGAGCAGGGACGCATGCAGCGAGACGCCGTACGGCGCCCTGCCCTGCTGCACTCGCCGACGCAGCCGGGTCAGCTCCGTTCGGCTGCGCGCGGAAAGTACCGGCCGGGACCACTCGTGACCGGCGAAGGCGTCGACGCTCGGCCACCAGCGACCACAGACGATGACCGGGGCGCTCGGTGAACGGGCGTGCAACAGGCGGACGACGGCGGGACCCACCCGGCCCACGCCCTTGAGGTCGAGCATGAGGGTTGCTCCCCCCTCGGCGGCGTCAAGCAGCTCCCTCAGCTGCAGCTGCTCCGTGGCGCGCATGAGCTCCCAACGGTCCCGCGGCGACGGCAGCAGGCCGGTGCCGTGCCGGTCCCACAGCCACGGCAGCGGCCCCATGGACTTCTGGTGCCGTACCTCCAGCCGGCCGTGATGAGCGTGCACGTCCGCCTCGAGCACGTCGGCTCCGACGTGCATCGCCGCACGCAGGGCTGCCAGCGAATTCCCCGCGCGGTGCGCGATCGCGAGAGCGTCCACGTGTTCCATTCCGTTCGCAGAGCGGCGCCGAGCCGGAGTACGTCAGGTCGCGGCGTGGCTGCCACCTGCCGGCTGCGAAGTCCTGCGCAGGCCGACCGGCCACCAGACCTTGTCGTCCAGCTCGTGCACCAGGGCCGGCACCAGCAGCGAGCGCACGATCAGCGTGTCCAGGAGGACACCGAAGGCCACAGCGAAGCCGAGCTCCGCGAACGGGACGAGCGGCAGCACGCCGAGGGCGGAGAAGGTCGCCGCAAGCACAACACCTGCGGAGGTGATGACGCCGCCGGTGACGGCAAGACCACGCAGCGTCCCGGCCCGGGTGCCGTGCCGCTGCGCCTCCTCGCGCACACGGGTCATGAGGAAGATGTTGTAGTCGATACCCAGGGCCACCAGGAAGACGAACGCGAAAAGCGGGAAGGACGGGTCGGCCCCGGCGAAGCCGAAGACGTAGTCGAAGACGAGGGCACACACGCCCAGGGTGGCGAAGAACGACAGCACCACCGTGGCCACCAGCAGCAACGGCGCCAGCACCGCGCGCAGTAGTACCGCCAGCACCAGGAAGATGACGACCAGGATGGCCGGAATGATCACCCGGTTGTCACGGGCCGACTCCTGCTTGATGTCGTACACGACTGCGGTGCCACCGCCCACAAGCACGTCGGTACCCACCTCGTCCACCGCACCGCGCAGCCGCAGCACGGTCTGCTCAGCCTCTGGGCTGTCGGACGCGACGGCCAAGACGGCCTGAACCTGCACGAGGCCATCCAGGACCTTGGGCTCGCCGCCGACCGGTGCACCGGCTGGTGCGTCCGTGACGAGGTCGGCGCCCGCAACCCCTTCGACGTCTCGCACGATGTCGAGCAGTCGGTCGCTCTCCGGCTCGGGGCCGATGACGCTGACCGGTACGCCAGTGCCCGCCGGGAAGTGATCAGCCAGCACCTGCTGACCCTCGACCGAGTCGACCTCGGTGGTGAACTGTTCCTCGGTGGTCAGCCCGTCGGCGTCCAACAGAGGCGTGAACAAGGCGGCGAAGGCGAGCGCCAGCGCGGTGCCCACCCACACCAGCCGCGCCCGCCGGCCGACGAGCCGAGCTACCTTGCCCCAGACTCCCCGATCGTGTGACACGTCGTTGTCGTGGCGAGGTACGAACGGGAAGAACCAGTAGCGCCCGGCCACCATCAGCAGCGCCGGCAGGAAGACGATCATGGACAGCACCGCGCACGCGATGCCGATGGCACCCACTGGGCCGAGTGACTTGTTGCTGTTGAGGTCCGACAGCAACAGGCACAGCAGTCCCAGGATGACCGTCGCACCGGACGCGATGATCGCTGGCACCGAGCCCCTCAGAGCCGTGCGTATAGCCACCGCCCAGGAGTCCTCGCGGTGCAGCTCCTCCTTGAACCGGCTGATGAGCAGCAGCGCGTAGTCGGTGCTGGCGCCGAGGACCAGGACCGACAGGATTCCCTGACTCTGGCCGTCCACGGTCAGCACCTCGGCGTCGGCCAGCAGGTAGACCACCGCTTGCGCCATGACGAGCGCGAGGCCGGCCGAGACCAGGACCGGCAGGAACACCGGGCTTCGGTAGATCAGCAGCAAGATGATCAGGATGACGCCGACGGTGGTGAACAGCAACCGGCCGTCGATGCCTTCGAAGGCGGCGGCGAAGTCCGCGAACTGACCCCCCGGACCAGTGACATAGCTCGCGAGCCCATCGATCTTCGCGGCATCGGTGACGTCCTCGACGATGCCGGGAAGGGTCTCGAAGGCGCTGTTGTCGCCGGGAAGCGGCACGATCACCTGGACGGCCTCACCGTCCTCGCTGGGGATCGGGTCGGAGGCCGGAGCGGCGACACCCTCGACGGCGCTCAGCCGCGTCGCAGCCTCGCCCACCGCCTCGAGGTCCGCCGGGGTGAGCCCGCCCGCGCGCTCCCAGACGATGAGCGCCGGGATGTTCTGCGTGCCGTTGAACTGCGTCTCCAGTGCCAGCGACCGCGTGGACTCAGCGGAGTCGGGCAGGAACGCGGCCTGGTCGTTCTCGGTGACCTCTGTCAGCTTGCCGGACAACCCTCCTGCCACCGGCAGCACGACGAAGAACCCCACCAGCACGATGAGTGCCGGCAACAGCGCCCGCCGCAGGCTGAACCTCTTCCGAGACTGCGCCGAGGCATCGGGCGCGGTCGAACGGGATGTGTCCAGCATCAGGCCTCCAGAACGGATCGGCGCGGTCGGGTCAGCTGGTGACTGCGCGCGCCGGAGAAAGTAATCGCATCGGGTGACGAAACGTCGTGCCGGCGTCGACGCACGGGTGACGGCGGCGCTAAGACTAGGGCCGCGAATCGACCACGTACACCTGCTTATGACCGCCATGGCCGGGCGCGAGACGACCGGACAGGCACGGCTGAGGCAGAATGCCGAAGGTGAGCTCTCCACCTCTGAGTGGGACGGTCGCGTCTGGCTACGAAGCGGTCCGTGAGGCCTTCTCGGACCTGCTGCAGTCAGGCGAGGAGACCGGCGCCGGGCTGGCTGTGCACCGAGACGGGCGCTTCGTCGTCGACCTCGTCGGTGGGTGGGCCGACGAAGCACGCACGCAGCCGTGGGCGCGCGACACGTTGGTGCACACGTACTCGGTCAGCAAGCCGTTCGCTGCGCTCGCGGCATTGACGTGCGTCGCGACCGGCCACCTCTCGCTCGACGAGCCGCTGTCGCGCTTCTGGCCCTCGTACGCGGCGGAGGGCAAGACCACGACGCTGAGACATGCACTGGCCCATCTCGCGGCACAGCCCGCCTTTCCCGACGGGCCAGCGAGCGCAGACCTGTACGACGCGGAGCTGCTCGAGCAGGCACTCGCGGCAGCCCCGGCGGAGTGGGAGCCTGGAGCGGCTCCGGCCGAGCATGCCTTGACATACGGCCATCTGCTGTCGGGTGTCATTCGAGCCGCGACCGGTCGAGACCTCGGTGAGGTGTTCCGCAGACAGGTGGCCCCCTCGCTCGGCTTGGACGCGCACTTCGGTGTGCCGGACCAGCACCTGAGGCGGGTCGCCGACCTCGAGCTCTCGGACCAGGACTGGCCCGTCACAATCTGTGGTGAGCCCGGGTCCCTACGTTGGCGCAGCCTGTCGCGTCCTCCTGGGGCCGTCGACGTGTCCCTGCTCAACGGTCGAGCGTGGCGGACCTGCGTGTTCCCCGCGATCGGCATGCACGCCACGGCGGCGACGGTCGCCGCGTACTACGCGCAGCTACCGAGCGATTCAGGACCCTTGGCCGGCCTGCTCGGACCTGAGCTGCACACTGAGTTCGTCAGCCCCGCGGTGAGCGGCCACGACCGGCTGCTTGACCGGGAGGTGACCTGGACACTCGGGCTGCAGGTAGACGAGGACGGGCTTGGCATGGGCGGCATCGGAGGTTGCGACGCGTACGCCGACACCCGCCACGGGTTCGGGTATGCGTATCTCACGCGCCGGCTCTGCGACCACTCCCGGTCCGAGCGGGTGCTCGCCGCCCTCGAGTCCGTGGTGTCCTGACGTCCGTCGGCCATCATGAGAGTTCCCCGATCAGCGTTGTGCTGTTGATCGACGGAGCAGCACCGCCCAGCCGGATCCGGGACGACGCTGGTGATTCGCCCCCGCCACCCCGCGTACCGAGCGCCGTGGCACCTGGGCCGATAGGAGGGACTGACGTGGATGGGATCGAGCGGTCGACCGAGCTCAACCGAGCACATTGGAACGAGCTCGCGGACGTGCACGGACGAGGCATCAGCGAGTACTACGACGTCGACCGGTTGATCGGCGGCGGCTCGACGCTGTCCCGGATCGAAAGCGATGGCGTGGACAGGGCGGTCGGTGACCTCGCGGATAAGGACGTTCTGCACCTGCAGTGCCATCTGGGGATGGACGCCGTGTCTCTGGCACGGCTCGGCGCACGTGTCACCGGAGCCGACTTCTCCCCCGCCGCACTTGCTCGGGCCGGCGAGATCGCCTCGCGCTGCGGTGTCCAGGTCGACTTCGTCGAGGCGGACGCCACCGATCTCCCCGCAGCGCTGCACGAAAACTTCGATCTGGTCTACGCGACCATCGGGGTGCTGAACTGGATCGGCGACGTGGACGCATGGATGCGCTCGGTGCGCTCGGTCCTGCGTCCCGGCGGGCGCCTTCTACTGGTCGACGTGCACCCGTTGTTTGCGATGTTCCGGGACTTGCAGCCCCTCGAGGCTGACTTCCCGTACGCGTCGGCTGGGCCGGTCAGCTTCGATGAGCAGGGGAGCTACGCCGACAAGGACGCGGTGCTGTCTTCGAGCGCCACGGTCGAGTTCGCCCACTCCCTCGGTGAGGTCGTCACTGCCGCCGTCGGCGCGAGGCTGCACATCGAGTACCTGCAGGAGCACCTGGAATGTGACTTCGACCCGCGCGGCATCCTCGAGGCTGACGCTGACGGGCTGTTCCGGATGCGTCTCGGTGGACGCCCGGCGCCGGTTCTGTACAGCATCGTCGCCTCGCGCACCTGAGGCCCTGCCGCCGAGCAGCCGACCCGGACAGGCAGTCGGACGCCTGCGTCGTCGCCGGTGGGTGCTCGCCGGTCCAGATCTGTTGCCGACGTCCTTGCCAGCGATTAGTTCTTGCGGGTGCCCCGGTCTACCCCCGAAGCGGCACCACTCGGCAACGAGCACTGTCCCGGCGCCGCGCGGCCCAATGTCACTTACCCGAGGAGAGGTGGGCAGATGCAGTCGTCGACGACGGAAACGTCGGAGGGTGCGCCTACATTCGACGCCATGACGCAAACCACGGCCACGTTGGCCAAGACCGGGGGTGGCTCGGGCTCGAACGCCGTCGAGGCCATCGATCTCGTGAAGCACTTCGGCGACATGGTGGCGGTGGGCGGTGTGAGCTTCTCTGTCCCACAAGGATCGGTCCTCGGGCTCCTGGGCCCGAACGGTGCCGGCAAGACAACGCTGGTGCGAATGCTGACCACGTTGAGCAAACCGACCAGCGGCACCGCACTGGTCGGCGGTCACGACATCCTCGAGGATCCGGCGGCAGTACGTCGCAGCATGGGACTCACAGGGCAGGCGGCTACGGTCGACGAGCTGTTGACCGGCCGGGAGAATGTCAGGCTGATCGGGAGGCTGTACGGCCTGCCCATGAAGTACATCCGGGAGAACACCGACGAGCTTCTGGAGCGTTTCAGGCTCAGCGACGCGGCGGACCGGTTGGCGAAGACCTACTCAGGGGGCATGCGGCGGCGGCTCGACCTTGCAGTCAGCTTGGTCGCGGCACCACCGGTGCTGTTCCTCGACGAGCCGACGACGGGGCTCGACCCGCGCAGTCGGGTAGAGCTGTGGGACGTGCTTCGCGAGCTGGTCAGCGGTGGCACGACACTCCTGCTGACCACGCAGTACCTCGAGGAAGCCGACCAGCTTGCCGACAAGATCGTGGTCATCGACCGGGGATCGGTGATCGCGTCCGGCACCCCGAGCCAGCTCAAGCAGGAGGCCGGGGAAGCAAGCGTCGTCATGACCGTCAAGTTCGCCGACGACCTGTCCAGGGCCGAGCAGCTGCTGCGTGCCAACTCCACGGAGGTGCACGTTGAGCACTCGAGCCGGCGGCTCACCGCTCCGGCCGGTGGCCTCGGAGACATGACCAGGATCGCGGACGCGTTCGCTGCCAGCGGCATCGAGGTCGATGACCTGGGCCTCCAGCGTCCCAGCCTGGACGACGTGTTCCTGCACCTGACCGGCAGGCGAGCCGCGCCCGACGACCAGTCGAGCGACGCAGCACTGTCCGGCGACGAGACCACAACGGAGGCCACTCAATGAGCACCATGGCACAGACCCGAAGTTCCGTTCAGGTCGAGGAACGAGGGCTCCTGGCGCAGTCGATGACGGTCGTGTGGCGCAACCTGCTGCACATCAAGCGGATGCCGGAGATGCTGCTGGACGTCACGATCCAGCCGGTCATGTTCACGCTGCTGTTCGCGTTCGTGTTCGGCGGCTCAATCGCCGTGAGCGGCGCCGACTACCGGGAGTTCCTGCTGCCGGGCATCATGGCGCAGACGATCGTGTTCTCCTGCTTCGTCGTCGCCGTCGGGCTGACCAACGACCTGTCCAAGGGCATCGTCGACCGCTTCAAGTCCCTGCCGATGTCGAGGGCGTCAGTGCTGGTCGGCCGCAGCATCTCCAGCTTGATCCACTCGAGCATCGGCATCTTCGTGATGGCGTTGACCGGGCTCGCCATCGGCTGGCGTATGCGCGAAGGCTTCGCCAGCGCCGCCTTGGCGTTCGGGCTGTTGCTGCTGTTCGGATTCTCCATGATCTGGGTCGGCATCTGGGTCGGCTCGCTCCTGCAGTCGGTCGAGGCGGTCCAGGGGGCCATGTTCACGATCATGTTTCCGCTCACCTTCGTCGCGAACACGTTCGCGCCCACGCAGAACATGCCGTCGTGGCTGCGCGTCGTTGCGGAGTGGAACCCGGTGTCGTCGCTCGCACAGGCGTGCCGCGACCTCTGGGGTAACGGCGACCCGGCACTGCCCACCGCCGCATTCCCCTTGCAGCACCCGGAGATTTCGTCCGTGGTGTGGTCGATTGTGATCACTCTGGTGTTCGCCCCGCTGGCATTGGCGGCCTTCCGCAGGCGCTCGCTCGACTGACGATCGCAGATTGCACCGACCACTACGTGGCGGTAGGGGCGCGGACTCCGAGAGTCCGCGCCCCTACCTTCGTCCGATGCCTTTACTTGAGCACGGGCATCTTGTGGACTGGGGCGGAGCGTTCCCACCAGCGGCCGAGGCCGAGGTAGCGGCCAGCACTGAGGAGGCCGAGGACCACAACGGCGAGGGCGCCGATCAGGTGGTCGTCGGTGATGGGGTTGTTCTCGGGGGGCAGAGCGACGGTCCACATCAGCACGTACATCAGGGCCGCGGAGATGGTGGCGATGTTCATGAAGATGCCCAACGTGAGGGCTACGCCGATGCCGAGGAGGCCGGCCATGAACAGCCAGTCGGCCCACGCGGCGCCGGCGATGTCGTTGTAGAAGCCCTTGAAGGGCCCGTCAGCGCCGAAGGTCAAGAACCCGAATGTGGGTGAGCCACCGTTGATCCAAGCGGCATCACCGAAGCGGTCGACGGCCCCGGTCTCGGGGTCGACCCCGGTGG
>DASQMN010000120.1:0-2578 GCA_035645475.1 Nocardioidaceae bacterium
AGAGCTGCTCGACTTCGCCGGGCGCCACCTGCACGAGCGCAGCCCTCAGCGTCGGCCCTTCCTGGTCGGCACTCACCTGCGCGAGGGACGCCGGGGACGTACCGGGTCCGACGCCACCGTCCTGCTGGCAGCAGGTAGGCCGGGCTTCGGGTATCGCAGCGGTGAGGTCTGGGCGGTGCACACGGCGTGGAGTGGCAATCACGTCACCTTCGCTGAGCTCGGTCTCGCCGCCGTGCGGCTGCTCGGTGGCGGGGAGGTGCTACTGCCGGGTGAGGTCATCCTCGCTCCGGGGGAGACCTACACCACGCCGTGGCTCTACGCCGCGTACGGCGAGGGCCTCGACGAGATCGCGGCCGCTTTCCACCGACACCTGCGGAGTCGCGTCAGCCACCCGTCGTCGTCCCGCCCGGTCGTGCTCAACACCTGGGAGGCGGTGTACTTCGACCACAACCTGGGGGCCCTGACCGAGCTGGCGGAGCGCGGGGCCAAGGCCGGTGCCGAACGCTTCGTTCTCGACGACGGGTGGTTCCTGGGCCGCCGCGACGACCGGGCCGGACTCGGCGACTGGCAGGTCGACTCCCAGGTCTGGCCGGACGGGCTGCGACCGCTGATCGACACCGTCCGAGCACTGGGCATGGAGTTCGGGCTTTGGTTCGAGCCTGAGATGGTCAACGAGGACTCGGACGTGGCCCGCGCCCACCCGGACTGGATCCTCGCGCCCGGTGAGCGGCTCCCGCTTCGCGGCAGGCACCAGCAGGTCTTGAACCTCACCATCGGAGCCGCCTACAAGCACGTGCTCGAGTCGATCAGCGGGCTGATCAGCGAGTACGAGATCGACTACATCAAGTGGGACCACAACCGCGACCTCGTCGAGGCCGGTGACCGCAGCACCGGAGCGCCTCGCGTGCATGCGCAGACCCTCGCCGTCTATGCCCTCATGGACGAGCTGCGCCGGCGGCATCCCTCCCTCGAGATCGAGTCCTGCTCGTCGGGAGGTGGCCGGGTCGATCTCGAGATCCTGGAGCGCACCGACCGCGTGTGGGCCAGCGACTGTATCGACGCCCTCGAGCGTCAGCGGATCCAACGCGGCACTGGTCTGCTCCTGCCCCCCGAGCTCGTGGGTGCGCACGTCGGGGCCCCCACGGCGCACACCACCCACCGCACCCACACGCTCGCGTTTCGCGCCGCTACCGCATTGTTCGGCCACTTCGGTATCGAGTGGGACCTGCGCACTGCCTCGTCCGAGGAGCTCGACGAGCTGGCTGCATGGGTGGCGCTGTACAAGCAGGAACGCGAGCTGATCCACACCGGCACGGCGGTGCACAGCGACTACCCGGACGACGTCTACTGGGCCAACGGGTACGTGAGCCCACGGCGAGATCGGGCCGTCTTCGCTCTGGTGGCCCTCGCCACCAGCGACGTCGCCCCTCCCGGCAGGATCCGCCTGCCCGGGCTCGACCCGGCCGTGACGTACCGCATCGAACCGATCGAGCTTTCTGCATCAGCCCTCACCAGAACGGCGAGCGGACCGCCGTCCTGGTGGACCGACCCGATGACGGCGACCGGCGGGGTGCTCGCTGCGATCGGCCTGCAGGCGCCGATGCTGTACCCGGAGCAGGCGCTGCTGTTCCGGCTGGTGGCGGTCGAGGACGTGAGCGGCGAGGGGTCCTGACATGGGGCACCTCGTCCGGTTCTCCGCTCCTCGTCTGGCCGAGGTGGTCGACGTGGACGACCCCATCGCCGGCGACGGCGAGGCGCTCGTGCACACCCTCTACTCCGGTATCTCCGCCGGTACCGAGCTCACCGGATACCGCGGCAGCAACCCCTACATCACACGGACGTGGAAGCCGGACGAACGTCTCTTCGTGCCGGGACAGTCCGACGACTTCTACCCCAAGGACGGCTGGGGGTACGAGGAGGTCGGTCGGGTGGCCGCGGTGGGAGCAGGCGTCGATCCAGGGCTGGCCGGTTCGCTGGTGTGGGGCACCTGGGGTCACCGCTCATCTGTCGTGCTCCCCGCAGACCACGTGTCGCAACGGGTGCTTCCGTCGGGCTCCACGGTGGTCACCGGCATCTTCTCCGAGATCGGCGCCATCGCCCTCAACGCGATCCTGGACGCCGACATCCACGTCGGCGAGACCGTGGTGGTCTTCGGCGCCGGGGTGCCGGGGCAGATCGTGGCTCAGCTAGCGCGGCTCAACGGCGCCCGGGTGGTTGTGGTCGACCTCGTCCCAGGCCGTCGCGAGCTCGCTCAGCGGCTGGGCGCCTCGTCGACGATCGACCCTGTGGCAGACGATGTCGGCGCACGCGTACGAGAGATGACCGACAACCGGGGTGCCGACGTCGTCATCGAGATGAGCGGCAGCTACGCCGCGCTCCACGAAGCGATCCGTACGGCCGCGTACAGCTCGCGCGTGGTCGTCGCCGGCTTCTTCCAAGGCCCGGCGACCCCGGTGCGGCTCGGGGAGGAGTTCCACCACAACCGGGTCTCGGTGATCGGCTCGCAGATCTCCGGAGTGCAGCCCGGTCTGAGTCATCGGTGGGACAAGCTGCGCATGTCCAGGACAGTGTTCGAGCT
>DASQMN010000121.1:0-11664 GCA_035645475.1 Nocardioidaceae bacterium
CGGCGAGGCCGCCGGCGCGGCGGGTGCGGGGTGCGGCGACCGCGGCGGCGACGGCCAGTTCGGCGGCGCCGGAGGCGAGGGTCCAGGCGCGGGCGGGGCCGGGCAGGCGGTCGGGGATCATCGCGTCGAAGACCTCGGGCAGCACGGCATGGGCCACCGCCGCGCCGGCGAGGACGGCGGCTGAGGGCGATCGACGGGACACGGGCCGATCATGGCTGCGGGCGCTGATCACCAGCGTCCGGGATGACGGTCCACCTCGCGGCAACGACGACGGCGCCGCCGCAGACGCCGAGTTACGACGAACCGGGCGTGGCCGCACTCAGAACAGGGTGTCGCGCAACCGCAGCGGCCGGTACCCGGACGGGCGAGCTGGGCCAGCTCGCCGTCGATGTCGACGTCGATCGCGCCGAAGAAGTTGATGTTCTCGCTGTGCGCCGGGCCCGGACGGTGCCCTCGTGGGCGTAGAGCAGGTCGCGCCTGAGCGGGTGCAGGACTCGCCCTTGTTGAGCTGGCGGGGTAGGTCGGCCCAGTGCTCGGCGATCAGCGCGAGGATGTCGTAGGAGATCCCGCGCGCATCCGCCATCCGCGTCAGCCCGAGGTTGGTGGAGTGGCTCAGCAGCACCGCGATCAGGTTTCCGCTTCAGCTCTGGAGAGCGGGTCTGCTTCCCGCCGGCATGGGTGAAGCAGTCCAACAACTCGATCTGCCCGTCAAGCTCGATCAGCAGCGACACGATCGGCGCGAACGGGAGCATGTCGGTGAGCTCCGCCTTGCTCTCGCGCGCCGACACCGCCTGATCGAACAAGCTCATGACCTCGTCGAGCACGTCGGTTGCGGACTGGTCTCGGTGAACTCGTGCGCGAGCCGGTCGTAGGTCTCGCGCTGGGCCTGCGCACGGGCGTGCGGACCCTCTCCAGCACGGTCACCGGGCCCGGCCGGATCACCTGCGCCGAGATCAAGTACTCACACGCCAGCCGGAACAACAACGTGGGTGAGTCGTGCTCCATCGCTCGGGCCAGCAGGAACTCCTCGACCTCCAGCGACGCCGCCACTCCCGGTACTGCACGATCCGCAGCTCAGGAGGCTACTCAGCCATGTCCGCCCGATTCTCGGGCGAGCATCACGACGACCCCATCACCGACTGCCCGGCACGACCAGGGCGAGCAGGACGGCCGGCAGCAGCCCGGGGAACGTTCCGGTGGAGCAGGTCATCGTCAGGCGTCGGATGGGGTCAGGACGCCGCCGGTGACTTCGTCCACCCGTCCGTCGAGGTCACCTCGCTGACCGGCTCGGTCGAGCCCGTGACGATCTCGCGGAGGGCCTCCACCGGGAGCTTCGGGCGCCGGTCCGCGGTGAGCAGCCCGTTGGCCTCCTGCAGCGTGTCGGCCAGTTGGGTGTAGCAGAAGCCGGCGATCCCGGGGCAGGAGCGCAGGGCGTCGAACAGCTCACGCAACAGCCGAGCGTACTCCGCGTCGGAGGCCACCTGGGCGTATCCCCAGGTCGAGGGGTCGCCCTGGTGGCTGACCCCACCGAACTCGGTGATCATCAGGGGAGCGCGGCCGTCGTCGTGGCGGGCCACCTGGACGGCGTTGAGCACGGGCCGGCGGTCCTGCGGACCCGGTCCGGTGATCGCCTCGTGGATAGCCCGGTCGTCCCGGTACCGGGCGGCCAGCTCGTGCGGGTCCGTCGTGTAGTCGTGGATGCCCAGGATGTCGCTGTCGACGTGCTCCCACCCGTCGTTGGACACCACCGGACGCGTCGGGTCGACGGCGCGCGTCAACGCCGTCAGCGCCGTCGCGTAGGCCTGCTGCGCAGGGTCCGTGGCGATGTCCTGCACGCCCCAGCTCTCGTTCATCGGCACCCACGTGACGATGCTGGGGTGGCTGCGGTCGCGGCGGAGGATCTCCAGCCACTCGCGGGTGAGCAGCTCGACCGCCCGCACCGAGAACTCGTAGGCGCCCGCGGTCTCGCCCCAGACCAGCAGGCCGAGCCGGTCGGCCCAGAACAGGAAGCGCGGGTCCTCGACCTTCTGGTGGACGCGCACCGCGTTGAACCCGAGCTCCTTGATCAGCTCCACCTCGCGGCGCAGCGCGTCCGTGCCGGGCGAGGCGAGGTGCGTGTCCGGCCAGTACCCCTGCCCGAGCACGGAACGCACGTAGTACGGCCGCCCGTTGAGGAGGAATCGGCCGCCGCCGACGCCCGCCGTCCGCAGCCCGAGGTAGCTGTCCACCTCGTCGAGCACCTCCTCGCCCGCGCGGACCACGACCCGCGCGTCGATCAGGGTGGGGTGCTCCGGGCTCCACAGGAGCCGGGCGCGGTCCTGGCCGTTGGCCAGGGCCGCCACGGCGATGTCCAGGGTGGCGCGCGGCCCGTCGACACGCGCCGTCACCTCGGCCAGCACCTCGTCGCCGACCGAGAGTTCCACGGTGACGGACACGGGCTCGACCGGGCGGGCGGCGAGGGTCAGATCGGCGCGGACGCTGGCTGCCCGGTCGGCGGTCCACACGAGGTCGGCCACGTGCTGGGGCGGCACGGTCTCGGCCCACACCGACTGCCAGATGCCTGTGGTCCGGTGGTACCAGATGCCGTGCGGGTCGCGCTCCCAGTCCTGCTTGCCCCGCGGCTGGGACGTGTCGTGGGGGTCGTCCTGCGCCCGAACCACGAGGACGTGCTCGTCGTCGTCCGAACCACGCAGCAGGGGTGTCACGTCGACCGTGAACGGTGTCTGGCCACCGACGTGCTCGCCGACGAGGACCCCGTCGAACCACACCCGTGCCTCGTGGTCGACCGCCCCGAAGTGGATCAGGGTCAGTCGGTCCGCCGCGACGCCGAGGTCGTGCTCGGTGAGGGTGCGGCGGTACCAGACCACGGGGTGGAAGCCGGTGTCGCCGATCCCCGACGCGGCCGACTCGGGCGGGAACGGCACGCGGATCTCGCGGTCGAACACAGCCCCACCGGCCGGGTCGTACCAGCGGTCACGCTGGCCGCGGTCGGCGTCGTCGTGGGCGAACCGCCACGGGCCGTCGAGCACGGCCCACCCCGTCCGGATCAACTGCGGCCGGGGGTGGCTGCCGTCCTGCTCTGATGCCTTCACCAGCGTGCTCCTCATGGGGTGATCGGTGGGTCGGGGAAGATCAGCGAGCTCGCCCAGGCCGTCGTCGGGACGGCCGCACGGCGGCACCGGACCGCGCTCATCGAGATCACCGGGGGCGTGCGGGAGCTTTCGGCTGGCCATCCGCGGGTCGACCGTAGGCTGACTGCCGGCCCGGCCGCCGCACCTCAGCCCTTCAGCCCGGTGCCCGCGATGCCCTCCACGATGCGCTTCTGGAAGAACAGGAACAGCAGCAGCAGGGGCAGCGCGCCGAAGATCGCACCCGCCATCGTGTCCGCGTAATTCTGTTGGAACGTGCCGCCGACCGTGGCCAGCCCGACGGGGACCGTCATGATGTCGGGGTTGGTCAGCGCAACCAGCGGCCACAGCAGGTCGTTCCAGGTCACCACCAGGGTGAAGATGGCGACCGCTGACACCGCTGGGCGCGACAGCGGCATGATGAGGACGCGGTAGATCGTCCAGTAGCTCGCCCCGTCGATGCGCGCGCTCTCCTCGATCTCCTTGGGCAGACCGTCGAAGAACTGCTTGAAGACGAAGACGGCCACCACCTGGGGGACGGCGGGCAGGATCACCGCCCAGTAGGTGTTCAGCAGGCCGAGCGCCCCGAACTCCTGGAACCACGGCACGATCAGCACCTGCGGGGGGATCATCAGGCCGGCGAGGATGACGCCGAGGGCCACGTTCTTGCCCCGGAACTCCAGTCGGGACAGGGCGTAGGCGGCGAGGCTCGCGAAGAACACGGTGAGCGCGACGACGCTCAGCGAGATGATCGCGCTGGACAGCATCCAGGTCGTCAGCGACCCCCCGCCGAGCAGGGAGGCGTAGGAGGCGATGGTCCAGGTGGTGTCGGCCAGGATCTCCCCGGCGCCCAGCGCGGCGGTGCCGTTGGTCTTGAACGACGTGTTGATCGCCCACAGCGTCGGCAACAGCCACAGGAAGACGAGCACGAGCAGCACCACGATGCACACGATGTCGAAGACGCGGGCGCTGCTCATGCCGCGGTCGGTCGGGCGCGCGGTCGCGTCCGAGGTGGTGTCGGACGTTGCGGCCGGGGCTTGCGGGGAGGTCGCGGTCATCGGGTCACCTGGCCTGGGTGCGGCGGGTCAGGGTCAGCCAGATGGCCGAGACCCCGAGGATGAGCAGGAAGAAGACCATCGACGCGGCCGACGCGGCGCCGACGCGGTAGTCGGTGAAACTCGTGTTGTAGACGTACTGCAGCACCGAGATCGACGCGGTGCCCGGGCCGCCCTGGGTCATGATGAAGATCTGGTCGAAGACCTTCAGCGAGTTGATGACCTGCAGGACGAGGACCAGGGTGGTGGTCCGACCCAGCAGGGGGATGGTGACGTTGCGGATCTGCTGCCAGCCCGACGCACCGTCCAGCGAGGCCGCCTCGTAGAGCTCCCGCGGGATCTCCTGCAGACCCGCCAGGTAGAGCACGAAGTTGAATCCCACGGTCCACCAGATGGTGGCCAGCGCGATGGCCGGCAGCGCCGTGCCGGGGTTCCCGAGCAGGGCCGCGGGTTCGAACCCGAGCCCGGTCAGCACGCTGTCGATCAGACCGAGCTCGGGGCTGTAGAGGAAATACCAGATCAGAGCCATCGTGGCCGACGGGAGGACGTACGGCGCGAAGAACGCGAGCCGGAACAGCCACTGGGCCCGCGCCACCCGGTTCACCAGGATCGCCATCGTCAGGCCGAGCAGCACGAGCGGGATCGCCGTGAGCGCCGTGAAGACGATGGTGTTGCGCACCGCGATCCAGAACGTCGGGTTGGTCAGGACCTCGCCGTAGTTGCCGAGCCCGAGAGCGCTGCCGAGGCCCGGGCGCACGAGGCTGGTGCTGAAGAAGCTGCTGATGAACTGGTACGCGAGCGGGCCGAGGATGAACAGCAGGTAGAACAGCCCGAACGGGGCCAGGAACCACCAGGCCACGCGGTGCGAGGTGTCGAGGTGGCGCCGAGGGGTCCGCGTGGCGTCGGCGGGCACCGGCCGGGCGCCGACTTGGGTCGTCGTGCTCATGAGTGGTCCTGCCCTTCGCGCGCGGTTGAGGCCGTCACAGGGGGTCCGGGGTGTCGGCGTACCGCGTCAGCTGGGAGCGCATGGCGGCGATGGCGTCGCGCGGTGAGGCGAGCCTCTGCTGCACGAGCGCGACCTGGGCACCGACCTGGATCTGGAAGTTCGAGCCGGCGCCGGCGTACCAGGCCGGCGGGTCGTACACGGCCTGGTCCGCGGCCACGGCGTAGTCCGCCTGCGGTCGGAGGTTGCCGAATTCCTCGCTCTGCAGGACGGGACGCAGGGTCGGGATGGATCCGCCCTGGGCCCAGGTCAGGCTCTCGTCGAGCATGAACCGGACGAACTCCAGGGTCTGCGTCCGGCTCTCGGCGCTGCGACCGCGCTGGGTCGGGAGCACGAGGACGTGCGAGTCGGCCCACACCGCGGGCGCCTCGAACAGCTGCGGGAAGGTCGTCATGCCGAACGGCACGCCGACCTCCTGCATCGTGGTGATCTCCCAGACGCCCACGACCAGGAACGCCGCGTCACCGCTGCCGAACGTGGACAGCGAACCCGCGTAGTCGATCGATGATGGTGCGTAGCCCTCGGGGCCGGTCATCCGGGCCAGCCACTCCAGGGTCTGCGCGACCTTGTCCTCGTCGAAGGTCACGCGGTGGCCGTTGTCGCTCAGGAAGGGCGTGCCGTTCTTCTGCGCGTAGAGCGTCTGGAACCAGCGCCAGTTGCTCGCGGGGTCGCCCCCGATGGCCCAGACCGCGCCGTACTTCGCGCCGGCCTGCTTGCCCGCCGCCAGCGCCTCCTCGAACGCCTCGACACCCTGGATCGGGGCGAGCTGGCCGTCGGGGCCGAGCAGACCCGCCTTCTGGCACAGGTCGGTGTTGTAGTAGAGGACCAGCGGGCCGACGTCGAACGGGAGCGCGCGCACCGTGCCGTCGACGTTCACCGCCTTCCACGCGGTCGGGGTGAAGCTCTCGGGCGCGAGGTTCGTCGCCGCCAGGTCCGCGGGCGTGATCTCCTCGACGAGGCCGGCGCGGACCAGGGTGGGCAGTCGGGACGCGTGGGCCACCGCGACGTCCGGTGAGCGCCCGCTGATCGTCGCGAGCGACAGTTTGGTGTAGTACGGGTTGCCCCATGCGAACGTGATGGCCTCCAGCGACGCCGGGCCGCCGTGGGACTGGCGGTACGCCTCGTACATCGCCTCGGCCCGCTTGCCGTCGCTGCCGCCCCACAGGTTCCAGAACGTCGTGGTGCCGGGATTCGCCGGCGCGCCGGCGAGGCCCGCGGCCACCGGCGAGCCGCAGCCGGTCACCAGGCCGGCGGCCCCGACGCCCAGCGCGGCTCCGGCCAGACCGAGCATTCTGCGCCGGGACAGCGTGCCTGGTCGAGCAGTCATCATCGACTCCCTCTGCGGCCGGTCGCCGTGGTCCGCATGCCCGTTATAGCAACTCCTTGCATCGCTGAAAAGAGCGGCTCCGGGCGGACGTCCGCGTCGTCGTACAGGCGGAGGTCGTGGCCCGGATTTGTCAATAGCCGGCGAGGGTGAACACGCTCCCGGACGACATCGACGAATTCGTCATCGTCGAGCCGGACGCAGGCGTCGAGTCGGCGGTCGACGTGCTCGACGAGGTGATCCGACCTCGCGCAGGAACGCCGTGACCGCATCCCCGAGCGCGGGCCCGCCCCGGTGCCAGGCCCGGGCCCGGCACCGGCGGGGCCGGCATCGAGATGGTGGACCGTGCCCACCGGGCCTCCCCGGGCCTATCGCAGATAAGCGCCAGGAGTCGCTGCCCTCGGGCGGGCAGGCGCACGCTATCGCAGTAATCAACTATCTGCAGAAGCCGTTCAACGTTGTCTCCCGTCTGGTTGTCCCGCGGCTTCCTGACCGACTCGCAACAGATGCTCGTTCGTCGCGTCGAACGCGAGTGACGGGGGTGGTGGCCGGTGAGGCCGATCGACGTGGCACCGGGTGCGGCGAGCCTGCACTGGTTCCTCCGCGTCCCACTCGATCGCTCCAGCCACGGCCTCGGCAGGAGATCTCTGCCCCTCAAGAGATGCGGTCGGCAGAATCTGCATTACGCGATCATGCTGGTCTTGATGAGTCGTCTCACGATGAAGCGATGCTTCGACCCAGTTCGAAAGGGGGTTTCGGGTTTCACGCGGCCATCGGAGCTGAATCGCCACCTGCCCGATTCAAGGCGTACGACAGCCTCGTCCTGTCAGCGACTCCATAATTCAACGAAAGGCGTGCAGGGCCGGAGTTCTCAATCGTGAGTACCGCCAGTATCGACGATTGCTGCACCAGGCGGCACCTTGCACTCCGAATGCAGCAGCGTCAGCCGCCTGATCGAAAGGCTGCAGGACAAGGGTCGGGTGAGCGCAGAACCGGAGGGCGTCGGCGCGACGTCCTGCTCACGCTCACCGATGCCGGCCGTCGCGTCGCCGGCGACCTCGCCGAGAGCGGGTCGTCGCGACCGGGCTGCAGTCGATCCACTTCGGCCACCGGTCCGAACGGCTGGGGGCCGCCGGGTGTTCGAGGTACCGGCAGCGCTGGGCCGTCCGACCCCGGTCGGCATGCAGGCGAGCCTGCTCGCCGCCGTGCGGTCCCGCCAGAACCGATGACTTCGGAGCGGCGGGATGGTCCGGACGGGTAGGTACGAGGTCGAGCGACGACCGGAAGGAGAGAACGTGTCACCGGAGGACGTGATCCGCGCCAGCTTCGAGGTCTACCTGAGTCAGGACCGGCAGTCTGCGAGGCCCTACTCGGCACGCCGTGCTGCAGGGCCAGGGGCTGCAGGGCCAGGGATGGATGGCCTGCGATCGTTGGGTGGACTCGCATCAGCAGTCGGCAGGCCCCGACCGGCTCCCTCGCCCTTGCCCCCGCGCGGGGCGGATGATCTCGGAATATTCGTCCTCGCCCGGCACCGATGAGTCCGATGCTCAGCCGCGGTCCTCCTTGGAAGGACCTGCGCACCATGTCAGCGACAGTGAGACCTACGGAGGCCAGCGTTGCGTACCCTCGCGATCACCCAGAACGTCACCGTCGACGGCTCGATCGAGATGTTGGGCGACTGGTTCGACCCTCAGGGTCAGGCTGGAGTGGACAACTCCGACCTGCTCGACGAGCTGCACCGCCAGAGCAGCACCGCCGACGGGCTCCTCGTGGGCCGACAGACCTTCGAAGATCTGCGCGGCTACTGGCCTCAGCAATCCGACGATGCCACCGGCGTCACCGACTACCTCAACCTGGTGCAGAAATACGTCGTATCCTCGACCATGAGCGACCCGAAGTGGCAGAACTCCACGGTCCTCTCCGGTGATCTCATCGAGGCGGTCCGCGCGCTGAAGGACCAGCCTGGCAAGGACATCGTGGTTACCGGCAGCATCACCCTGTGCCACGCCTTGATAGACGCTGAGCTTGTCGACGAGTACAGGTTGTTCGTCTACCCCACCGTGCAGGGCCGCGGCCGCCGGCTGTTCCCCGACGGGGGGCACACGTTGCCGAAGCTGAACCTGCTCGACGCCCGCGCCTTTCGATGCGGCATCACGTACTCGCGCTACGCGTCCTCCTGACACCCGTTCCGATCGGGGATGCGGGCTGTGCGGTATTTCCGGCAAGCAGTCGGCCCGCCGCACGAAGAACTGAGGGGAGATGGAGATGGAGATCGACATGGGACTTCCGGAAGTTGCCACGCAGGAAGAGTGGTTGGCGGCCCGCCAGGAGCTGCGTGCCATGGAGGAGGAGCTGGCCCGAGCGCGGGAGGCGCTCACCGTCGAGCGCCGGCGCCTGCCGATGGTGGAGGTCATCAAGGACTACGCGTTCGACGGGCCGCAGGGGCGGATCGGGCTGCTGGACCTCTTCGAGGGCCGCCGTCAGCTCCTCGTGTACCACTTCTGGTTCGAACCGGGTGCCGAGCCCTGCGAAGGCTGTTCGATGTGGATGAGGAACCTCGGCAGCGTCGCCGACCTGAATGCGCTCGGTACATCACTGGCCCTGGTTTCCCCCGCGGCCTCGGCCGACATCGAGTCGGTCAAGGAGCGCAGGAGCTGGGCCGTGCCGTGGTTCTCCACGGTTGGTGACGATTTCAGTGCCGACCACGGCTATACCGGCAAGGCGCAGATCACCGTCTTCGTCCGTGACGGCAACACGATCTTTCGGACGTATGTCACCGCCTCGGGCCGCGACCTCGAGACACTCAGCAACCACTGGACCTTGCTCGACCTCACGCCGCTGGGCGCGGAATCCGCATAGGACAACGTCAGGGCGCTGCTGTTGCCCCAGGTGCCTAGATCTATCCGCCTGACCACGAGCTTCGGGAACCTTCGAATCCCGCCACAGGATTCACCGTGTCCAGCCACGGTGCCCTGACCCTGGATCAGGGACACGAACCGACCCCTGCTGCAGCAGGTCGATCCGGCGCCGGAGCCGCCGGGGCTGCCACACGATCACGGCCAGCGGGACGGCGAAGAACGCAGCCAGGACCCAGTGCCACGCAGACCCGCTGATCGTCAGGAGCACCTGCGCAACAATGTTGAGCGGGAGGATGACCACGGCTGCCTTCCGGCTCCGGTGGGTCTGCGCGAGTTGGAACTCGGCCAGCCGCGCCGCGGCCGACCGAACCTCCGGATCGGCGGGCACCGGCCCGCGCGAGGCCGCGCGCACCGCCTCGCGCTGCCGCTCGGCGGGCAGGTCACCGAGCGTGACGAGCGCCCGCTGATTCTCCCGCGCCAGCACCGGGCCCAGCACCAGGCCGAACACGATTCCCCCCGCGACGCCGACGATCCCGGCGACGAAGCGGAACGTCGTGCCGGAGCCGGTGGCCGGGCCGTAGAGGAGCGGCGTGACGAACATCAGGAGGAGGCCGGTGGCGAGCCCGAAGAGGACGCTCGCGCCGAGGGACAGCATCCACCAAGGGGCGGTCAGCAGACGGTGGCGCACGGGCGGATCATGCTGGTCGGCGACGTCCTGTGCCGGCCGGACGCGGCGTGTCGCGCGAATTTGCGCTGCCCAGCGTATTCGCGTTCGGCCGATGTCCGGGGTACCGGTCGACCATCCGGACAACCTCGACCATCGGCCGGGCCCGGAAACCCGATCCGCCATTGCGCCATCTGGCTCCCGACCTGCCATGCGCCACCCTTATTCCACTATGCGTGACCTGTCTCGAATGCCGCGGTCGGATGCGCACGGGCGACCGCCGGGATGTGCAGATCGAGCAGTGAGATGCTCGCTGACGTGGTCGCGGGCTGGAGGCCGCGGACCGAGCGAGCGGGTCAACGGTTGCCAAGAGCTGGAAGATCCTTCGTAAGGTCTACTGCTGCCCACCACGGACCACGGCCCTGGTCAAGGCGGTGGAGATCCTTGTCCTCGCTGGCTGACGCCAAGTGGAAGGGCTCAGTGTCCCGGTACTACGCGGTGGAGGTGGCCTCGGTGGGTGCGCGGCGGAGCGCGATCGTCGAGGCGATGGCGGCGAGCAGCCAGATCGCCGGCCCGGACAGGCCTCCGATCAGATCGACGTGGCCGGGCAGCACGACCACCACCAGGAACGCGGCGTCGACCGCGCCCAGCACGAGCAGGTTGAGCCAGTAGCCCAGCGGGCTGTTGACCCGGTTGAGCACGAGCGCGATCGCGATCGCCTGCGCGCCGAGAACGCTCGCGCACACGAAGAACATCAGGCTCTCCGCCGCCTCCTCCCCGGTGGGCAGCCCGTCGGACAGTTCGACCGCCGCCATGGTGGTGCCCAGACCCAGGTGCAGCACGCCCCACAGCACGTAGAGCGCCGTTGCCAGGGCGGCCGTGCGTGGGGGTGTCCCGGTGACCAGCATGGAGCCTCCTCGTCCGCCTGCTCAGCCCAACTGCTTAACGTCGTAAAATATACACCTCGCTAAGTAGGTGAGGTGTACACCCCGTCGGGCACAGGAGAGGCTGTCGCAGTGCCCTCCGACCCCAGGAGCGCGGACCTCACCGCAGCGCTGCTCGCCACACGCGAGCTGCACTCGGCCACCGAGGCCCTGCTCGACGCCATCAGCACCCGCTACGGCATCAACCGCAACGATCTGCGCTGTCTGGAGATCCTCGAACGCGAAGGGCCGATGAGCCCGCGGCAGCTCGCCGTGCTGAGCCACCTCAGCCAGCCAGCGATCACCAAGATCGTCGACCGGTTGGCGGCCGCGGGCTATCTGAGCCGGCGTCCGAGTGCCGAGGACCGCCGCGCGCAGGTCATCAGCACCTCGACCCGACACGCCGAACTCCGCGCGGCCCTCTGGCGACCGATCGTCGAGGACGCGAACACGGTGCTGGACACTCTGTCCGAAGACGTGCTGCGGCAGCTGACCCACGTGCTGCGCAGGCTCGCAGACACCAACCGGAGCCACGCACGTCGCCTGCCCGCGCCGCACCACGCGGACCAGGTGTAGTGCCCGGCGGGTTGTCGACGCGGCTGATGGGTGGCAGGCATCCCCGGCGAACCGGGGCAACGCCCAGTCCGCCAGCAACCGGGCCCGCATCTGCGCTGCTCAGCAGCAGTGACGTCAGGGGTGGACCGGACTC
>DASQMN010000122.1:0-2434 GCA_035645475.1 Nocardioidaceae bacterium
CCGGGACGACGGCGCGCCCCTGACGCGACAGGACGTGGCCGCGGCCGTCCGGCCCGCGAACAGCGAAGGGGGCTCCGCCCTGCCGCCTCCGGACATCTCTTCCGACGGAACGGTCGCGATCCAGCTGGTTCCGGTGTCGACAGTCGGGGGCGACGAGCAGACCGCCGAGCGGGTGCAGGCTCTGCGAGCGGCGCTCGGGGAGGGCTTGCCAGAGCCGGTCCGAGTGGAGCTGACGGGCGGCCCCGCATTCACCACCGACCTGACCGCCGTCTTCGAGGGAGCCGACGTCGACCTTCTTCTTGCCACGGTCGTGGTGGTGGCACTGCTGCTGCTGGTCACCTACCGCAGCCCCATCCTGTGGATCGTGCCGTTGCTGGTCGTCGCTGCGGCCGAGCAGATGACGCTTCGCCTGGTCGAGGACGTGTTGTCACGACTCTCGCTGGCCAGCGACGGAAGTACGACGGGCATCACCAGCGTCCTGGTCTTCGGTGCGGGTACCGACTACGCACTGCTGTTGATCGCTCGGTATCGGGAACAGCTTCGACTGACTGACAGTGCGTACGCGGCGATGGGCGTGGCGCTGGGTAGGACGGCCGAGGCGATCCTGGCCAGTGGCTGGACCGTCGTGCTGGCATGCCTCACGCTGCTGCTTGCCACGCTCGAGGGGAGTCGCTCCCTGGGGGTTGCTGCGGCCATCGGAGTGGTGGTCGCGATGGCCGCTGCGCTGGTCGTGCTGCCGTGTGCGCTGGTGGTGTGCGGCCGCAGGCTGTTCTGGCCGTTCGTACCGAAAGTCGGTAGCCCGGGCAAGGACGGCCGAATCTGGGACAGCCTGGGCAGGGCCGTCGCCAAGCGACCCCGAGTGGTCGCCGCTGCCGGCATGGCCCTGCTCGCTGCCCTGTCCGCTGGCGGCCTCGGGCTCAGCACCGGGCTGTCACAGACCGAGCAGCTGCGGGCCGAGCCGGAGTCGGTGACAGGTGCGCAGACCCTTGCCGCGGCCTTCCCCGCCGGGGCGGCAGAGCCAGTGGCGGTGCTGACCAGCCCCGACGACGTGCCTGAGGCTCGGAGGGCCGCCCTGACCGTCCCAGGCGTCGCCTCGGCCAGGCTCGGTCCGGCCGGAGCGGATGTGTCGCAGATCGACGTCGTGTTGGCGGCAGAGCCTGGCAGCGATGACTCCTTCGCCATCATCCGGAACCTGCGGTCAACGCTCACCGGAGTCGACGCCGAGGCACAGGTCGGCGGCTCGGAGGCAACGTCCCTCGACCTGCAGGATGCTCAGGAGCGTGACAGGCGAGTGGTCATCCCGCTGGTTCTCGCGCTGGTGGCGGTTGTCCTGGTGGCACTCCTGCGATCGCTCCTGGCTCCTGCGCTGCTCGTGCTGACCGTTGTCGCCTCGTACTTCGCCAGCGTCGGAGCCAGTTGGCTGCTGTTCTCCACCGTGCTGGGGTATCCCGCACTCGAAGGGGGAGTGCTGCTGCTCTCCTTCCTGTTCCTGGTGGCCCTGGGTGTGGACTACAACATCTTCCTGGTCACCCGTGCACGCGAGGAGGCCGCCCGCGTCGGCACGCGGGCCGGGATGCTCACTGCGCTCAGGGTCACCGGTGGGGTGATCACCAGCGCCGGCATCCTGCTCGCCGCCGTCTTCGCGGTGCTGGGGGTGCTGCCGCTGGTCACGTTGACGCAAATCGGGATCATCGTGTGTGTCGGCGTCCTGCTCGACGCCCTGCTGGTGCGAACGGTGATCGTGCCCGCCCTGGCCTTCTCGCTCGGCGAGCGGTTCTGGTGGCCGTCCCGCATGTCGACACAGCAGCCACCGTCCGTGCAGCGCGAGCATGAGCCCAGCTCCGGGCACTCGCACGACCTTGTCGGATCGGCATGACCGCGTTCGTCGTCCCTGGCGCGGGAGTCAGCGACGAAGCGCATCAAGGCGGCTGACAACCTCCGACCGCCTGACTAGGCTGTTGGAGAGGCTCAGGCGGAAGGACTGCGGAGATGCGTCGCCTACTTGTTCCGGCGGCCGAGCCAGCCCAGACGGGGTGGAACCTGGTCGTCACGGGTGACTGTCGACAGCGGTGACGGTGAGACCTGACCCGAGCGCAAGGACCATTCAGGGCGTGCTCAAGGGCCCCGGGGGCCGCCTCGCCTCAGTGCTGCTCGTGTTGCTGCTTGCAGTCGGCGTACCGCGGACGTGCATCCTTTGGTCGGCATCCGACCCTGCGATCAGCACCGAGGAGCTGCTGCAGCTCATCTCCGGTGCCGAGGAGCTGCCCTACTCGGGATACGTGGAGGCGGAGGGCAGCCTCGGGCTGCCGACGGCTTCCCCCTTCAGCGAGTTCGTCGCGGTGTCCTCGGGGCCGAGTCGGCTGCGCGTGTGGTGGCAGGACACGGCGACCTGGCGCATCGACCGACTGGAGCCGCTGGGTGGCGGCGCTCTGTA
>DASQMN010000123.1:0-2005 GCA_035645475.1 Nocardioidaceae bacterium
ATGAGTCCAAGTGGCGAGGAGCTCGCCTGCGGCCAAGGCGTCCAGGTGCAGGCAAACGGCGGCACCGAACACGATGTCGGCCTCCAGGTCGGGCTGGGACTCAGCCAGTGCTGCGCACACGTCCCGAACGGCGAGCTGCTCGTGCGCCGAGTCGGCTTCGATGTGCTCCTCGTAGTAGGCGGCCGCGACCGGGGGGAAGTCGAGCCGGGCCAAGGCGTCGGCGTAGCGGCGGCTCGGCATGGCGCTCGTGGACTCCACGGCCGCGAAGTGCCCGACCGCGGCGCCACGCAGACGGCGGTGCAGACCCAACAGGCTCATCGCGTTGTTGACCGCCAGTGAGATGGCCGGCAGCTCGTCCACGTACGCCCCGTAACGCGCACTCAGTCCACAGGCGGTCAGCGTGTCGGCAAACATGCGCGCATGTTGGCGTTCGGGGCGACCCGAGCCGTACTCGTCGTACTGCACCTCGACCATCGCGACCTTCGGCCCCCCGGACAGTCGGGGGATGGCGAAGGTGTGCGGGTCGGCTTCCTTGAGGGTGTAGACGCTGCGGTGGCGCAGCAGCTGGAGCAGCTGATCGCGGGTGGCGTGCCGCTGGATGTACCGCGACAGCGGTGGCGCCTCGAAGTCAGTCGTCAGTGCGAACAGCCGCTCGGCCAGCTTCCCGTCCTCAGCCAGGGTGGCCTGCACCGTCTGTGCGGTGAGCTCGCGCAGGGACTGTTCGAAGACCTCCTCGAGCAGGCCGCGTACCTCGAGCAGTCCCGGGTGCCACTCCCAGCGGTCGTCGACGTCGTCGAAGCCGGCGTAGTGCAGCTCGTACATCACCCAGAGCGTGAGCTGGAAGTCGTCGTCGGTGAGGCACTCGGAGGACCTGGAGATCGCGTCGTGGGCGGCCGCGACATCGACGTCGGCGGGCAGGCTCTTCGCCAGCCAGCCGTGCACCAGCGAGCTGAGGGGGCCGCGCGGGAAGGGCAGTTGCATACCTCGACTTTACGCAGCGACAGCGAACGTCGCTGGGTGCTCGAGTGCGGGGCTGGGGTGTTGCGAGCGGGGGTAGGGGGCTGCGCGAGTCAGTCGGGCGGGGCATGCTGCACACGTGAAAACCGCTGAGTGGACGCAGCGCACCTTCTCCGACGGCGTGGTCGTGGGGCTGGCGCTGATCTCGGTGGTGCTGCTGGGGTTGTCCGCATTCGGTGTCTTCAACGAGGACCAGCGGATGACCGTCTTCTACATCGACGTGGTCATCTGCCTGCTGTTCGCCACCGAGTTCCTCGCCTCCTGGTCACACATGCACTGGCGACCGATCTTCCTTCTCCGCAACTGGTACGACCTCATCGGCATGATCCCGGTCGCCCACCCCGTCTTCGTCGAAGGCGGCTGGCTGCTGACGCTGTGGGTGGTGGTGGTGCTGGCGCGCATCGCACGTGCTGTGGACCGGTTGTACGGGGAGCGGGTCATCGCCTCGCTGACGATGCGAGGTACGGCGGCGCTCGTCGACAACGTCAAGCACCCCATCACCGTCGCGGTGCTGGAAGAGGTGGCCGCCGTGCTGCAGAGCGGGCACTACACCCGCAACATCGCGGCAGCGCTGGCAGAGAACCGCCAGCAGATCAAGGACATGGTGCGGGAGAAGCTCGAGCAGGACCGGCTCACCGGTCGGATCACCGCCGTGCCCTTCACCGACCGGCTGGTCGACTCGGTGAGTGAGACGACGCTGCGGGTCATCTTCTCCGTGCTCGACGACCCTCGTACCGACGAGCTCATCTCCGACCTGCTGCGGGAGAACATCCTCCAGATGCGCACCCAGGTGCACGAGCACGCGTACGGCGACGGCAAGGGCGTCACGTCGTGGAACCCGGCTGACGAGCAGCCCGATCCGAGTCGCTCGCATGCCGGCTCGAGCGCCGGGCACACGGCCGCCGTGCTCGCCCAGACATCGGGGGTGAGCTCGCCGGACCCGGACACCGAAGCCCTGTCCACTCCGCCGAGCAACGGCACGGCCGAC
>DASQMN010000124.1:0-3336 GCA_035645475.1 Nocardioidaceae bacterium
CGCCTGGTCACTTCGTCGAAAGGTCCCCAGGCGCTACAGCAAGACCACGGGCGAGCCGCCTCACGACGCTCACCCCGCGACGAGCTGCAGCCGTCAGGCGGCGCCCTCCGGACTTCGGGCGGCGACATCCCCGCGGGCAACGCCGCAACACGGCAGGATGCGGGCAGCCCCCGACACCGGAGCCCGCCCGCCCATGACCACCGAGCAGACGCTGACGGTCGGAGTGCTGCGCGAACAGGCGCACGGGGAGCAACGCGTCGGGCTCACCCCTGACAGCACCACCCGGTTGCTCGCCGCCGGTCACCGGGTCTTCCTGGAGCACGGTGCTGGTCAGGCCGCCTGGTTCTCCGACGAGGAGTACGAGCAGGCCGGCGCCACCGTCGCTCCCTGCGCCGCGGTGCTCGACGAGAGCGACGTGGTGGTCTGCCTGCACCCGTCGGCGATCCTGCACGCGCTGAGCCCGAAGCACATCGTCGTGGGCCTGCTCCAGCCGCTGCTCGACCCGCAGCTGATGGTGCGGCTGGCCGACGCGGGCGTGACGGCGCTCAGCTTCGACATGCTCCCTCGTACCGTCAGCCGGGCGCAGTCGATGGACGCGCTGACGTCGCAGGCCAGCGTTGCGGGCTACAAGGCGGCGCTCGTGGCCGCCGACACGTACGGCGGCTTCTTCCCGATGCTGACGACTGCAGCCGGTACGACGAAGCCGGCCACGGTGCTGGTGCTCGGCGCGGGTGTGGCAGGGCTGCAGGCGATCGCGACGACGAAGCGGCTGGGTGCCGTCGTCACCGCCTTCGACGTGCGCGACAGCGCGCAGCACGACATCCGGTCGCTCGGCGCATCCGTACTGGACGTGCCCGTGACGGTGACCAGCGAGGGCGGCTACGCCCGGCAGCTGACCCCCGCTGAGCAAGAGCAGCTGACGGCCGCGGTCGCCGAGGCGGTCGGCAGGTTCGACGTCGTCATCACCACGGCGCAGGTGCCCGGTCGGCCGCCGCCGCTGCTGGTCCCGGCCGATGCGCTGCAGCGGATGCGAGCCGGCTCCGTCGTCGTGGACGGCGCCGCAAGCAGCTTCGGCGGCAACGTCGAGGGCTCCGTACCCGACGAGACGGTCGTCAGCGCCGGTGGCGTGACCGTCATCGGCGCCGGCAACCTCGCCGCGCAGGTTCCGCGGGCAGCCTCCACCGCCTACGCGCGCAACGTCGCCGCGCTCGTCACGTACTTCACGAAGAGCGGCAGCTTCGCGGTCGACTTCGACGACGAGGTGCAGGCCGGTCTGGTCATCACGCACGCCGGCCGGGTCGTGCACCCGGCCGTCCGGGCCCTGCTGGAGGGAACCCCATGACCAGCGAGCTGCTGGCCACCGTCACCGTCTTCGTCCTCGCGCTGCTGGTGGGGTACGAGGTGATCGGGAAGGTGCCGGCCACCCTGCACACACCGCTGATGTCCGGGGCGAACGCGATCCACGGTGTCATCGTCGTCGGCGTGATGCTGGTGGCGGCGACGACGGACTCGACCCTCGGGTACGTCGTGCTGTTCCTGGCTGCGGTGTTCGCGGCGATGAACGTGGTCGGTGGCTACGTCGTCACCGACCGGATGCTGCACATGTTCCGCGCCCGACGCAGCGAGCGGAGCGAGCCATGAGCACCGTCGCGCACCTGCTCTATCTCATCGCCGCGGTCAGCTTCGTCGTCGGGCTGCACCAGATGGGGTCGCCGGCCACCGCCCGCCGCGGCAACCTGATCTCGGCTGCCGGCATGGCACTCGCCATCGTCGTCGCAGCGGCCGTGCTGGTCGAAGACGGCACCATCGGGCGCACGTCCCTGCTCGTGCTGGTCGCCGGGCTGACGGTCGGCTCCGTCATCGGCCTGCTCACCGCGCAGCGCGTGCACATGACCGACATGCCGCAGCTCGTCAGCCTGTTCAACGCGGTCGGTGGCGGCGCCGCCGTGCTCGTCGCGTTCGTCGAGGTGCTGCGGGTTCGCGACTTCCTCGCCGAGGCCGGGGTCGACCACACGCTCCCGACCGTGCTGGACGTGCTCATCGGCGCGCTCACCTTCTCCGGGTCGCTGATCGCCGCCGGCAAGCTCGCTGGGAGGGTCCCCGGCAACCCGGTCACCTCCACGGCGGGCCGGATCGCGACGCTCGTGCTGACCGCCATCGCCGTCGTCGCGGGTGCCGTGCTGCTCACGGGCAACGGCGGCACCCCGCTGCTGGTCGTCGTCGCGGTCGCGGCCCTTGTGCTGGGCGTGCTCGTGACGCTGCCGATCGGCGGTGCCGACATGCCGGTCGTCATCTCGCTGCTGAACGCCTGCACCGGGACGGCGGTGGCCATGGCCGGCTTCCTGCTCGACAGCGTCGTGCTCGTCATCGCCGGCGCTCTCGTCGGTGCCGCCGGCGCCATCCTCACGCTGCTCATGGCCGAGGCGATGAACCGCTCGTTGGTGAGCATCCTGCTTGGCGGCTACGGGACCTCCGACGTGCACGAGGCCGTGGCGGCGACCGGCAACATCCGCGAGACCACCGTCGACGACGCCGGCCTCCAGCTCGCCTACGCCAACAAGGTGGTCGTGGTGCCCGGCTACGGACTGGCTGCCGCGCAGGCGCAGCACGAGCTGGTCGCCCTGTGCTCCGCGCTCGAGTCGCACGGAGTCGAGGTCAGCTACGGGATCCACCCGGTCGCCGGTCGGATGCCCGGGCACATGAACGTCCTGCTGGCCGAGGCCGACGTGCCCTACCCGCAGCTGCGCGACCTCGAGGAGATCAACCCGGAGTTCCCGCGGACGGACGTGGTGCTCGTCGTCGGCGCCAACGACGTCACGAACCCGGCCGCGCGCCGGCCCGGCAACCCGGTGTCCGGCATGCCGATCCTCGATGTCGACCGCGCCCGCAGCATCATCGTCATCAAGCGCTCGATGGGCGCGGGCTACGCCGGCATCGACAACGAGCTCTACGCCGACCCCAAGACGTCGATGCTGTTCCGCGATGCGAAGGCCGGGCTGCGCGAGCTCGTCGCGGCCGTGCAGACGTACGTCCGCTAGCCCCTCGCGATCCGGTTCTCCAGCGGCACGAGGACGTCCGCGGCCGTCAGGCCGGTGGTCGACCTGGCACCTCGGCGCTGCTCGTGCAGCCGGTGGAACGTGGCGATGCCGTCGAGCAGCGCGACACCGAGCTGGCGCGCCGTGAGGTCTCGGAGCGGAAGGCGGTCGGTGGAACCGGAGCGGCTGAAGGCGATGAAGAAGGCCCCGAGCAGTGTGACGAGCAGCACTTCGGCCATCATGCCCGGCACCACCCAGCGGCGGCCGGCATGCCGGCGAGCATGGGTACCGCGCCGACGCC
>DASQMN010000125.1:0-4334 GCA_035645475.1 Nocardioidaceae bacterium
CGCGCCCCACCAGCTGAACGACCACACCGGAAACGGCGGCGGCCACCACTGCGTCCACCACAAGGAACGGGCTGGCGACACCGAGGGCGAGAACAGCCGCAGCCCCCACCACGGTCAGGTGGGGGCGCACCCGCCATGAGACACGCGACGCGCGAGCGAGCCGCGCATCATCGACGACCAGCAACCAGCAGATCAGCCCAGCGAGCAGCGCACTGAGCAGAGGCAGCGCGTCGGACCCATCACTCATGGTTCGCGCCGATGCAGCAGGAGCTCGAGCGACGTCGCTGCAGGGCCAGGGACGGCGCTCCCGTCCGCAGCGAAGGACACCGCGCTCGAGCTCACGACCTGACCGGAGTAAGGGCCTGGTAACGAGTCCAGGACGGCGATCTCGCGCAGACGCCGCCGGCCCGTAGGGTCGCGGGCCACGTGCAGGACGACGCGCAAGGCGGCGGCGACCTGGCTGTGAACCGCCTCGCGGGGCAGTCCAGCCGCGACGCCCAGCGCCTCCAGGCGTGCCGGCACATCCGTCGGTGAGTTCGCATGCAGAGTGCCGCAACCTCCGTCGTGGCCGGTGTTGAGTGCGGCGAGCAGGTCGACGACCTCGCCCCCTCGCACCTCCCCGACGACCACCCGATCGGGCCGCATACGCAGCGCCTGTCGGATCAGATCGCGCAGCACGACGGCTCCCGCCCCCTCCACGTTGACCGGTCGGCCCTCGAGTGCCACGACGTGTGGGTGTTCGGGCCGCAGCTCGCTGGCGTCCTCGACGATGACGATGCGCTCGTCAGGGGCGACTGCTCCGAGCAGCGCTGACAAGAGAGTGGTCTTGCCGCTACCGGTGCCGCCAGTCACCAGGAAGGGCAGCCGTGCCGCCACGAGGTCGCACAGCAGCCCGATGCCGAGGTCGGTCAGAGTGCCTCGCTCGGCGAGCTGAGCCAGCGTCAGGCCGCGCCGAGCAGGAACTCGCAGCGAGATGGCCGTGCCCGGTCGGGCGATGGGTGCGAGTACCGCGTGCAGCCTGGTTCCATCGTCGAGCCGTGCGTCGACCCACGGGCTGGCGTCGTCGAGTCGGCGGCCGGCTGCCGCGGCCAGGCGCTGTGCCAGCCGGCGTACGGACTCCTCGTCCGGAAATGGTGACGTCACAGCACTCAGCCCGTCGCCTCGGTCGACGAAGACCTGGCGATGACCGTTGACCAGCACGTCAGTCAGCGCGGGATCATTCAGCAGCGGCTGTAGCGGGCCGGCCCCACCCGCTTCTCGGCGCAACGTGTCGACGACGTCCAGGATCGCCTGGTCACCGAGTAGTAGTCCTTCGACCCGCAGAGCCTCGGCGACGTGGGCAGGCGTCGGGTCAAAGCCGCCATCAGCCAGTACCTGCCGCACTCGAGCCAGGAGTGCGGGATCTGTCACGCTCGGCGTCGGCGCAAGAACGGGCCTACCGATCATGCGTGGACCTCAGCGCTCGCGTCGAGCCCGTCGAGGACATCCAGGCAGGCTGCACGCAACGGCCCGCGCCGACGCCGGAAGGGGCCGAGCCCCAGATCGAGCGACTCGGCTATGCCGCGGTCGTCGCGTAGCTGAGCACGCAGGGGCACCGCCAGTGAGTCGGCCACCAGCTGCCCGTCAAGCCCGGTCGGGCCGGGGCCGCGGACGATGACACCCAGCCGCGGCGTCACGTGATGCAGGCGTTGCACGACACGATGGGCCGCGGCGACCGCGCGCACGTGCGCCGGCAGCACGATCAGAACCTGGTCGACGCGAAGCAGGGCCTCATCGGCGGCCGGACCGAGCCATCGCGGCAGGTCGACCACGACGACCTCGTGCCCCCGTTGGCCGGCTTGCACGACCGCGCGCATCGAGGCAGGCGAGACGTCGGCAAGGTCGGTGCGTCCCCAGGACAGCACCGAGAGTGAGTCGACCTGGGGCAATGCCTGACGCAGCGCGGGAGCACTCAACCGACCACTGGCCTCGGCCAGGTCCGGCCAACGTAACCCCACCACCTCCTCACGGCCCACGACGAGGTCGATGCCACCGCCGAGGGGGTCGGCGTCGATGAGCAGGACGGAGCGGCCGTTGCCGGCCGCCGTCAGCGCCAGGGCGGCCGAGAACGTCGAGGCCCCGGCCCCTCCGCAGCCTCCGACCACTGCCACGGTCAAGGCTCGACCGCCGCCGGCAGCGCCATCCCCGAGCAGGGCGACCAGATGCTGCGAGGCTTCGGGGAGCACCAGCACCTGCTCGGCGCCTACCGCGACGGCGTGCCGCCACGTCGCGTCATCGGGAGGGCGGTCGCACGCAACACTCACGCCGGCGCGCCTCGGCAGCGCTGCGGACGTTGCCGCGGACACCTGATCCAGACCCACGATGACCAACGGGGCGATGGACCAGTGCCGCCGGGCCGTCGCCATGTCGCTCGCGACATGCGGCGTCACCCCCGCGGCCGCAGCCAGACGGACGAGCATGTCCAACAGCCTCTCGTCAGCGGTCACCAGGAGGGGGCGGGCGCTGCCGGCGGAGTCTCGGGTGTCACTGATGTCCATGCCGGTCAGGCTGCGACGCGATTGCCCGCAGTAGACGCTGACCTGGTGCTCCCGTGGACAGCGCAGCGAATGAGACGGGCTGTTGAGGAAAGGCGGCCACAGACGGTGTGGCGCATACCACCGCTTGCTGGCTGTTAGCAGCAGGAAGCACAAGTCATCATGGGATCAGCAGCCGCCACGGCGATCGAGGAGCTCCCATGAGCGACGCCCGTCCCGCCGACGAGGCCCGCACAGCTATCGAGCGTGTCCGACAAGGTGAAGGAAGCTGCGGGGGCCGTCACCGTGCCCCGTGCCGAGGCGTCCGACGACTGAGCGCTCGGTCGATGACAACGCGACGGGTGCACGGCACGGACAAGCCTGCAGCGCGAAGCCGGTCGTTGCTGTTCATCCCCAGTTCCACCGAAGCCCACCGGCCCGACCGGCGGGTTGCCTACTCTCCAGGGTGTGGACGTCGTGACGTTGGCCCCAGCTGAGACGACCCGCGCGCGCCCTGCGCGCGCCGCCGCCTTCTTCGACCTCGACAAGACCGTCATCGCCAAGGCGAGCACCCTGGCGTTCAGCCGGCAGTTCTACGAAGGCGGGCTCATCAACCGCCGCTCGGTGCTGCGCAGCGCGTACGCCCAGCTGATGTTCGGCCTGCAGGGCGTCGATCACGAGCAGATGGAGCGCATGCGTGCGTACCTGTCCGCGCTCTGCTCGGGCTGGGACGTTCAGACGGTCAAGGACATCGTCGCGGAGACGCTGCACAGCGTCGTCGACCCCTTGGTCTACGCCGAGGCGGTCACCCTGATCGCCGAGCACCAGCTCGCCGGCCGTGACGTGGTGATCGTTTCCTCCTCGGGAGCCGAGGTGGTGGAGCCCATCGGCGCGATGCTCGGGGCCGACCATGCGGTCGGTACCCGCATGGTGGTGCAGGACGGGCGGTACACCGGCGAGATCGACTTCTACGCCTACGGACCCGGCAAGGCTCAGGTCATCCGCGAGCTGGCCGACGCCCACGGCTACGACCTGAGTGACTGCTGGGCGTACTCAGACTCCGAGACCGACATCGCCATGCTGTCGATCGTCGGGCACCCCACCGCGGTGAACCCCGACCGGACGCTGCGGCGCGTCGCAGCGGAGCGCGGCTGGCCCGTGCTGGAGTTCACCCGTCCGGTGGCGCTGAACACCCGGCCGATCGGACCACGCGACGCGATGCTGGTCGGCGTCGCGACAGCTCTGCTCGCCGGCAGCGTGCTCGGGTGGCGCTCGCGGCATCGCCACGCGCCAGCCGCCTGAAGCCTCCGCCAGTCGACCGCTCAGGCTCCTCGGAGTTGCCGGCGCCTCTTCCCAGAGCCGTCACTTCGGAGTAGAACTGAGCCATAGCACCACGACACGACGACCAGGTACCCACGCGGCGACCGGCCCCCGACCAGGGCAGTCGCTCGGGAGCACATAAGTGCCCCGACCGACTTGACGAAATGCACGCTTGGTAACCGAGGTTCGTTGCGTCGGCGGGTGGCGTCGCCCCTTCGGGGACGACGCCATCTGCATGTCCGCGCGCCGGCTGGTTCGCTCGGGGCTGACCGGCACCGGCACAGACCTGATGGGGTGGAGCCACACCGGGGCGGGCCTCATGGCCGGTAGGCCAGTACCTCCCCGCCGGCTCGGGCTCCGCCCGCGTACGCCTGCGCTGCGTGCAGCAGCCACCGCTGCACGCCCGGCGTGCCGCCGTGCGCGTACGCCTGCAAAGCGGCGCGGTAGTCATCGGCCAGCTCAGCGTGGCCGGCCTCGGGCACCGTGACCGACGCCGGGTCC
>DASQMN010000126.1:0-21498 GCA_035645475.1 Nocardioidaceae bacterium
CGAGCAGAGCCATGAGCTGGCGCCCTTCCACGCCTTCCTCGACTCGCTGGGCATCGCCCGAGAGGACCAGGTGATCCGTGCGCTGGCTCATCGCGGCGTCGCAGACGCCGGCATCGAGCTGACCATCGAGTCCCTCATCCCCGAGGTCACCGTCACCGCGGACGGCGTGTACTGGCACCCGGTCAGCGCCGACCACGACGACCAGCTGGTCACGCGCGACATCTTCCCGCTGGCTGACGCCATCACCGAAGTACGGCGGCGCTTCACCGACATGCGCGCTCGCGCCACTGCCGCTGCCCAGTGGTTCCCCTGCGCCTGAGGGACGCCCTCACGAGACCGGAGTGGCGAGTGTCCTCGACCTTTCTGCTGACACTTGCGGCGGCCGTCGCGTTGCTCTTCGCGCTCCGACTCCTCATACCCGCCTTGCCGGTGCCCGCCCACGCGGTCACGTTGCGACCGGTTGATGCCGCCTTGGTGGCGGCCGGCTCGGTACTTCTGGCGTTCCACTGCATCACGATGTTCTTCACCTCACTGGCCGAGCGAGTGCCGGGAGCGGGCTCGGTCATCCAGGACATCCGCGCACTGGGTACCGCCAGCGTGGTCTGGTACGTGCTGCCGGCGATCGCGGTCCTGCTTGGCCTACGCCGGCTGCCTTGGACCGCACTGGGGCTGGCGGTGTTCGCGCTGCTGTGGATCGGCATCACGATGTACAACGGCGGATCGCTCGACCAGCACCTGGTGGCCATCTGGTTAGGGGTGGCGCTGCTGGCCGCGGTGCTGGCGGCCCTGGTGATGCCACCGAAGACCAAGGCGGCTCAGCAAGCGACCACGTGAGGGCCGCCTCCTGCCCTCCGTCGGCCGCTACTGCGCTTGTCCCTCGTGACTCGTGGCTGCGGATTCCAACGCCTGCTGCGGCAGCAGCCCGGTGGAGACCAGCTCGGCGAGCTCACGGTGGGAGGCGGCTTGGGTGAGCATGGCGACCTGCTTCGCGCGGAGGACTTGGCCGTGCTCACCGGCACCGGAGTCGAGGTCGGCGAGCTCGGCGACGGCGTCCCGCTCCCAGCCAGCGAAGGTGGACCGCGCCCGCTCCACGGTGTCCGCGCGGATCGCGGGCAGGTCATCGAAGATCTCGAACGACTCCGAGGTACGCCGCGCGGCCAGACGTCGTGCGGTCGCCTCGGCGTAGGCCATCTCGGTGGGATCGGTCCCAGCCGGCTCCGGGAGCCAGCCGACCAACCGTCGGGTGAGACGCTCGAGCCCCCCGGAGCGGGCTTGTCTGGTGTCCCCGACCCGGTGGTTGTGCCCGTGCAGGGAGAGGTCGTCGATCTCGTCGTCCACCTCGTGCAGCAGTGTTCGAGTCACGGCGGGAGGTAGCAATCCTTCGTCGCTGAGCGCCTGGTACGTGTGGCGTTCCACGTGCAGTCCCCGACCGACCACGATGCGGTACTCCTCGTTCTCATGGACGTCCAGGCGCGCCATCTCCTCGTGCGCGGACCGCTCCGCGGCAGCCATCTCGGCCGCCGTCCGGGGGTCTGGCCGGATGTCCAGGTCTGTCATGGCATGCCGCGCCGCCTCGACAGCGGATATCCGGGCGAGCGCCATCAGGTAGCGGTCCATGTCGCTGGGCTTGTCGAGGCCGAGGCGAGACACCAGCCATCGGATCGTGGTGGCGTTAAGGAGCAAGGTGGCCAGGACGACACCGCCGGTCAGCGCCACCAGCAGCTCTCGTTCAGGGAGCTCCTCGGGCAACGCGAGCGCCAGCGCCAGCGCCACTCCTCCGCGCAGTCCACCCCAGACCAGGACAGCCTCGTTGCGCGCCCCCACCCGTGGGATGTGCGCGAGCCGCTCGAGCAGCCACACGATCGGCAGCACGGCCACCGCTCGGGCAAGGAGAACGACGACAACGGCGAGCAGGATGGCGCTCGCGTGCTCGCCGAGCAGGTCCACGCCGATGACCAGGCCGATGAGCAGGAAGAGCAGGGCGTTGGCGACGTAGTCCAAGGCCTCCCACATCTGGTCCCACATCTCGCGTACTTCCGCCGACGCGCGGCTGGGCGCCAGACCGGCGATCACCATTCCCGCGGCCGCACTCGCCATGACACCGGAGAAGCCGAGCACAGCGTCGGCCAGGACGAAGCTGCCGTACGCCGCCGCCAGCGACAGCGCCGCAGCAGGGAGCCGATCAAGCCACGGCAGCGCAAGGGCCGCGACCAGGCCGAGCAGGGTCCCGATCACCGCGCCGCCGACGAAGACGGCGACGAAGTCCCCGACTCCGGCGAGCACGCTCACCGAGCCTCCTGTGGCTGCCTCGAGGAGGATGGCGAACAGCACGATGGCGACCCCGTCGTTGAGCAGGCTCTCGCCCTCGACCAGCGTCAGCAGGCGCCGTGGCACGCCGACCTCGCGGAAGACCGCAACCACGGCCACCGGGTCAGTGGCGGAGATCAACGCGCCGAAGAGGAAGGCAGCCGCGAGCGTGGTGCCGAGGGCCAGGTGGACAGTGACGCCGACCAGAACCGCGGAGATGAGGAAAGCAAGCACCGCCAGGCCGAGGATCGCGCCCAGATTGCGAGCGAAGGCCCGCAGATCGATACCGAGAGCCGCCGCGAAGACCAGCAACGGCAGGAAGAGGAAGACCACCACCTCTTCGAAGGCCTCACCCTCGAGCCCACCGATCTCGAGGTCGACGCCGCTGGCGGTGGCCAGGAAGCCGACGGCGACGAGCACCACGCTCAGTGGCACGTGCATTCGTTGAGCCACCAGCCCGACGAGGACGGCCACGGTGAGCAGGGCCGAGAGCTCCAGCAGCAGTCGCGGCAACTCCATGGGACGCCCCCTAGCCGGCCGGCCACGCGTACGTGCCGTCTCACGCTGTCACAGTCGACGCCCGGTGGACAGCCACCTCCTGGCGTCGAGTGCGGCGTGAGAACCGCTCACTACAGTGCTGTGATGGGGATGGACGTCACACAGGCGTGCGAACCGGAGCAGCACACGTGACCACTGGCGGCGATGACGAAGGTGGCGACGCCGTCTGCTGGATGCACCGGGTCTGCCAGAGCTGTGGTCGACTCGCCGATACCGAGCCGCCGACACGCTGCCCCGAGTGTGGTGCCGGCATCGGAGCCGAGTAGCAGGCGGCACCATGCGGGCATCCACCCGGCTGCGGGTCAGCGCCGCAGCTGACTCCGCACCGCTCCGCCGGGGAACTCGGCGTTGTGCACGTTCACGTAGAACTCGCCCGGCTGCTCCTTGATGAAGCGGGCAAGGCGGCGCCGCACCTCGGTGCAACCGGAGCGATACGGCTCGAGCGAGACGACGATCGGCCCCGCCACACCTCTCGGCCCCGCGTGGATGTGCGCAGCGGCGACGGGGGCGACCCCGCTGACGCTGATTCGCCAGCAGACCTCGGCGCGTCGGACGCTAACGTCGGCCAGACCGTATCCATCCGCGTCACCAGGGCCTGGGACCTCGTTACCGCCGACCAGCACGGCGTCGCACGGCGGTGCTCCCTTCCTGTGCCGTCACGCTGGCGGCACTGGTGCGCGTGATTATGGTTCGTCGTGACCGGGACCACAATTCAGGGAGCAGCCGCTGACGCCTCACGGACAGGCGACGCGGTACCCGTGACCCCGACCCGAGCGTCGTCGGCGGCGACCCGGACGATAAGGCGGCTGGGACGCCCCATGTCTTCGCCCTGGAGCAGCGTGATCGTGGTGGGCAGGTCGACCAGCCCGAGGGCTCGCAGGTACCCGCCGAATGCCGCGGCCGCCGCGCCGGTGGCCGGGTCTTCGACAACGCCGCCTGGCGGAAAGGGGTCACGCGCGGCAAACAGCACGGGACTGTGGGCGTACACCAGCTGGAGGGTCGTCCAGGCGCGACTCGCCATCACCGAGGCGAGCAGGTCGTAGTCGTAGTCCAGGGCCGCAAGGTGGTCGCGGCTTCGCACGGCCAGGATGGGATGGTCGTTACCGGCGAAGCCGACATGAGCCGGGTAGCGGGGGTCGAGGTCGCTTCGCTGCCATCTCAGTGCCCGCAGTGTCTCGTCCAGCTCGTCGTCAGATGCCGGCCGGGTCCTGGTCGGCACGCTGGTCATCGTGGCCGTGTAGCCGGCATCGGTCGCCACCGTTCGGACGGGCACGGGACCCGCTGGCGTGTCGAAAAGCAGCTCTGCCGGCCCGTGTCGCTCGGCCAGCACCACGGCTGTAGCGATGGTTGCGTGACCACAGAAGGCCACCTCGGCCAGCGGGCTGAAGTACCGCAAGCGGTACTCACGTACATGACGCCCGGGCTCGACGAAGGCGGTCTCGGAGAAGCCGACGTCGGCCGCGACGGCCAGCCGTTCGGCGTCGTCCATACCGGACGCGTCGAGGACGACCCCCGCCGGATTGCCGCCCGCGCCCCGCTCGGTGAACGCGGCGTAGCGCAGCACCTTAGCGTCAGGCATTCCGCCCACCTCACTTTCAGCTCATCGCGTGCACGTGCACGGTAGAGGGCAGGGAGACGACGCCAGCTTCCGGTCGGTCGGGTCGAGACACAGATTGGTATGTCCGTCCCACTTTCTGCTAGATTGGTACGACCGTACTGATACATGGAGGTGGCCGGAATGGCCTGGGTCCTGATCGTTGTAGCCGGGCTTCTGGAGACCGGTTTCGCGGTTGCTCTCAAGCAGAGCGCGGGGTTCACGCGTCTGGCACCGAGCCTGCTGTTCCTGGTGTTCGCGGCAGGTAGCTTCACGCTGCTGAGCGTGGGCCTGCGGTCGCTTCCCGTTGGAGCGGCCTATGCGGTGTGGACCGGAATCGGCGCCGCCGGTACCGCCGCATACGGGATGGCCTTCCTCGGGGAGTCCACGGAGGTGCTCAAGCTCGTCTCGATCGGCCTGGTCATCACCGGCGTGGTCGGGCTGCAGCTCACCAGCGGCAGCGCGCACTGAGATGAACGAGCCCGACCGGCCAGCGCGTCGCATCTCGGCGAAAGGCCATCACCGCCGAAGGCATCTGGTCACCGCGGCGGGTGAGGTGCTGCTGCAGCATGGCTTCGCGGCGGTCAGCCACCGATCGGTGGCGGAGCACGCCCGCCTGCCGCTGTCGGCTACCACGTACTACTTCACATCCTTGGACGATCTGCTCGCTGAGGCGCTCAGTGGGCTCGCGGACCGATGGCACGAGCAGGCGCGCGCAGTGATCGAGTCGCTCCCCGCCCGCCTTGCGGGTCCGCAGGCCACCGCCGACGCCATCGTGAGCGTCGCCACGCTGGCTTCGATGGGGGACGCAAGCCCGATGGGGGTGATGGTGCTCTACGAGCGGTACCTGGAGGCTGCCCGACACCCGGCGCTACGTGGGGCCATTGCCACCTACGACCAGCATCTGGACGGGTTGGTCTCGGAGATCTTGCGACGCGCCGGCCTCGAACACGATCCGACCTCCGCCCGGCTGGTGCTGGCAGTCGTCGACGGGGCGATCATGCGCGCGCTGGCCGAGGGCAGAGACCACCGGGAGTCGGTTGCGCACGTGCTGACACCGATGCTCGAGAAGCTTAGGACCTGACGGCTGGCTTCCGCACGAATCCGGTCGAGTCGTGCCGGCGAGAAGCTAGGCCGCCGCGGAGCTGACCGTGTTGCGGCCTGCCGCTTTCGCTTGGTACAGCGCCATGTCTGCTTGCTGCAGCAGTGCCTCCCCTGTGGTCGTCAGTTCCGCTGCCGCGGACGTGCGCCCGGGCACGTACGTCGCGATGCCGACGCTGACGGTCAGCACCCCTGCTGGTGCAGTCGCGTTGGGGATGGCGAGGCCCTCCACGGTCGAGCGGAAGCGCTCGAGTGCTGCCAGGGCTGCGGATCGAGGTTGCTCGGGGAGTATGTGCAAGAACTCCTCCCCGCCGTAGCGATAGACGCCGTCTGCTCGCCGACCGGACGTGGCCAGGGCTTCGGCGACCGCTTGCAACGCCTGGTCACCGCGCTGGTGGCCGTACGTGTCGTTGTAAGCCTTGAAGAAGTCGATGTCGCACAGCGCCAGGGAGTAGTGACGGCCGTAACGAACGCTCCGCTCGTGCAGGTCGTTCAGGTCCTCGGAGAGCCGCAGCCGATTGCGGAGCCCGGTGAGGGGATCGGTGTGCGCCTGGCGCCCGAGCTCGGCCCGGGCGCGGCCCAGCTCCAGGTGCATGGCGGTCACCCGGTGTGCCACCAGCAGGCGGGAGTGCAGGGCGAACGGGTCGAGGGGTTTGGCGACATAGTCGTCCGCGCCGGCGGAGATGCCTTCCAGCACCTCGTGACGCTTCGCCATGGACGTGAGCAGAACGATGTAGGTGTACGAGCTGTTGCGCTCGCGGTTGCGGACGGCTCGGCACAGCTGCAGCCCATCGGGGCCGGGGGGCATCAGCCGGTCAGTGATGAGGACATCCGGCTCGAAGCGCTGGTACTCGGCCCACGCCTCGTCTCCATTGGATGCTTCCGCGCACTCATGCCCGAGGTCCTCGACGACCGTCCGGCCGATCAGCCTGACGGTGGAGTCGTCGTCGGCCACCAGGACCTTCACCGTGTGCTCGGCACTGCGTCGTTGAGCAGGCGACCAGCCTGGAGCAGGGCGTCGTCGAGCTGGTCGAGCTGGTCGCTGTCGGGCACAGCGCCGTTCACGGCCGCGTCCTCGAGCCGGTCGCAGAGGGTGGCGACCCGAACGGCGCCGATGTTGGCCGAGGCTCCTTTGAGCTTGTGGGTGAGGTCTCGGACGCGGACCGCGTCGCCGGTTGCGGCGCCATCGCGTAGGTCGCTCAACGTGAGCGGATAGTCGGCCAGGAACGCGTTGACCGCTGCCGGCAGAAGCCCCCATCCGTCACCTGGTCCGAGCTCTCGCAGCATCGACTGGCGCTGCACGTCCATCACCGGGTCAGCGTGGTCCTCAGGGTGTTCGTTCGTCGCCACCGCCGGCGCAGCCGGGGGTGGTTGCTGGCCCCACCGCTGCAGGACCTCTTCGACGGCAGCGAGGCTCACCGGCTTGGAGACGTAGTCGTCCATCCCGACGGCGAGACAGCGGTCACGGTCCTCGGCCATGGCGCCCGCCGTCATCGCGATGATCGGTGTCCGGTGGCCGCCAGCTTCCCGGCGACGTATCTCCTGCGTCGCCGCGAACCCGTCCATGACAGGCATGTGGCAGTCCATCAGCACGGCCGAGTACGCCGTCGCGGCAAGAGCATCGAGCGCGGCGGCGCCGTTGGGCACCATGTCGACCCGGTACCCGAGCTTGGTCACCACGCCATCCGCGACGAGCTGGTTCAACGCGTTGTCCTCCACCACCAGAACGCGGCCCAGCGGTCCGTCCGCGTTCGTCTGGCGGGGGTTGGGCAGCCGCGGGGTCGCGGCCACGGGCGGTGCCATCAACCGCATCAACCGGTCGTAGAGCTCCGAGCTTCGCACCGGCTTGGTCAGCCATTCCACGACTCCCGCCGCTCGGAGCTCCGAGGTGTCGATCTGCATGCTCGACGTGAGGACGATGACCTGGGTGCGGGCCAAGGTCGTGTCGGCGGCGATCATGCGCGCGAGGTCCACCCCGTCGAGGTCGGGCATGCACATGTCCAGCACTGCGATCGCGTACGGGCGACCGGCGGTCGCGGCTTCCCGCATCCGGTCGACCACGAGCGTGGGATCCTCGAGCACGTCGGGTTGCATCCGCCAGGCGGACAGCTGCGAGTGCAGCACCAGTCGGTTGGTGGCGTTGTCGTCGACGACGAGCACCGACAGCCCTTCGAGCAGGTCGTGCGGGATGGCCGTACGGGTTCCCCGTGGCTGCGCCGGCACCGGCAGCGGCAGCTGGAACCAGAACGTGGCACCGGCCCCGACCTCGCTGTCCACGCCGATGTCGCCGCCCATGGCCTCGGTCAGGCGGCGCGATATCGCCAGGCCGAGTCCCGTGCCGCCATAGCGACGGGTCGTCGAGGCATCCGCCTGTGAGAAGGACTCGAAGAGGTAAGCCTGCTGATGCGCCGGTACGCCTATCCCGGTGTCTCGGACGTCGAAGCGCAGGTCCGTGTGTCCCGGTGCGGCGCCCTCGACGACGCGCGCGGTGATGGCCACCTCGCCTGAGGGGGTGAACTTGACGGCGTTGGACGCCAGGTTCAGCAGGATCTGGCGGATCCGCCCTTCGTCGCCGGTCAGGAAGGCGGGGACGTCCGGGCGGCAGTAGGCGACGAGCTCGAGCTCCTTGGCGTGCGCGGTCGGAGCGAGCAGAGCACCGACTCCGTCGACGAGTGAGCGGGGGTCGAAGTCGGTGATGTCCAGCTCGACCTTGCCGGCCTCCAGCTTGGAGAAGTCGAGGATGTCGTTGATGACGGCAAGCAGCGAGGACCCGGCGCTCTCGACGCCTTCCGCGTACTGGCGCTGCGTCTGGTCGAGTCGTGTGTCCAACAGCAGATCGGTCAGCCCGATCACGCCGTTCATCGGGGTGCGGATCTCGTGGCTCATCGTGGCCAGGAACTCCGACTTCAACCGCGAGGACTCCAGGGCCTCCTCGCGCGCCGATGCCAGGGCGGCGTCCTTGACCCGCCGTTCCGTGGTGTCCTGCTCGATCGAGGCGATGGCAGTGACGACACCACCTTCGGCTATCGGGGACACCGTCAGTGCCACGGGTATCACCGAACCGTCCGCACGCAAGCGCTCGGACTCCGTCTTCACCTGCTCTCCCCCGCGCACCCGTGCCATGACCTGCTGTTCGGCCGCCTCTCTGGAGGCAGGGATGAGCCGACTGACGTCACCACCCACGATGTCTGCGGCGCTCCAGCCGTACAGACGCTCAGCGCCGCGGTTCCAGCTGGTGACGATGCCGTCGGGAGTTCTGCTGAGGATGGCGTCCGGGGACGACTCGACGATCGCCCCCAGCCCCGCCAGCTCGGAGGTCCGAAGGGCCACCTTGGCCTCGAGGTCCCTGGTGAGGCTGACATTGTCGTGGACGATCATCACCTGGCGAGCGACCACCAGGAACAGCAGGACAGCACCGGCGGTCAGCAGGAAGTCGTCCTCGGTGATGACGGCGTTGGCCGAGGCCACCAGTGCGGCGAGCACCGGCACGTACGGGAGCAGGTCGATGGCCAGCGCGGTCACCCGGCCTGGGCGGGCGTAGCTGGCCGAGCGAGGAACCCAGGGAGCCAGAGCGACCATCAGCCACGCTGCGATCCATCCCGCCACCAGCGGTGAGCCGGTCATGCCTGTGCGGTCGGTGAACACCAGGTAGATGTACGTGCTGTCGGTGACAGCCAGAACCACCAGTCCGCCTCCCAGCACGGCCCACGGCAGGCGCTGCCCGGATGGACGGCGCATGCCGAGCGCCAGAACCAAGGACACCATCAATACATCAGCGATGGGGTACCCGAGCCCAGCCAGCCTGGCCCGCATGCTTTCACCGCCGGCCTCGTACACGATGCCCAGGACCGTCGCCCAGCTGGTGAAGAGCACGGCCACCGCTATCACGACAGCGTCGAGCAGAGGCCGTAGCCGCGACGCCCCGCGCTCGCCCATCCGGGGGAACAGGAACAGTGCCGCTGCGGCCGGTACGGCATAGCCGATGTAGCCGAGGTCTGCGAGGGACGGGAACGGGTACTGGTGATCGCGGGACAGCCCGTAGAAGGTCCAGATCGTCTGGGCCAGCCCGTAGACGATGGCGGCGACGGCCAGCATCGCCCACGCCGGTCGTTCCTCCGAGCTGTTGAAGGCTGCTCGAGCGCAGCTCCCGGCGGCTGTGACCGCAGCTGCCAGGATGCCGAGATCGCCCACGGCCTGGGCCGTCGACGATCCGGTGTCGCGCCAGGTGTAGGCGACTATCGCTGCGGTCAGCGCGATGCCCGCCGCGACGGCCCACGCCAAGCCTGGCGTCCTCGGTCGAGGAAGAGGCTTCGAGCCGTCGCTATGGGCCGCATCGAGGAGGGACACGAGGTTCCTCCCCGACCGGTGTGATGCACTGATGATTCACTGACAGTAATGGGATCTTAACGCTTAGTGAGCAAAACGCCGAGTCGTCCGAGTTGTCCGCCTACCCGCTGGGGCGATTCAGCCCCGCAGTCCTTGCTCGATCTCAGTCAGCGCCTCGGTGAGGTCCACGGTCGGTGCCCATCCCCAAGCGTGAGCGCGTGTGGCCAGCACTCGGCCCGTCCAGGCCGGAGCGTCGTCCCAGACCGGCTCGACGCCGACCGACCGGGCGACCGTCCCGTAGTAGTCACGGGCCGTGGCCGGACCGGCTGCGACATTGACGACGCTGCATCCTCCCCGGACCGGTCCCTGTTCAGGATCGGTCGACGTCGCGATGCGGCCCGAGGCCACGTCCGCCGCGATGGCCGCGAGGTCGTCGACGTGGACCCAGGCGAAGCTCTGTCCGGGGACGGCGCGGCGGGCGTCCTCGTCGTCGCGGATGTCGGCCGGCCGCAGCGAGTTCCAGATCGAGGTCTGACCGGCGCCCAGGATCGCCGGCGGCCGGAGCAGAACGCGGGTGAGCCCGTCGACCTCGCACAGCGCGGCGTCGGTGTCGCGCTTGGTCACGGCGTAGGCATTGGCATCGTCGGTGACCAGCGCGGACGCCTCGTCGACATCTCCGATTCCCGGGGAACGCTCGTAGACGGCCGCCGTCGAGATGTGGACGAGGTACTCGACGCCGGCGTCACTCGCCGCTCGAGCCAGGACCGGCGTGCCCTCGACCGCGACGCGATGCTGGGTGTCGTAGTCCGTCCCCATCGGATGCACCGTCGTGACCACGGCGCTCGCGCCTCGCACCATGGCTGCTGCCTGGGCAGGGTCACCGAAGTCGCCGACCCACTCCTCGACTCCCTCCCGTGCCGGGGCGGTATCCGAGCGCCGTACGACGGCACGCACATGCGCCCCCCTGTCACGCAGCGCCTCGCAGATGCGTGAGCCGACGAAGCCGTTGGCTCCGGTCACCACGACGACAGGGGGCTTGCCTTCAGGGGCACTCGACTGGCTCATGCCGCCACCCTGACATGCGCCCCTTCGGCCACCTCAGTCCGGCTTCGGGTGCATCACTGGTCACGGACGTGCCGATCGCCATCCGACGTCAAAGGAGTGGGCAGTTCCGGCGTGCCCGACGTCAGGCACGACGCCTGACCGCCACATCCGACGGCTCGTCGGCCGCGCGCCAGAAGAGCCAGGCAGCCAGGCCGAACAGGGCTGCGTACATCGCGGTCAGGCCGACGATGTCCACAACCGAGGCGCCTTCCGCTACGTGCAGCCCCGCGAGGAGTGCGGTCGCGGAGACGACGGCTTGCGCGAGCGCCGTCGCGGCAAGGGCTACGGCCATGCCAGCGGGTCGCAGCCGAGCGATGACCGTCCCGAGGACGAGCACCCCGAGGACAGCGGCGTAGATCCGGTCCGGTCGACCGCCCGATCCGATGATGCCGAGGGCCCCGACAGCCAGGATCAGGAAGAGCACGGTCGCGAGGGCGACTCCAACGGCAAGGCGGTAGTAGGTCTGCGGCGACGTCACGATGGACTCCTCAGTGTTTCGGTCAGTGGTTCGCGTCAGTGCGCAGCAGGCGCCACCCGCCGGCGGCGAGCGTTGTGACAGCCCAGGCCGCGAGGGTGAGCCGCGACGATGCAACGGTCATGTCGTCGCGGGGGCCTTCGCCGAAGATCAGGAAGAGGGTGTTGGAGCCGGGGGTGAGCGCCGACAGCATGACGGCCCAGTCATAGGGCAGGTTCGCAAGCAGCGGCGGCAGTACCAGCACGAGCGCAATCACGGTCACCATGCCCCCGGCGGTGCTGCGCAGGAACAACCCGAGGCCCACCGCCAGCAGAGCACCGCTGACGTAGACGAACGCGAGCGCCCACAGGATCTCGGCGCCCTCAGCCAATGGCAGGCCGAGCTCGGGCCGGAACGCCCAGACCATCACGCTCGCGGCGGCCACCAGGAGCACCCCGAGAAGAGATGTGGTGCACACGATGACTCCCACTCGGGCCGCGAGGAGCACACCTCTCCGCGGCGTCCACTGCAGGGTCGGCACGATCCCACCGGTGACATGGTCGGCGGTGCTGGTGACGACGGCCATCGCGAGAACTCCGAAGAGCGCGAACATTCCGAGGGGCTGGCCACCGTCCCAGGCGCTGGCGTCCGCGGGTACGCCGGAGGGGTCGTCGGCCGCGTCGTACCCGATGACGGCGCCCAGGCCGAGCACCGCGACTGCTGTCACCAGGGCGAGGGTCCAGCTGGAACGGACACTGCTGATCCGGCTGAGCTCAGCCCAGCTCGTGCGGGCGAGGACGGTCGCCGTGCTCATCGAGCGGCTCCGCGCGCGACCGGCTCGGGGGCGTGGCCGTGGTAGTCGACGCTCTCCTCGGTGAGGGAGAGGTACGCGTGCTCCAACGACTGCTCGACCTCCGCCAGGTAGTGCACGGGGACGCCTCCGGTGTGCGCGAGATCGCCGATCTCGGTCGCGGGCAGGCCGGTGACCTCGAGCTCGCCGGGGGCCGTACGCTGCACGGCCGCGCGATCGGCCAGGACGCCGTACAGCGCGTCCACGTCGGGCGTGCGGACCCGCACCCGCTGTCCGCCCAGGCCACCCAGGACCTCGCGGATGCCGGCGTCGGCGATGAGGCGGCCACGTCCGATGATGACGACGCGGTCGGCGATCAGCTGCATCTCGCTCATCAGGTGACTGGAGACCAGCACGGTGCGGCCCTCGTCGGCGAAGCCGCGCAACAGCGCACGGATCCATCGGACCCCGTCGAGGTCGAGGCCGTTGACCGGTTCGTCGAAGAGGAGGACCTGCGGGTCGCCCAGCAGCGCGGCAGCGACCCCGAGCCGCTGCCGCATGCCCAGGGAGTAGCCCTTGACCCGCCGGCCGGCCGCAGCCCCGAGGCCGACCGCGTCGATCACCTCCTCGACCCGAGAGAGGGAGATGCCGTTGGTGCGGGCCCCGATGCGCAGGTGTGCCCGTCCCGTACGGCCGGGGTGCATCGCGCCGGCGTCGAGCAGCGCCCCGACCTCGCTCAGTGGCGCGGCGAGCTCGACGTACCGCTTGGCGTTGACGGTCGCGATCCCGGCGGTGGGCCGATCGAGGCCCATGACCATCCGCATCGTCGTTGACTTGCCGGCCCCGTTCGGGCCGAGGAAGCCGGTCACCTTCCCTGCCGCCACGTCGAACGTGAGGTTGTCGACGGCGCGCACGTCGCCGTACCGCTTGGTGAGTCCTCGCACGCTGATCATGGGTCGAACGCTAGAAGCGACGGTGGTCACAAGGCGGGGAGAACGTGTGGAGGTTGTGTGCAGATCGGAGCCGCTGACCTGCACAGAACCTTCACGAGTTGTCCGCCACACCCGACCAAGCAGGCTTCTAGGCTCGCACCATGCCAGTCAGCGGAGCTGCACCGAGGATCCTCGTCGTCGAGGACGAGCCGGTGATCAACCAGGCGGTCACCGACCGGTTGCGTGGCTCGGGCTACGACGTGGTCCAGGCGTGGGACGGTCCGGGCGCGGTCACGCAGTTCGCGGAGTCGGCGCCGGATCTGGTTCTTCTCGACGTGATGCTCCCCGGGTTCGACGGCCACGAGGTGTGCCGTCGGATCCAGGGCGGACGACCGGTTCCGGTTCTCATGCTGACAGCACGCGATGACGAGGCGGACGTCCTCGTGGGGCTCGGCGTCGGTGCCGACGACTACCTCACCAAGCCGTTCCGGATGCGTGAGCTGGTGGCGCGGATCGCCGCCCTGCTGCGGCGGGTCGACCGTGCGGCAGAGCTCGCGGTGAGGTCCGCCATCGAGCTGGGCGACCTGCGGGTCGATGTGGCCGCTCGTCGGGTCTGGGTCAGCGGCGTGGAGGTGCACCTCACCCCGACCGAGTTCGATCTGCTGCTCTATCTGGCCGGCAACCCCGGCGTCGTCCTGACCCGCGACAGTCTCTACGCGCAGGTCTGGGGCTGGCCGGGTGCGTCGGGTACCCGGACGGTCGACAGCCACGTGAAGGCACTCCGCGCCAAGCTGGGCTCGCACCGGGTGCGTACGGTGCACGGCGTCGGCTACGCCCTCGAACCGGCTGACGATCCGTGAGCAACCTTGTCCTGGACCAGGTCACGTCGGTCAAGGTCAAGCTTGGGCTGCTCGTCGCGGTCAGCGTCACCGTGGCCTCGGTGGTCGCGTCGGTCGGCGCCGGCGGGGGTGTGCCGTTCTGGCTCAGCGTCCCGGTCACCATCGCCTTGGCTCTCGGGGTGACCCAGCTGCTGGCCGTGGGGATGACCTCACCCCTGCGCGAGATGACCGCTGCCGCCCGCCGGATGGCCTCCGGCGACTACTCGGGCCGGGTCACCGCAACCTCGGGCGACGAGGTCGGTGAGCTGGCCCGTGCCTTCAACCGGATGGCCGCGGACCTGTCTGCCGTGGACCGCCAGCGCCGCGAGCTGGTGGCGAACGTGAGCCACGAGCTGCGTACTCCGCTCGCCGCCTTGTGCGCCGTCCTCGAGAACCTCGTCGACGGGGTCGGGCGACCGGACCCGGTGGCCCTGCGGACCGCCCTCCACCAGGCCGAACGCCTCAGCTCCCTCGCCTCGGACCTGCTCGACCTGGCCCGGGTGGACGCCGGCGCGGTCAGGCTGTCCACCACACAGGTGCCCGTCGCGGAGCTGCTTACCCGTGCCGTGGCCGAGGCGAGCGTGGCTGGACGTCAGGTCACCTACGACGTTCGCGTCACGCCGTCGGCGCTGACCGCTTCGGCGGACCCGGCGCGGCTCCACCAGCTGGTCGCCAACCTGCTGGACAACGCGTCCCGGCACAGTCCCGCAGGCGGTGTCGTCCGAGTCACGGCCGCGGGCATGGCGACCGGCTGGCGACTGGAGGTGGTGGACCAAGGGTCAGGCATCGCCCTGGCCGACCGGGACCGCGTCTTCGAGCGGTTCGGCACCCTGGCCGAGTCCGAGGGCGGCGGCGGTACCGGCCTGGGCCTGGCCATCGCCCGGTGGGTGACCGACCTCCACGGCGGCAGCATCTCCTTCGTCGACCCCGAGCCCGGGAGCACTGGTGCCCGGGTGCGCGTCGACCTGCCGTTCGAGCGACGGCCGCCGGCTCGCGTCGGCAGCGCGTTGGAGCCCGCCAGCACCAGCTCGAGTACCCGCTCCGTTCCCGCCCTGCCCGCCGCCTCCTCGGACCGAGCACTTTCCTCGGGCACAACGCCTGAGCCCATGGACACGGTGTTCGGTCGGCTCTGGCCCGACAACGGGGTTCCGGGGAGCGTGCCGGCTGTCGCCTGCAGCCTGGCGGTCGGCCTGTTGGCCGGCATCGTCCTCCCGTTCCGCGATCACGGGCTGGGCACGTGCGCGGTGCTGCTGGCGGCTGGAGGCGTGATCCTCGGCTTCAGTGTGAACCGCCGCTCCCCCTTCACCCTGGCCTGCGCGGCCTTGTGCGTGCTCCTGGCGGCGACGGTCGTCGTCCGGGACGCGGAATGGATCGTGGTGCTCTGCGTCATGGCCGGCGGTGTGCTGTGCATGGTCGGCCTCGTCAACGGCCGCACCCTGCCCGGGTTCGTGCTGGGATGCATGGCCTGGCCGCTCGCCGGGCTACGTGGAGCCCCGTGGCTGGGTCGTTCCTTGCGGGCCGTCACCGGTGGGGGGAGGAGCGCGGCCATCCTGCGCACGGTCTGGTGGTCGCTCCTGGGGCTGATCGTCTTCGGGCTCCTGTTCGCCTCTGCCGACGCGCTGTTCGCCGAGTGGGCAGGCGCGGTCGTCCCCGACCTGCAGGTCGACTCGTTCGTGTTGCGGGCGTTCCTCACCGTCGCGATCGGCGGGATGGTGCTGGCGGCGACGTACCTCGCGGTGAACCCGCCCAGGGTCGACTCGAGGACGGGCAGGGCGCGATCTGTCGCGCAGCGCTACGAGTGGCTGGCACCCGTGCTGCTCGTCGACGGTGTCTTCGTGGTGTTCCTGGCCGCCCAGGCGACGGTCATCTTCGGTGGGCACGGCTACCTCGAGAGCACCACCGGCCTGACGTACGCCGAGTACGTGCACCAGGGCTTCGGCCAGCTGACCGTCGCCACCGCCCTCACTCTCCTGGTGGTGTGGGCGGCCGCTCGCAAGGCAGCGCGCTCGACGACGGTGGATCGGGCCTGGCTCCGCGGATCACTCGGCCTCCTGTGCGTGCTGACGCTGGTGGTGGTGGCCTCCGCTCTCTACCGGATGCACGTGTACCAGGAGGCCTACGGCTTCACCCGGCTCCGCCTGCTGGTCGATGTCTTCGAGGGTTGGCTCGGGCTGCTGGTACTCGGTGTACTGGTGTCCGGGGTCACGCTCCGGGCAGCCTGGCTGCCCCGCGCGTCGTTGCTCAGCGGGGCCGGACTTCTGCTCCTGCTGGCCGCGGTCAACCCGGACGCCTGGATCGCACAGCACAACCTGGACCGGTACGACGAGACCGGCAAGGTGGACTGGTCCTACCTGCAGTCACTCTCCGCTGATGCGGTGCCGGTGCTCGCCACCCTCCCGGCCGAGCAGGCCCCGTGCGCGCTGAGTGGCAAGGAGCTCGGCAGCGACGACTGGCTGGAGTGGAATCTCGGTCGGCAGCGTGCCGACCCGCTGCTGGGCTCGAGCCTCGCCGAGTGGTCACCCGGCGAAACCGCCTGCGCCGACTGAGTCGCTCAGCCCGCGACACGCAGCGCTCCGGAGCCTGCCTACTGCCCCCGGGTGCTGTCGGCCCGCTGACGTATCGCCTGCGCCAGCCGCTGTGCTGCACCGTCGTGATGCTGCAGGAACAGAGAGGGCTCAGCGAGCTCGAGCTCGAGCACTCGTGGGCCATCCGCGGCCGGAAGCAGGTCTACCCGCGCGTACAGCGGAGGGTTTCCGTCCCCGGTCGGCACGGCGGCGATGGCGCGGCCACCGACGTCGAGCTCGGCGTCGGTCGCGGTGCGCGGACTGAGCACTTCTTCGGCGAAGAGACCCTCGACCAGGCCAGCCCCCCTCCGGAGGATCGCTGCCTTGGACGTGGCGTGGGAGAACACTCCGTCGACGTAGACCAGGGCGGTCTCCCCCGTGGTGTCAACGTCGCGCAGGTACGGCTGGATGAGAACGCCTCGTCCCTGCTGCAGCAGAGCTCGGGTGTGCTGGATCGATCGGCTGTCCTCGTCGGGACCCAGGCGCAGCGTGTCCTTGGATCCGGCGGACACGGTGGGCTTGACCACGTGCTCGTGCCCCAGGTACTCGTGCTCGGGCGCCGCACCTGGGTTCAGGATGGCCGACGGCACGATCGGCACTCCAGCGCCCTCCAGGACGCGCAGGTAGTTCTTGTCCGTGGTCCATGCCAGCAGGGCGGCGGTATTCATCAGCACGGTCGTGGACGACACCCGCTCCGCCCAGCTCAGATACTCCGTCAGTCTGGTCGGGTAGTCCCAGGTCGACCGGACCACCACAAGGTCGAAGTCCCTCCACCGAACGTCCGGATCGTCCCAGACCGCAGGGACGGCCCGCACGCGCAGCTCCTCCAGGCACCGGACCAGCAGCTGGCCCTCGGCATCCAGGTCGGGCACCTCGGCAGCGGTTGCCAGGGCCACGGTCACGTCTGCCGATGTCGTCACGAGTGCACCTCCGATACGTCGTACCCGGGCTGAGCAGGTTACGTCGGCCGGTCGACCAGCCGGCTGAGCCTTCCACCGGTGGGGCGGCGGTCGGGCCCCGGCGGCGAATATCGTGAGTCAACGTGCCGCGCGGATCGGTCGTGCGAGCAGCGCCTATGACAGCCCGGGAGGATTCTGCAATGTTCCCGTTGAGGAATGCCGCAGGCACGCGCCTGCAGGTCGTTGTCGCGCACCCCGACGACGAGACCTTCGGATGCGGGTCCCTCCTGTTGCACGCACGGAAGGCGGGTGCAGTGACTGCCGTGTGCTGCGCGACCCGAGGGGAAGCCGGCGAGGTGGCTGACGGAGTGGAGGTCCCGCGGGGCGGCGTCGGCGAGCTACGGGAAGGCGAGCTGCGCGCTGCCGCCGACCTGCTCGGGGTGGAGCGCGTCGACCTGTTGGGGTTCCTGGACTCCGGGATGACCGGCGAGGCCGGACCTGGCGCGCTCGTGGACGCCGAGGCCGCGCTGTTGCATGCGGGCATCAGCCGCTCGGTGGACGGCTTCGATCCGAACGTGCTCGTGACCCTCGACGGCTCGGACGGGCACCGTGATCACAACAGGGTGCGTGACGTCGTGGTCCAGGTCGCCGCTGAGCGCGGCATCCCGGTCTACCTGCAGTGCCTAGCCCGCTCGGTGATGAAGCAGTGGGCGGAGCACATGTCTCAGCAGCATGCGGACTCCGTCTACCTCGCCCTCGGCGAGCTGGGCACCCCTGATGACCTCGTCACCCATGTCGTCGACACGACTGAGTTCTGGCAGCAACGGTGGACCGCCATCCATGCCCACCGCTCGCAGACCTCGCCGTTCGAGGGCCTGCCCGACGACCTGGCGCGCGCGTTCCTCTGCCGAGAGCACCTGTTCGCCGTACCGGAGCCGTCGAGTGAGTGACTCGCCCGACGTCACGTCGAGACGGCCGATCTGCTGACGAGGCGGGCCTCAGAAGCGTCGCGCCTGGGCTGCCTGGCGGACCAGGTGGTTGCGCTCGGCGATGTTGGTGGCCCGGCGGGCCGCCTCCGCGTACGACATGGCGGCCGCGGGCAGGTCACCGTGGAGCTCGTGCAGGTACCCACGCACGGCGTGCCACCGGTGCCGCTCGCCGATCACCTCGCGCAGCCGGTCCGTCTCACGCAGACCGGCGGCTGCACCGAGGACATGGCCGGCCGCGACCGCTCGGCCGAGGACCGCGGCGGGGTCCCGGCGGACGGGGTTCTCGGTCAGCGCGACGAGGTCGTCGTACCAGGCGAGGATCTGCGGCCAGTCGGTCTCCTCGGCGACCGCCGCATCGTCGTGCAGGGCCGCGATGGCGGCCTCGACCTGGTACCGGCCGGGGCGCCGGTCCTCGGTCTGCATGGCCAGCGCTGACTGCAGGACGCGCACGCCCTCGGCGATCTCGCGGGTGTTCCACAGGTCGCGGTCCTGCCGGTCGAGCGTCACCAGGCGACCCTGCGAGTCGTGCCGTGCCGGGAGCCGGGCGTGGTTGAGCAGCATCAGCGCGAGCAGCCCGCGCGCCTCCGGCTCCTCCGTGGCGAGGGTGAGCTGTCGGGCGAGCCGGATGGCCTCGGTGGCCAGGTCCACCCGGCCCTCGTGCCCGGCCGTGTAGACCAGGTAGAGCACCCGCAGGACGACGGCAAGGTCGCCGGGCTGGTCCAGGCGACGCCCCCGCAAAGCACGCTTGGCCCGGCTTATCCGCTGGGCCATCGTGGCCTCGGGCACGTAGAACGCATCGGCGATCTCGCGGGTGGTGAGGCCCCCGACGGCGCGCAGGGTGAGCGCCACCTGGGACGCGGGCGTGAGGTCGGGGTGACAGCAACAGAACAGCAGGAAGAGGGCGTCGTCGCCCTCCTCCGTGGCGGCTGGCCGCCTTTCGGCGTCCGTCGCCTCCTCTCGGCGGAGCCGGGCCACCTCGCTGCGGCGGGAGTCGACGAGCCGCCGCGTCGCAACGGTGGCCAGCCACGCGCCCGGCTCCCGTGGCGGATGCTCGGGCCACACCCGCAGCGCCTCCAACAGCGCCTCCTGCAGCGCGTCCTCAGCCGCGTCGAAGTCCTCGCCCCGCCGGACCAGACCTGCAAGCACCCGAGGGACGAGGGCACGCAGGGCGCCCTCGTCCAGCCGTGGCGTCGGCTCGTCCATCACGCCGGTCAGATGTCCGACGGCGCCTCGGACATGACCTCCCGGACGTCGATCCACTCGTACAGCGGCTCACCGCCCGGGCCGGGTTCGGACGACACGTACGCCGCCAGCTCGAGCGCACGCTCGTAGGACTCGACATCGATCATGTACCAGCCCGCCACGAGATCGCTCGTCTCGGGTAGCGGCCCGTCGGTGGTGACGGGTGCCGCAGCGGGACCGCCGTAGCGCACCCAGGTGCGTTCCGGGGTGAGCGCCTGCGCGTCGACATACTCGCCGTTCTTCTCGAGCAGCTCGCTGACGTGCCCGAGGAAGGCCATGTGCGCCTCCACGTCCTCAGGCGCCCACTGATCCATCGGTGGCACAGGGCGATGCGGCTCCGGGCCGCCGCGGTAGTGCTTGAGGAGCAGGTACTTGGTCATCGTCGTCTCCCTGATCGCGGGCCGCGCCTGTCGCGGCCCTTCACCTAGTGAGCGGAGGTGGCAGGCGCTTCTCGACATGCAACCACTGATGACGTTGCGGACGTCGCCTGTGACGGCGGGATTGAGGCTTCTGCCCTCAGCGGAACCTGACCGGGAACCAGGTGACCCGCACCTAGACTCCGGTCATGGGAGAGCTGCTGCCGTTTCGACGGGCCTCGAACGCCGCGACCACGCTGGCCGAGGAGGGCTCGGTCGTCGCCCGGCCCAGAGCTGGCGCCGACAGGAAGCACCCCCTGGAGCCGTTGTGGAGAGAGTCGGCAGGCGGAGTGCTCCGCGATCAGCGGCACCGCCTGGAGCAGAGCCTTGCCGAGGTCGCTGACCGAGCCGGCATCTCCGTTCAGTACCTCTCAGAGGTGGAACGGGGCCGCAAGGAGCCGTCATCGGAGATCCTTCAAGCGGTGACGGGGGCCCTGAATCTGACTCTGGTAGACCTCACCCGGCTTGTGCAGCACCGGCTTACGCTCGACGTCGCCCGCCGGACCTCCGGCGGATTCGATCGGCCCGGTGGGCCGGTCGCGCTGGCGGCGTGACCGGCCCCGTGCCGGTCAGTCGCGCGCAGTGAACACCTCGTCGACCAGTCCGTAGGCGACTGCCTCCGCTGCCGGGAACACCGTGTCCCGGTCTGTGTCGGCGCGCACCCGCTCCAACGACTGCCCGGTGTGACGGCTCAGCACCTCCTCCATCTGGGCGCGCACCCGTACGATCTCGCGGGCCTGCAGCACGAGGTCGGGGAGCGTGCCTTGGCCCTGCGTCGACGGCTGGTGCAGCAGTACCCGGCCGTGCGGCAAGATCGACCGCCGACCAGGAGCCCCAGCCGCCAGCAGTACAGCGGCCGCGGACGCGGCCTGCCCCACACAGGTGGTGGCCACTGGAGCGGCGATGAACTGCAAGGTGTCGTAGATCGAGAACATCGCGCTGACCGACCCGCCTGGCGAGTTGATGTACAGATTGATCTCCCGGTCGCTGTTCTCGAACTCCAGGTGCAGCAGCTGCGCGATGACCACGTTGGCCACTCCGTCATCGATCTCGGTGCCCAGGTAGACGATCCGATCGCTCAGCAGGCGGCTGTAGATGTCGAGGAAGCGCTCGCCGGTCGGCCGCCGCTCCACCACGCTGGGGATGGTGTAGCTGCTCACCTCAGCTCACTCCCAGCCCGGTGAGGCTGCGCTCGCCGGGGCGAACGTCGTCGAGCGAGGTCACGACGTGGTCGATGAGGCCGTACGACCGGGCCTCCTCGGCGGTGAACCACCGATCCCGCAGGGAGTCGGACTGGATGGTGGCCAGGGGCTGCCCGGTGTGTTCGGCAATCAGGCCGAGCAT
>DASQMN010000127.1:0-3536 GCA_035645475.1 Nocardioidaceae bacterium
CGCTCCCGAATGAAGTCCCCGAAGGACTCGACTGCAGTACCGACATCAATTTTGTTCATGTCGTCATTTTGCTTGCTGCTTGCTAGCGTTTTCAAGCCGTGAGCGCTGAGCTGTAGGTAGCGGACTCAGGCGGGCAGCCGCGGTGTCCACCTGCTCGGCCAACCGCTGGAGTGCCGCGTCGTGCTCGCGCAGGACGCCGGCCCACCCGCCACCGATCGCGGTAGCCAGGTCGGGCGCAGGACCGAGGGCCGCAGTGAGTGCCGCCATCTCGACAGAGCTGAGCAGTCGAGCCATCCGTCGCTCGCGGATCAGCGGCTCGAGGCGATCGTCGCGGCCGGGCGGGATGCTCATCGCCGCCACCAGCGCTTCCAACGTCGATCGCTCGTACCACAGCGCCGCATCCAGGCACTCGACGCCGGACTCGTCAGTCGACCCGGAACCGGAGTCGGAGGTCGTGTGAGTGTCGTCTCGAGCCGGCAGGTGCCGACGAGGCTGAGCGGGGAGTGGCCGAGCGGGCGAGTGCACGTACACCTTGTCGGCGCGCCGCGGGCCGAACTGAGCGAATCTGGCCGCTTCCTTCGACGTTCGTCGCGTCGAGACTCGACCTTTCGGGCGAACCCGGCCGTCGAACAGGTCAGCTAGTCACTCTTCGCACCATTCGCCCCAGCACGGGTCACAAGGTGGGCTCATGGCGATCATCGGCAGCAAGAAGCGTGCCCTGAGCGAATCCGATGCGGTGTCTTGCGCACAGGCTGCGGACTCGGCGGAGGAGGAGCGCATCGTGCGCGAGCACATGCCGCTTGTCGGGCACATCGTGCGGGAGACACTCGCGCGGGTGCCGAGTCACGTCAGCCGCGACGACCTCACCTCTGCTGGACTCATGGCGCTCGTCCAGGTGGTGCGTGCCTTCGACCCGTCGCGCGGCGTACCCCTCGGGCGTTACGCCGCCCAGCGCATCCGCGGCGCCGTGCTCGACGAGCTGCGCGGCCTGGACTGGGCCAGCCGGTCGGTCCGGCGGCGTGAGCGCGAGCTGGAGTCGGTGCGCGCCGAGCTGGCCATGACGCACGGACGCACCGCGACATCGGCCGAGGTCGCCCAGGCGTCCGGGCTGTCGACCGCCGAGGTGGCAGCCCACAGCGGCGACGTCTCGCGCGGCACCGTTCTCTCGCTGCAGGGAATCACCGCCGGTGGGCTCGAAGAGCTGCTGCCGACGCACCTTCCCGGCCCGGGAGAACAGCTGCTCGTGCGAGAGCGCCTGACCTACCTGCACGAAGCCATCGACCTGCTCCCCGATCGGCTGCGTGTGGTCATCAGCGGCTACTACCTCGACGAGCGGCCGATGGTCGAGCTCGCGGCGGAGCTAGGGGTCACCGAGTCCCGGGTCTCCCAGATCCGCGCCGAGGCGATGACGCTGCTGACCGGGGCGATGCAACGTGCGCTGCCTGACGAACTGGCCACTCCGGAAGGACCAGGTCGGGTCGTGAGCCGCCGGCGGGAGGCGTACTACGCCGCCGTCGTGCAACGCGGCGGTCGGAGCAGCCGGCTCGCCGCTGCAGCGGTGGCCTGAGCTTCGCGAGCGTGCCGGCTGCGTGCCGCCGGTTATGGTCGCGCCCGTGAGTCCATCAGCTGACGTGCCCGTCGTCGCGGAGGTTGTGCGGTCGGGGTTCGTGGAGAGCCGTCACCGCGGCTCAGTGGTGGCCGTCGGTCCAGACGGCACGGTGCTGTGGGAGGTCGGGCCGGTCGGCCTGCCGATCTACCCGCGATCCTCCAACAAGCCGTTGCAGGCCACCGCGATGGTGCGCAACGGGCTGCCGCTTCGTGGGCGGCTGCTGGCGTTGGCATGCGGATCGCACTCGGGAGAGAGCGAGCACATCACGGGCGTACGCGAGATCCTCACCAGCGCCGGGCTCGACGAGTCGGCGCTGCAGACCCCAGCGGACTATCCGCTCGACGAGGTCGCGCGCGAGGACTGGATCCGAGGCGGCGGCCGACGCGAGCCGATCGCGATGAACTGCTCAGGCAAGCACGCAGGCATGTTGGCGACATGCGCCGCCAACGGCTGGGACACCGATGACTATCTGCGGGCGGACCACCCACTGCAGGCTCGGATCGTCGACGTCTTCGCCGAGCTGACCTCTGAGCGCGTGGACCGGATCGGTGTGGACGGGTGTGGCGCACCGCTGCTGGCCACCTCGTTGGTAGGGCTCGCTCGCGCCTTCAGCCGCCTCGTCCAGGCGCCGGCCGAGTCGCCCGAAGGCGCGGTCGCCGCCGCGATCGCCGGTGACCCCGTCATGGTGAGTGGCAGCCGTCGCGACGAGCCACCGCTGCTGAGAGCGCTTCCGGGCTCGATCGGCAAGAGCGGCGCCGAGGCGTGCCACGCCTTCGCCCTCCGCGACGGCACCGCCGTGGCACTGAAGATCGAGGACGGGGCCGACCGTGCCCGTCCGGTGGTGCTGGCAGCAGCCCTGCGCAGGCTCGGCCACGACGCCGACGTGCTCGAGCAGATGGGACGGCCGAGAGTCCTCGGTGGTGGTCAGCCCGTCGGCGAGGTACGCGCCACGTTCTGATCTGTACCTACGGCGCGGCCGTCGGGTACGGCCAGCCGGTCGCGGCTGGCACAATCCCCGCGTGCCCGACCCTCAGTGGACCCCGTCCCCGCGCGAGCTCGCCGACCTCGAGCTACTCGTCTTCGGGGTGCTGCCGAACGGCTTCACAAGCGAGGGACCGGCGACCCTGGTGGTCGACGCCCCAACCGGCACCACCGCCGCGGAGCACGGCGCACTGACCCTTCTCGACCCGGAGGGCGTGCCCGTCGCCCGCCTGACGGTGCGCGACACGTACGCCGCCGCCTCCGGCACGGGGCTGGCCGGACCGGTCGCCCCCCTGGCCCATGGCGAGTACGGGCCGTTCCGGCAGTACCACCGCTCACCGGCCGAGGTGCGCAACGCCTTCCCGAACGCGTTCGTGGTGCCGGTACGCGAGCCGTTGACGACGCAGGACGTCCAGGAGGTCACCGCGCACGCCGCCGAGTCGGGCCGCACCGCGCTCCTCCTGGTGTGCACCGGACCCGGTGGGCCGCGCGAGCTGTCCGGACCGGGGCTGGTCCGCGCCACGCTGGCAGCCCAGGTGCCGCACGCCGAGATGGTCGCGGTCGCTCTCGCCGCCCGCGATGACGACGCGGCGACGGATCAGCTGGTGCGCACTGTGGCCGCCGCGTACGCCCCCGACGTCCTGATGCCCGGTCATCTTGGCGCCACCAGTGAGGCGGTCGCAGCCGTCATAGCGCGGGACCGGCCACCGCGGGAGCGGCGTGGCCTCGTCGTGTTCTTCACCGGGCTGTCCGGCTCCGGCAAGTCGACGCTCGCCCGGGCCCTGCACGACGTGCTGCTCGAGCGCGGCGACCGCACGGTCACCAGCCTCGACGGTGACGTGGTACGGCACCACCTGTCCAAGGGTCTCGGTTTCTCGCGCGCCGATCGCGAGACGAACATCGCCCGCATCGGCTGGGTGGCGGCCGAGATCTCCCGACACGGCGG
>DASQMN010000128.1:0-6987 GCA_035645475.1 Nocardioidaceae bacterium
GAGCCTAGCCACCGGCCACGGCCACCGGTCAGCCGGCGGCGCTGGCCCTGCGAACCTCGCGGAGCACCTGCTCGTAGGCGGTCTGGGTCTGGGCGCCGGTCACCACGTACGTGCGCTCGAGCACGACGGTGGGCACCGACCGAATGCCCAGCTCGTGGGCGGTCCGCTGCTGCAGGGCCACCTCACCGGCGTAGGCGTCGGAGCCGAGCAGCTGCTCGGCAGCGGACACGTCGAGCCCCACCACCGCGGCGCGGGTGGCCAGCGTCGTGGCGTCGGCGATGTCGGCACCTTCGGCGAAGTGCGCTCGCCAAAGCTCACCGGCGAGTGCCAGCTGCGTGGGAGCGCCGCCGACCGACTCCGCCCAGGTCAGCAGGCGATGCGCATCGAAGGTGTTGGCCTGCACGGCGGCGTCGAGGTCGAGCGGCAGGCCATCGGCGGCGAACTCCTCCGCCAGCCGGGCGGCCGCCTGCTCGGCCCGGGCGGTGCCGTACTTGTCGGCCAGCACCTCGAGCAGCGGCCGTGGCTCCGCGGGTGCCTGCGGCTCGAGCTGGAACGCCCGCAACAACAGGTCGACCGGCTGCCCCGTACGCATGGCGAAGAGCCCGGCGGCCCGTTGCAGCCGGTGGACGCCCAGATAGCACCATGGGCACGCCACGTCGGAGAAAACCTGGAGCTGCATGCCTGCGACAACGCCGCCGACCGGCGGAACGCTTCCCGTCGTCAGCGTGGTTCCAGCCACCCCTTGAAGGCGTCGAGGTTGCGAGTCGACTCACCGCGGGCGATCCGCCAGTCGTACTCCCGGCGGATGGAGGTCTCGAAGCCGAGCTCCAGGATCGAGTTGAACGACTCATCGGCGTACGTCAGCACCGAGCCGAGTAGCCGGTCCACCTCGTCAGGGGTGATCGCGTGTACCGGCAGCCGGCCGTCCAGGTAGATGTCGCCGGCGTGGTCGATGCCGAACGCGACGGCGTACATCTTCAGATTGCGTTCGAGCAGCCAGCGATAGACCCGCTCGTGCTGCTCGTCGGGGTTGCGGGCGACGAAAGCGTGCAGCCCGACGGCATGCTCACGCACCTCGATACGACAGGGCGTCTGGAGCTTGCGCTGTCCGGGCAGCACCACCTCGAAGACGCCCGGTCGCGGCTCGGTGTGCTCGAGGTCGGCGTCGAGGAGGGCGCGACGGACGATCTCGACGGCACGTGCGCTGTCGCCCTCGCTCACGAGACGGCGCTGGCCACAGGCCACAGCGAGGTCGCAGCGCGGTCGTACACGTCGATCGTGGCCGCCGCGGTGTGCTGCCAGCTGAACCCGGCGGCGTGCCGAATGGCTCGCTCACCCATGACATGCAGCCGCGTCGGAGTGGCGAGCAGTCCGGCGAGCTCGACAGCCCAGCGGCTGGGATCGTGACCCTCGACGAGCAGCCCCGTACGCCCGTGCCGGACGGCGGTCTGGAGGCCACCGACAGCGGCGGCGACGACGGGGGTGCCGCAGGCGGCCGCCTCGAGCGCGACCAGGCCGAACGACTCCGAGTACGACGGGACGCACACCACCGACGCGGCGGCGTACCACTGGGCGAGGCTGCGCTGGTCCACCGGAGGTACGAACCGCACGATGTCGGAGATGCCCAGGTCGGCGGCCAGCGCCACCAGGGCGCGGGGGTTGTCCATGCCGGAGCCTGACGGTCCACCGACCACCGCGACAACGAGGCGGCGGCGCAGCTGTGGGTCGTGCGCGAGCACCGCGGCGGCCCGTAGAAGCACGTCGGGCGCCTTGAGCGGCTGGATCCGACCGGCGAACAACAGCACGTGCGCATCGGCCGGAAGCCCGAGGTCGCGACGTGCCCGCGCCCGGCCGGGTACGAAGACGTCGAGGTCGACGCCGGGGTGGACGACGTCCACCCGAGCGGGATCGGCGCCGTACTCCTCGACCAGCTGGGTGGCCTCTGCCGAGGTGTTGGCGATGAGCCTGTCGGCGGCGTCGACGACCTGCTCCTCGCCGATCAGGCGGCTGAGCGGCTCGGCGGAGTCGCCGGCGGCCAGGGCTGCGTTCTTGACCTTGCCCATGGTGTGCATGGTGTGCACCAGAGGCACCCCCCACCGGTCGCTGGCGACCGCGCCAACCTGGCCGGACAGCCAGTAGTGCGAGTGCACGAGGTCGTAGCGGCCAGGCGCGTGCTCGGCCTCGGTGCGCAGCACCTCGCGTACGAAGGTGCACAGCTGGGCGGGCAGGTCTGCCTTGGACAGACCCTCGTACGGCCCGGCAGGGATGTGGCGGACGAGAACTCCGGGCAGCGCCTCGAGGACTGGTGGCTGCTCCGATGACGTCGCGCGCGTGAAGACCTCGACCTCGACGTCGCGGGCGGCGAGGCGGCGGGCGAGCTCGAGGATGTAGACGTTCATGCCACCCGCGTCACCCGTACCCGGCTGGTCGAGTGGCGACGTGTGCACGCTGAGCAGAGCCAGCCGACGTAGTGCTGCTCTCATCGGCGCTCCTGACGTTTGGGCCATCGCTTGAAACCGGCGGCGATCCTGACTCATTCCCCCGACGTCCGCGAGCCGAGCTGCGGACGTCTCACCAGCGATGGCTGCGCTGCGACGCGGACGTACCCGGGCATGGCGCTTGCCACGCGTGGCTCGCGGTTGTCGCCGTCGCGCCGGATCGACCGCGGCCCCCAGCTCGGCACGCGTACGCATCTGTCGACACTCGGGTCGCCCGAGCAGCAGCAATGTCGATAGATCTGTACGGCGGGCCGGCCGCAGCCAGCCGGAGCCTGGTACGCACGCGAGGCGCGGTCGACCGCAGCGCCGGTACGGCTGGGACCATCGGCGTATGAGCTTCCGCAACGCAGTTGTCACCGGCGCTTCCAGCGGCATCGGAGCGGCTACCGCGCGTGCCCTCGCTACAGCCGGGTTCCATGTCGTCTGCGCCGCCCGGCGTACCGATCGCATCGAGCAGCTGGCGGATGAGATCGGTGGCAGCGCCGTCGCCTGCGACGTCACCGACCGGGCACAGGTCGACGCACTCGCCGACGCAGTCGGCGAGGAGCTGCACGTACTCGTCAACAACGCCGGCGGCGCCTTCGGGTCTGACCCGGTCGAACGGGCCGATCCCGACGAGTGGCGGGCCATGTACGAGGTCAACGTGCTCGGCACCTTGCACGTCACCCAGGCGCTGCTGCCCGCGTTGCGCGCGACCGGCGATGGCGTGATCGTCAACGTCGGCTCGACCGCCGGACGCATCGTGTACGAGGGCGGTGGCGGCTACACCGCCGCCAAGCACGGCGTCCAGGTGCTCACCGAGACGCTGCGCCTCGAGCTGTTCGACCAGCCTGTCCGGGTGGTGGAGATCGCGCCGGGCATGGTGCGCACCGAGGAGTTCGCGCTCGTCCGGTTCGGGGGCGATCGGGAGCGCGCCGGGCAGGTGTACGCCGGGGTTGCCGAGCCGCTGGTCGCAGAGGACGTCGCCGACGCGATCACGTGGGCAGCGACCCGGCCGCGACACGTGAACATCGACCTGCTGGTGATCAAGCCACGGGCGCAGGCCGCCCAGCACAAGGTCGACCGCTCCGGCTGACGGCGGCGGGCGAACGAGATGATGCGTCCCGGTCGCCCGAGCGGCAGCAACGCAACCAGATCGGTTCCGAGCGGGCGAACCAGCCGAGCCGGAGCCGCCCGGCGGCTAGACTGGGGCGTGAGCGTCAGGGCGGGAGCATGCTCCCCCGACGCCATCCCCATCCTCGAAGGACGTCCTCGCCCCATGCCCACGCTCACCTCGACACTCGACGGCGCACCCGCCACCGCACGCCGTGACGACTTGCGCAACGTCGCGATCGTCGCCCACGTCGACCACGGCAAGACCACGCTGGTCGACGCGATGCTGTGGCAGTCCGGAGTGTTCGCCGCGCACACCGAGCACACCGACCGGGTGATGGACTCAGGGGACCTCGAGCGCGAGAAGGGCATCACGATCCTCGCGAAGAACACCGCCGTGCGTTACGTCGGGCCGGGCGCGCCCGACGGCGGCGTGACCATCAACATCATCGACACCCCGGGCCACGCCGACTTCGGCGGCGAGGTCGAACGCGGCCTGTCCATGGTCGATGCCGTGGTGCTGCTCGTCGACGCCTCCGAGGGTCCCCTCCCGCAGACCCGCTTCGTCCTGCGGAAGGCGCTGGCCGCCCGGATGCCCGTCGTGCTGGTGGTCAACAAGGTCGACCGCCCCGACGCCCGCATCGCCGAGGTGGTCGAGGAGACGTACGAGCTGTTCCTCGACCTGCTGGACTCCGACTCCGACCAGTCGTCGCTGGACTTCCCGATCGTCTACGCATCGGCGCGAGCCGGACGGGCGTCCACCACACAGCCCGCCGACGGCGGCATGCCCGACTCCGACAACCTCGTGCCGCTGTTCACCACCATCCTCGACGCGGTCCCGGCCCCGACCCACACCCCCGGCTCGCCGCTGCAGGCGCACGTGACGAACCTCGACGCCTCACCGTTCCTCGGCCGGCTCGCACTCGTACGCGTGCACGAGGGCGAGCTGCGCAAGGGCACCTCGGTGGCGTGGATCAAGCGTGACGGATCGACCGAGCGAGTCCGCATCACCGAACTGCTCGTCACGCAGGGGCTGGAGCGGGTGGCCGGCACCTCTGCCGGTCCGGGTGACATCGTCGCGATCGCGGGAATCCCTGGCATCAACATCGGCGAGACGCTCACCGACCCCGACGACCCGCGCCCGCTGCCGCTCATCACGGTCGACGAGCCGGCGATCTCGATGACGCTCGGCACCAACACCTCTCCACTGGCCGGGCGGGAGAAGGGCACCAAGGTCACAGCACGACTGGTCAAGGACCGCCTCGACCGCGAGCTGGTCGGCAACGTGTCGATCCGCGTGCTCGACACAGAGCGGCCCGACACCTGGGAGGTGCAGGGTCGCGGTGAGCTGGCGCTGGCGATCCTGGTCGAGCAGATGCGCCGCGAGGGGTACGAGCTCACCGTCGGCAAGCCGCAGGTCGTCACGCAGACGATCGACGGCAAGCTGCACGAGCCGGTCGAGCGCCTGACCGTCGACTGCCCTGAGGAGTACCTCGGCACCGTCACCCAGCTGCTGGCCGTCCGCAAGGGTCGGATGGAGCAGATGGTCAACCACGGCACCGGCTGGGTGCGCATGGAGTTCCTCGTGCCGGCGCGCGGGCTGATCGGCTTCCGCACCGAGTTCCTCACCGACACCCGCGGCACCGGGATCGCCCACCACGTGTTCGAGGGGTACGAGCCGTGGTTCGGTGAGCTGCGCACCCGCTCGTCGGGCTCGCTGGTCGCCGACCGCACCGGCGCAGCCACGTCGTACGCGATGACCAACCTGCAGGAGCGCGGCACCATGTTCGTCGAGCCGGCCACCGAGGTCTACGAAGGAATGATCGTCGGTGAGAACAGCCGCGCCGACGACATGGACGTCAACATCACGAAAGAGAAGAAGATGACCAACGTCCGCTCCAACGCGGACGAGTTCGAGAAGCTGGTGCCGGCCCGCAAGCTGTCGCTGGAGCAGTCGCTGGAATTCTGCCGCGAGGACGAGTGCGTCGAGGTGACGCCCACCGCGGTCCGCATTCGCAAGGTCGTCCTCGACGCGACCTCGCGAGGACGTTCAGCGGCTCGGGCGCGCCGCGGCTGACGTCAAGGCCGAGCCGGCCGGTCCTCCGGCTAGCGGCGCGGTGTGAAGTCGCGAACCGCCGGTCGAACGTCGGCGAGGTAGACCAGAGCGGCCACGGTGCCGAGAAGGTTGATCAAGCCGAACGGGCCACGCAGCAGCACGTCGGCGGCGACGGCGAGGCCGAGCAGCAGCAGCCAGAGGTTCTTGGTCTGCTTGTCGGCTGCCACGAAGACCTCCGGTGGACGGCGCAGGGCGTCGAGCAGCGCGAACGCCTTGACCAGGAGCAGCACCAAGGTGAGCCCTAGCGCGATCCAGCCCTGCAGGTTATTGAGGTCGACCACACGGCCAGAGTAGTCGCCGCGGCCTAGAAGGCCGGCGCCACGATGAGCGGCGTGCCCTCGAGCTACGCGCCGAGGTGCAGTCGCGCCGCTGACGGCCGTGCTGCAAGGACAGTGCCCGCCTCCCCCATGGGGTGGCGGGCACCGCGTTCGATGCGCTCGTATGCAGCGACGAGCTCAGTCGCCGACCGTTCCGGCGACCAGTGGAGCCGCGTCGGCGTCAGCGGCGTCAGCGGCGTCAGCGGCGTCAGCGGCGTCGAGGTGCTCCCGCCGAAACGACTGGTAGATGTCGAGCAGCACGGTCTTCTGTCGTTCGGTCAGCCCCGTGTCCGAGAGGACTGCCAGCTCGACCGAGCGCGCACCCTCCTCATCCGGATCGAGCATCCCGGCCCGTACGTACATGGTCTCGGCCGACACTCGAAGGGCTTTGGCGAGCTGCTGCAGCACCTGCGCTGACGGCTTGCGCATACCTCGCTCGATCTGGCTCAGATAGGGATTGGAGACCCCGGTCTGCTCCGCCAGCTGTCGCAGGGAGAGCTGAGCACTCCGCCGTCGCTCCCGAATGAAGTCCCCGAAGGACTCGACTGCAGTACCGACATCAATTTTGTTCATGTCGTCATCTTGCTTGCTCACTGCTAGCGTTTTCAAGCCGTGAGCGCTCAGCTGTAGGTAGCGGACTCAGGCGGGCAGCCGCGCTCTCCACCTGCTCGGCCAACCGCTGGAGTGCCGCGTCGTGCTCGCGCAGGACGCCGGCCCACCCGCCGCCGATCGCGGTAGCCAGGTCGGGCGCAGGACCGAGGGCCGCAGTGAGTGTCGCCATCTCGACCGAGCTGAGCAGTCGAGCCATCCGTCGCTCGCGGATCAGCGGCTCGAGGCGATCGTCGCAGCCGGGCGGGATGCTCATCGCCGCCACCAGCGCTTCCAACGTCGATCGCTCGTACCACAGCGCCGCATCCAGGCACTCGACGCCGGACTCGTCAGTCGACCCGGAACCGGAGTCGGA
>DASQMN010000129.1:0-11815 GCA_035645475.1 Nocardioidaceae bacterium
GATCGCGCTGCAGGTAATGCGCAACCCGGACGACGCGGCCGACGCGCTGCAGGACGCCTACATCGCCGCCTTCCGCCGGGCCGGCAGCTTCCGGGGCGACGCGGCGGTCACCACCTGGCTGCACCGGGTGGTGGTCAACGCCTGCCTGGACCAGCTGCGCCGCCGACGCTCGCGGCCGAGCGATCCCGTCGACCCGCTGGAGGACTCGACGCTGAACCAAGCCGACCGTGGCCTGGACCGGGGAGCAGGTGACCCGGAGGCGGCTGCGCTCGCTGAGGAGCGACGGAGGCAGGTGCTGGCCGCCCTCGCGACGCTGCCGGTCGACCAGCGTGCCGCCCTCGTGCTGGTCGACATGCAGGGATGGTCGGTCCACGACGCCGCCGGGGTCCTTGACTGTCCGGTGGGGACCGTGAAGAGCCGCTGCTCCCGTGGTCGGGCTCGACTCGCGCCGTTGCTGGCGCCGCTCAACACCGGCACCCCGGTGTTGCCACCGCTCGGCCAAGCCAGGAACCCCAGGCCGCCCGGGCGCGTCCCACCGACAGGCCGCGAGGGCCAGCCGGCCTCTGACCGCGAGGCAAACGAATCCAAAGCCGGCGGCCACGAGACGACCGACGACCACGAGACGACGGGGAGGGCCACGTGAACGCGCCGCACCCCGACATCGACGAGCTGTCCGACCTCGCGGAGGAACTCCTTTCCCCGAGCCGTACGGCTGAGCTCGAGGTGCACCTCGACAGCTGCTCCCACTGCACCCAGCTGCTGGCTGCCGTCCAGGCCGTGCCAGCGCTGCTCGCCGACGTACCGCCTCCGCCCACCCCCCCTGAGGTTGCCGCTCGTCTCGACTCGGTTCTGCACGCCGAGGACGCGGGCAAGGACGCTGGCAAGGATGTCGACGAGGACACGCGCCCCAGCACGGCGACCCCGATCGCGGACAGACGCCCGACGGGCACCTGGGCTGAGCGCCATCCCCGTCTTCGCCTGGTCGCCGCCGCGGCCGCCACCGTGGCGGTGATCGGCGGCGGTGGCGCGCTGATCGGCTCCCAGGGCCTGTCGGGCGGGGGGACGGCCGACACAACGTCAGCAGGAAGCGGGGAGCAGGAGGACCGTGCCGTTCAAGAGGAGAACGCCACCGGGGGAAGGGCCGGGCCGCCCCCCACGCGCGAGGACGCGTACTCGGCCGAGCTGGATGCCACGGCACGACGCCTGGAAGCACGCCAGGGCACGAATGGTTCTCAGGCTGGACCACCCAACCTGACCGCAGCAGCGGCCTCGGTGCACGGGCTCCGCGTCGGAATGGCCGGCTCCTAGGATGCGTTGGACCAGAGTCGAGCGGCAGGCCCGTGCCAGCACACCGCCAGCGGTGCCCGCGAGCACAGGCTCTTGACCGCCATCCCCCGGCCGTTCGCGGCCACGACGAGACGAGGACCAACGTGTCCAGCGACGTGCGCGACGTCATCATCATCGGCTCCGGCCCCGCCGGTTACACCGCGGCTGTCTACGCCGCGAGGGCCCAGCTGTCGCCGCTCGTGTTCGAAGGCTCCGTCACCGCAGGCGGCGCACTGATGACCACCACCGAGGTCGAGAACTTCCCCGGCTTCCCCGAGGGCGTCACAGGCCCCGCGCTGATGGACAACATGCGCGCCCAGGCCGAGCGGTTCGGTGCCGAGCTCGTCGCCGACGACGTCGTCGGCGCCGACCTGCACGGCGACATCAAGACCGTGAGACTCGCCGACGGCTCGGAGCACCGAGCACGCGCGGTGGTGCTCGCCATGGGTTCGGGCTACCGCAAGCTCGGTCTGCCCCACGAGGACCGACTGTCCGGTCGCGGGGTGAGCTGGTGCGCCACCTGTGATGGCTTCTTCTTCCGCGAGCAGGACATCGTGGTCATCGGCGGCGGCGACTCCGCAGTCGAGGAAGCCACCTTCCTCACCCGGTTCGCGCGCAAGGTCACGTTGGTGCACCGACGCGGTGAGCTGCGAGCCAGCAAGATCATGGCGCAGCGTGCTCTCACCAACGACAAGATCGAGATGGCTTGGTTCAGCGAGCCCGCAGAGCTGCACGGTGAGGAGTCGCTGACCGGTGTCACCCTCCGCGACACCCGCACGGGAGAGACGAGGCTGGTGCCGGCGACGGCCTGCTTCATCGCCATCGGCCATGACCCTCGGTCCGAGCTGGTGCAGGGGCAGGTCGCGACCGACGACAACGGCTACGTGCTGGTGCGGCCCGGCAGCACCGCGACCGACGTCGACGGCGTCTTCGCCGCGGGTGACCTGGTCGACCACACGTACCGCCAGGCCATCACTGCGGCAGGTACTGGCTGCGCGGCTGCGATGGACGCCGAGCGCTGGCTCACCGACCGGGACGACGTGGCATCGGTGCCGACCAGGGTGCCCGCACTCGTCGACTGAGTGGTGGTGGCAACGGCCCCTCAAGCTCCCGCTGCGGGAATGTCGGAGGCGCCTGCCACCGTTCACCCTGATGACTTCCCGAGGCGGGAAGCCCCTTCTGTGAGGAGCAAACGTGGCAGACATCAAGGCCGTGACGGACGCCAACTTCGCTGACGAGGTCCTCAGCTCCGACACGCCGGTGCTGGTCGACTTCTGGGCTGAGTGGTGCGGGCCGTGCCGTCAGGTCGCCCCGATCCTCGGTGAGATCGCGGACCAGTACGGGGAGCAGATCCGGGTGGTCAAGCTCAACGTGGACGAGAACCCGCAGACCCCGGCCCAGTACCGGGTGACCGGCATCCCGACCCTGAACGTCTACCAGGGTGGTGAGGTCGTGAAGACCATCGTCGGCGCCAAGCCGAAGTCGGCGCTGCTCGGTGACCTGAAGAGCTTTCTGAGCTGATCCCGGACGCGGTTCCGGGCGCCACGCCGCGGTCCCGGCCGGTCACCCTGCCGGCGGGCTGCGGCGTACGCTCGTTGAGCCCGTGCGTCGACGGGCCGTCGCCGGTGCCAGGGGAGTGCACATGACCGCTCAGCCGCACAGCGCCGGCCGTAGCACGTCGACGAGGCTCGACCCGTACGTCGCCCGCTACGCCGCCCGTACGCACGGCATGACGGCCTCCGAGATCCGGGCGCTGTTCGCGGTGGCCAGTCGCCCGGAGGTCGTATCCCTCGCCGGGGGCATGCCGAACATCTCCGGGCTCCCCCTGGACACGGTCGCAGACAGCCTGCACACCCTGGCGTCGCGTCATGGCACGGTCGCCATGCAGTACGGCTCCGGTCAGGGTGACCCCACGCTGCGCGAGCAGATCTGCGCGGTCATGCGGCTCGAAGGCATCGAGGCCCACCCCGATGACGTCTGCGTGACCGTTGGCAGCCAGCAGGCCGTCGACCTGGTCACCCGCATCTTTTGCGACCCCGGTGACGTCGTCCTGGTGGAGGCGCCCAGCTACGTCGGTGCACTCGGGGTGTTCCGCGCCTACGAGTGCGACGTCGTACACGTTGACACCGACGACGACGGCCTGGTGCCCGAAGCGCTGCGTCAGGCGGTGAGCGCCGTCCGCGCCTCGGGGCGCCGTATCAAGATGGTCTACACCGTCCCGAACTTCCACAACCCGGCCGGCGTCACGCTCACCGCCCAGCGCCGGCGCGAGATCCTCGACCTGTGCGCCGAGCAGGATCTGCTGCTGCTCGAGGACAATCCCTATGGTCTGCTCGGCTTCGGCGGCGAGCCGATGCGTGCCTTGCGCGCCGATGACCCCGACCGGGTGATCTACCTCGGCTCGTTCTCGAAGACCTTCGCACCAGGCTTTCGAGTCGGGTGGGTGCTTGCGCCGCACGCCGTTCGCGAGAAGCTGGTGCTGGCTCAGGAGTCGGCGACGCTGTGCCCGCCCACCTTCTCCCAGCTCGCGGTGTCCACCTATCTCGCAACGTGCGACTGGCAGGGGCAGATCAAGCAGTTCAGGGAGATGTACCGCGAGCGACGCGACGCGCTGCTTGGCGCGCTGAAGGAGCAGATGCCTCCCGGAACCACCTGGACCCATCCCGAGGGTGGCTTCTATGTGTGGCTGACCCTGCCCGACGGCTTGGACGCCAAGGTGATGCTGCCGCGGGCGGTCACAGCACGAGTGGCCTACGTACCGGGCACCGCGTTCTACGCCGACGGCTCAGGCTCACGCCACCTCCGTCTTTCCTACTGCTACCCGTCGCCGGAGCGGATCGTCGAGGGCGTGCACCGGCTCGCTGGCGTGCTGGAGGAGGAGGTCGAGCTGCGTACGACGTTCGGCGCCTTCCCGACGTCGGTGATCGGTGGCTACGACGCTCCTGGAGCCGACGTCTCATGACTGGTAGCTCATCGGCGCCCGCTGGCCGGGTGCTCGTCCTGGCCGGCGGCCTGTCCCACGAGCGCGACGTGTCCATGCGTTCGGGTCGCCGCATCACCGAGGCGTTGCGGCACCACGGCCTCGAGGTGGACCAACGCGACGTCGACGCCGCGCTGCTGCCGACCCTGCAAGCCGACCCGCCGAGCTGTGTTGTCCCGGTCGTCCACGGCGAGAGCGGCGAGGACGGCGCTCTTCGTGAGGTGCTCGAGCTGCTCCAGCTCCCCTACGTCGGCGCCACGCCGCAAGCGTGCCGGTTCGCATTCGACAAGCCAGTGGCCTCGGCGTTGGTGGCGGAAGCGGGCTTGGCCGTGCCGGCGTCGGTCGTTCTGCCGGCCCAGACCTTCCGGGAGGTAGGCGCCCCGGCAGTCATGGCAGCGTTGTTGCGCCGCCTCGGCCTCCCCCTCGTGGTCAAGCCCACGCGCGGTGGGTCGGCCCTGGGGTGCCAGGTGGTGAGGGACGCAGCCGATCTCCCCGGAGCCATGGTGCAGTGCTTCTCCTACGGTCCGGTGGCACTGGTGCAACGCTTCATCAGCGGTATCGAAGTAGCCGTCGCGGTCGTCGAGGACTCCGACGGCGCCAGCGCTCTGCCCGCGGTCGCCATCCGACCCGACAGTGGCGTGTACGACTTCGCGGCGAGGTACACCGCTGGCGCGACCGAGTTCGAGGTTCCCGCTCCCTTGAGCGACACCGTCGCGCAGGCGTGCGCAGACGCCGCCATGACCGCACACAGCGTCCTCGGCCTGCGGGATCTGTCCCGCTCGGACCTGATCATCGACTCCGACGGCGTCCCCTGGTTCCTCGAGGTGAACGTCGCTCCGGGGATGACCGAGACGTCGCTGGTGCCGCTTGCCATCGAGCAGTCCGGTCGCAAGCTCGGCGCCGTGATGGCCGAGCTGGTGGCGCGCGCCCAGGCTCGATGAGCAGGCGGGTTGCGCTTTCCGGACCAACCGGACCTACCGGACAGATGCGTCAGTTGGACAAATCAGACGAATGCGTCCATTCCGACGCGTCAGCCGTGCGCGGCGGGTCGATAAGGTCGACGATGCGCCCAAGGTCCTCATCGGTGGCGAACTCGATGACGATGCGCCCTCGGCTTCGTCCCGCCTCGATTCTCACCCGAGTGTCGAGCTGCTCGGCCAGCCTCTCCTCCACTTCGGGCGCTGGCCGGCGTGCCGCTCGACGTCGTCGCGGTCTTGCCTCACTCTGGTCACCCCCGAGCGATACCACTTCCTCGGTCGCTCTCACCGACAGTCCCTCGGCAACGACGCGTGTGGCCAGCCGTTCCTGTGCCGCTGCGTCGTCAAGAGCAACAAGTGCTTTGGCGTGTCCGGCTGAAAGCACCCCGGCGGCCACGCGACGCTGAACCGCCGGTGTCAACCGCAGGAGGCGCAACGTGTTGCTGATCTGCGGCCGCGATCGACCGATGCGGCTCGACAGCTCCTCCTGACTGCAGCCGAAGTCGTCGAGCAGCTGCCGGTAAGCCGACGCCTCCTCCAGCGGGTTGAGCTGGGCCCGGTGCAGATTCTCGAGCAGCGCGTCCCGAAGCAAGTCCTGGTCAGCCGTGACACGGATGATGGCGGGCACCGCGTCGAGGCCAGCGGCCCGAGCAGCTCGCCAGCGACGCTCGCCCATGACCAGCTCGTACGAGCCGTCGGAGTGCGGACGCACCACAACCGGCTGCAGCACGCCGACCTCTCGAATGCTGTGCACGAGCTCGGCCATCTCGTCTTCGTCGAAGACCTCGCGAGGCTGTTGTGCGTTCGGTCGCACCGCGTGCACAGGTATCTCGGCATAGTGGGCACCGGTGACAGGCTCGAGCGGCGAGCCCCCGGGCACCGGCGTGGCCGCGATAAGAAGCGGGTGGGACACATCGGTTACGTCACTGACGGCGCTACCGGGAGGAGCCTCGTCCTCCGCCGGCCCCGTAGGAATCAGTGCTCCCAGCCCCCTGCCGAGACCTCGACGAGTCTGCACACTGCCTCCAGGAACGGGTCGTCACGGTCGCGTTGGCCGTCCAGGTCACGTTAGCCACGGCCGGAACCCATATCGTGGAGTTGTCCACCGTGTCGGTCGTCGCAGTCGTCCCTGTTCCACGTGGAACACATCACGCGAGCGAGCTACGGCCGGCTGGACGCGAGCGCTATCTCGCGGGCCGCTTCAAGGTAGGACAGTGCGCCCGGGGACGAGGCGTCGTACGCCAGCACGGTCTGCCGATGGCTGGGCGCCTCGGACAAGCGCACGGAACGAGGGATGACTGTACGCAGGACGCGATCGCCGAAGTGCCCACGAACCTCAGCGGCCACATCGGCGGAGAGCCGAGTACGGGCGTCCATCATGGTCAACAGAACAGTCGACAACTGCAGCCCCGGGTTGAGGTGCTGCTGGACGAGCGAGACGTTGCGGACCAGTTGCCCGAGACCCTCCAGGGCGTAGTACTCGCATTGGATGGGGATGAGCATCTCGTTGGCAGCGACGAGAGCATTCAAGGTCAGCAATCCCAGCGACGGTGGGCAGTCGATCAGCACGTAGTCGACCGGCTGCTGTCGCTCCTGCTCCGCTGCGAGATAGGCCAGCAGGGACTGCCTGAGTCGAGACTCGCGCTGGGCGACCGGCACCAGCTCGATCTCAGCGCCCGCTAGGTCGATCGATGCAGGCACCACGCTAAGGCGCTCGAACGGTCCGGGGACAATGAGCTCGCGTAGCGGCACAGATTCGATCAATGCCTCGTAGATGCTCGCGGAACCCTCGCTGTGATCGACGTCCAACGCGGTCGACGCGTTGCCTTGCGGGTCGAGGTCGATGACAAGAAGTCGTAGGCCGTGCAGAGCGAGGGCAGCGGCGACATTGACCGAGGTCGTCGTCTTCCCGACGCCCCCTTTCTGATTGGCCACCACCAGTACGCGTGGTTGAGCCGGACGAGGCAGCGGATCGCGTCGTGACGCTCGAATACGGGCGGCAAGCTCTCGCTCCACGACCGAGGCCAGCGGAGTAGAGGCGTCGGGAGCCTGCTCGCCTCGGTCAACAGTCGCCTGCTCGCGCTCGGAGGCAGGCCGCGGCACGGCTGCAGTGCCCTGGCGCGGCCAGCCGAGCCCTCGCGAGACAGCCACGCGCTCCCCGGGCCAACCCAACCCCGGGGTCGTCCGTGCCTCCCGCGAGTCGCTTTCGCGGACGTCACCAGTCACGACATTCCCTCGTTGTCCTCATCGCCGCGGCGAATTATCACTACTCGGGTCGGGTGCGCCAACACATCCGCTCCGAAGAGCAGCACCTCAGTGTGTGTCGCTCCGGCTTGGCGGAGGTGTTCGGCTGAGCGGGCCAGCTCCTCGGCTGCCGAGGCCCCCTTGAGCGCAGCGACCATCCCGCCAGGTGCCACCAGCGGAAGCGACCACCCGGCCAGCCGTGACCACGGGGCCAGCGCCCGAGACGTCACTACGTCGGCGGTGACGCTGCCGGCCAGGTCCTCGGCGCGCGCTCGTCTGACCTGCACCCGGCGTTCCAGGCCCAAGCCTGCGATGGCTTCGGTCAGAAAGGCGGCTCTGCGTCGCAAGGGCTCGACCAGCGTGACGACGAGATCGGGCCGCACGAGCGCCCACACCAGGCCCGGTAGTCCCGCACCGCTGCCGAGATCCAGCACGGTGGCAGCTGGCGGGGCGACGTCGACCGCGACCGCGCAGTTCAACAGATGGCGGTCCCAAAGCCGATGAACCTCGCGGGGGCCCAGCAGTCCTCGCTCCACGCCGGTGGTGGCCAGACGCTCGGCATAGTCTGCCAACTCGGCCACGGCCTGCGGCCAGCGCGACTGGACCAGCGGAGGCACGGGGGGTGCCCCAGTCGCCCGTTCCACGTGAAACGTCTCAACCGGCCGACGGTCAGGCTGGCGAAACCACGACTCGACGTTGTGGTTCTTGCCCCTCTGACTCGCTCGTCAGTCCGCTGGCGGCCACTGCGTCGTGCACCACCTTGCGCTCGTACGACGACATGGGCTCCAGCCGTACCGGCTGTCCGTCGTCCTTGACCCGCAGCACGGTCTGCTCGGCCAGCTTGACGAGCGCGACACGCCGGAGGGCGCGGTGTCCTGCGACGTCGAGCAGTACACGGCTGCGTTCGCCGGTTTCGCGCAAGACAGCCAACCGCGTCAGCTCCTGAAGGGCCTCCAGCACCTGGCCCTCGGGGCCGACCAGCACACTCAGGTCCCCGCCCACCACGGACACCAGCGCGCGGTCGCCCTGCACGTCGAGATCGATGTCCCCGTCGAGATCGGCAATGTCCAGCAACTCCTCCAAGAAGTCCGCGGCTGCGTCACCCTCCTGCTCGAGCCTGGCAACTACCGATCTTTTCTCCGGGGTAGCCGGATCTGTGGCGGCCATCACGGTCTCTTCGGACTGCGTGGTCACAGTTTCTCCCTCATCCTGCTGAGTCGTTGGGTACTGAGTCTGCCGAGGAGAACTCAACGGCGACTGCGTGGTTTACCACGGCTCTTCGCGTTGCTGCGGCGTGCCGCGGTGGCACCGCCTGATGCCTGTTTCGGTGTTGAAGCCGCCACTGGAGCGGCCGGGGGCTGACTCGTCGTCGTCTCGGTCGCCCTCGGCGGCACCGTGGCCGAAGGAGAGCCGACCGTGGACGCGCCACGTTGGCTGCGCGGCTTCTTGCGCGGCTGCTGGCGAACCGGTGGCCTGGTCTCGACCGGCGCGACGACCGGCGTCTCGGGTGTCGGCGCTGACTTGCCGCGCTTCGCGTCCCGCTCCTGCTTGGCCGTGAAGGCGGGTGTGCCAGGAGCGGGATTGCGACGGATCACGTAGAACTGCTGCCCCATCGTCCACAGGTTCGAGGTCGTCCAGTACAGCAGCACGCCGATCGGGAAGAAGATGCCTCCGATGCCGAAGGCGAACGGCAGCACGTACAGCAACACCTTCTGCTGCTGAGCGTACGGGCCGGTGAGAGCGTCCGGCGGCATGTTCTTCTGCATCAGCTGACGCTGGGTCAGGAAGGTCGTGGCAGTCATGGCGACGACGAGTACCGCAGCCAGCGCTCTGACTCCGGCCTCACCGGAGATGAAGGTCTCGGCGATCTTGGCGCCGAGGAACACCGCGTTCTGCAGTGACTCCGACAGGTCGCTGGTCAGGAAGAACTTCTCGTAGTCGTCGCCCTTCTTCGCTGCTTGCTCGACCAGTCGGAACAAGGACAGGAAGATGGGCATCTGCAACAGCAGCGGCATACAGGAGGCGAACGGGTTCGTGCCCGTCTCCTGGTACAGCTTCATCGTCTCTTGGGCCAGCCGCTCCCGGTCGTGGCCGTACTTCTTCTGCAGCTCCTTCACCTGAGGCTGCACCAGCGCCATGTTGCGGCTGGTTTTGATCTGCTTGACGAACAGGGGGATGAGCGCGAACCGGATGGTCAGCGTGAGACCCACGATCGACAGCGCCCACGTCCAGCCGGAGTTAGCTCCCAGCTGGAAGACGTTCTCGAACAGCCAGTGCCACCCGAAGAGGATGGCTGACGTGACGAAGTACAGCGGCGCCATGATGGCGCTGCCGATCGATGAGAAGAAGTCGAGCATGTTCGCTCCTCAGGGAGTCGCCACAGGCGGCGGGTGCGGAGCCCGTCGGTGCGGTGGTACGGGGTCGAGTCCACCATGTGCCCATGGGTGGCAGCGGCCGAGGCGGCGAGCAGTGAGCCAGGTGCCTCTCAGGGCACCGTGCACCGTCACGGCTTCCACAGCGTAGGCAGAGCAACTGGGGTGGTAGCGGCACACCTCGCCGTACAGCGGTGAGACAACGGCCCGGTACAGCTTAAGGAACCAGATCAGCAGGTACTTCACGTGGTGACGCTCGTCCGGCTGGTCATTCGGCTGGAACCGAGTCGAGCCCGCCCGCGGCACCGGCTTGCAGTGCGCCGGCTCGCTGGAGGCAGGAGTCGAGGTCGCGCACGAGCTGGGAATGCTCGGTCTGGGCTGCCAGCGGGAGAGCCCGTACCACCACATCGCTTCCGAGCCTGTCCAGCCGGTCTCGGCATGCGTGCCGCAGCTGCCGGGTCACCTTGTTGCGCACGACGGCGATGCCCACCGATCGACTGACCACGAACCCGACTCTAGGGTGGTCGCTCGCGAGCGCATGAACGACCACGGTCGATGAGCCTGCCCGTCGACCACGGCGGCTGATCGTCGCAAAGTCGCGGGAGCGCCTCAGACGTGAGGAGAGGGGAAGCACGAGAAGTGAGCGCCGCGCGCGCTCAGGCAGCGAGGCGCGAGCGACCCTTGCGTCGACGGTCCGAGAGGATCGCGCGGCCCGCGCGCGTACGCATTCGCAGCCGAAAGCCGTGTGTCTTGTGCCGGCGACGGTTGTTTGGCTGGAAGGTGCGCTTGCTCACGAGGGTGGCTCCACGATGGGGACGACGACTGGACTGTCCCCTTGCTTTCACAGGCCCGTTAGGGCGGCCCTTCGGGCCGAGGATCGGGCCGCTACCAGTCAGGAGGCGGACCGTCTCACGATACGGGGGGCCGGTAGACGGGTCAAACGCTGGCCGCTGGGTCGCGTACGGAGAGAAGCCGAATCGCTCCAGAGCGTGACAGATTGCTGTGGACAACGGTTGCCCTCGGTCCCTGCAGGCCGTTACCGTCTCGGGATCGAGAGGGCCGGCTACGTGGCCGTCGGGGGGGTGTCGCAACCTGCGCAGGGCATCACCTTGTGCCTGTGGCGTCATGTACTCGCAGGTCAGGTGGCTAAGGCCAGGCAGCAACGGGCTCGTCAGCCGCGGACAAGACGAGGCAAGGGTGCCGGTAGGACACCTCTGTTCACACCCTGTGGACAAAGGTGTGGATGCTCAGGGGCGGGCGAGGGGATGACTACGTGGAAGAGCTCGATACCGGTCCTCATGCGAGAGACACCGGGCCTGATGCGAGAGGGGGACCGCCCGGCTCCCCAGAGCTCGCGAATCTCCTGGCCTCCTGGACCCAGCTGGTTCGTGAGCTGCCACCCGGACAGCGGGCGTGGCTCAAGAACTCACAGCCACTGGCCTTACACGGGTCGACCGTCATCGTGGCGGTCCGGGACGACTTCACCCGCGGTCAGCTGGAGTCCCGCCTGCGTCCACGCCTGGAGCAGTCGCTCAGCGTCAGCCTCGGGCAGCCGGTGAGTCTTGCGGTCAGCGTCGACCCTGACCTCCCCGAACTGAGTGGCATCACCGGGCTCGACGATCAGGAGGCTGCCGGGTCCCCTCCCGACCGCTACCCCGTGGAGGAGAGCCCCGCTGCCAATCGAGCTGCGTCCGGCTCGCCCCCGGCGGACCAACCCGTCGTCGACGACGGCCGCGCCGATACCAACTACTGGCGTGCAGGAGGCCTCACACCCACTCCGGCGACCGCGTCCTCGGTCACGTCCATGGCCGAGGCGCGGCTCAACTCCAAGTACCTGTTCGACACCTTCGTGATCGGATCCAGCAACCGCTTCGCACATGCAGCCGCGGTCGCGGTGGCCGAGGCCCCGGGCAAGG
>DASQMN010000130.1:0-14041 GCA_035645475.1 Nocardioidaceae bacterium
GTCCTGCGTGAGACGCGCCCGACGTCGGGGCGGGTCCACGTGGCCGGCAAGGAGATCAACCGGCTGCCCAGCTGGAAGGTGCCCGCACTGCGTCGCCAGATCGGCACCGTCTTCCAGGACTTCCGCCTGCTGCCCACGAAGACTGTGGCCCAGAACGTGGCCTTCGCGCTGCAGGTCATCGGCAAACCCAAGTCGATCATCGACAAGACCGTGCCCGAGACGCTCGAGCTGGTCGGCCTGGACGGCAAGGCCAACCGCCTGCCCGAGGAGCTCTCCGGCGGAGAACAGCAGCGAGTCGCAGTGGCGAGGGCCTTCGTCAACCGCCCGACCCTGCTCATCGCCGACGAGCCGACCGGCAACCTCGACCCCACCACGTCCATCGACCTGATGAAGCTGCTGGACCGGATCAACCGCACCGGCACCACCGTCGTGATGGCCACCCACGACTCCACGGTCGTCGACCAGATGCGCAAGCGGGTCATCGAGCTCGAAGACGGCCGCGTCGTACGCGACCAGGCTCGGGGCGTCTACGGGCAGACCGGCTGACCGCCTGCACTCGCGTCACGGTCTCTGACCCGCACACCGAACACGAAGGAACGCATGCAGATCCGCCAGATCCTGTCCGAAGTCGGCACCGGCCTGCGGGGCAACGTGTCCATGACCATCGCGCTGGTCGTCACCACGTTCGTGTCGCTGGTGCTGGTCGGCATCGGTCTTCTCGTTCAGCAGCAGAGCGAGATCTCCGAGGAGTACTTCGGCAGCCGGCTGCAGATCCAGGTCACCCTGTGCACCGACGCCTCGGTCGGCGGCGGGTGCCTGGACGGCCAGGTGACCGAGGCGCAGAAGGACGAGGTGGAACAGACCCTCGGCGCCAGTCCCGAGGTGGCCTCGTACACCTTCCAGACGCAGCAGCAGGCCTACGACCGGGCGCGCGAGATCTACGCGCAGAGTCCCAACGGCCGCCGCGTCTTCGAGACGGTCCGGGCCACCGACTTCAATGAGTCCTACCTCGTGGTGCTCGAGGACCCTGACGAGTTCACCGACGTCACCAGCTCGGTCAGCGAGCTCCCCGGCGTGTACTCGATCATCGACCTGCGGGACCAGCTCAAGCTGCTGTACACGTTCCTCGACGGCCTACGCGTGGCGGCGCTGGGCATCGCCGGTGCCCTGATCATCGCCGCTGTCCTGCAGGTGTACAACACCATCCGGCTGGCCGCGTTCGCCCGTCGGCGCGAGATCAGCATCATGCGGCTGGTCGGTGCGTCCAGCTGGCACATCCAGCTGCCGTTCGTTCTCGAAGCGGTCCTGGCTGCGGTGCTGTCCGGGCTGCTGGCGTGCGGCGCCCTGGCGCTCTTCATGCGCTATCTGGTGTACGGACTGTTGCGCGACGGCGGCTACCGCATCAGCCCGTGGGTCAGCTGGAATGAGTACTACCTCGTCGCGGGCCTTACCATGGTGCTGGCTATCCTCCTTGCGCTGATTCCGACACTGGTCACCACCCGCAAATACCTCAAGGTCTAGATGCGGTGCCGTACGTTGGAGGCGCATACCTGGCCGCCGACCCCGCGCCACGCCTCAGGTCCCCGAGTTCTCCGCCGAAGGGACATCTGTGCCACGCCAGTCAACCTCGCCCGTCTCTGCAGGGCGGTCGACCACGCTCCGGCGCATCGGTGCTGCACTTGTCTCCACGGGGCTGCTGGCCACGGTGCTGAGCGCCGCGCCCGTGAATGCCGACGAGAAGGACGACCTGCGGGATCGTCGTGCCGAGGTGAGCGACCGTATCGCGTCGGCCGGCGAGCAGGTGGCGGAAAGCTCGAAGAAGCTGGCCGCGGCGACTCGGGTGCTGCAGCGGGTCAGGACCGACTTGAGCGATGCGCAGGCGCGACTGGCTGAGACCCGCACTGAGTGGAGGTCTGCTGTCGCGTACGAGCAGCTCATCGCCGCGCGTCTGGTCGAAGCTGAAGCGCGCCTGGTCGACGCCGAGGCCGCGCTCGTGCTGGGACGGCTCGAGGTGAAGCAGGCCGAGGACCGCCTGGCTGACTTCGTGGTCTCCTCCTCCCAGTACGGCGATCCCAGCGTGGTGGCCCTGGACACCATCCTCACCGGTTCCGACCCGAGCTTGTTGAGCCAGAACCTGGCGCTGACCGACTCGATCTTCGGTGTGCAGGTGGCCTCCATCGACGACTTGGAGGCCGCCAAGGCCGCCCTCGCGGTACGCGAGGAGAAAGTGGCGGCCATCCGTGACGAGGTCGACGTGCAACGCGAGGAAGCGCTGGCGACGGTCGCCCGCAAACAGGACCTGAAGGCACGCGCTCTGGGAGAGCGTCGCGATGTGGCAGCGTTGGTCACCGAGCAAGCCGCGGCACGTCGTGCGGCTGCAGCTGCCAGGCGTGCTGACGTCGCCCAGCTGCGCGCCCTGGAGAGGGAGCGCGAGGCGATCAGTACCCGACTGCGTCGGCTCGCCATCGCTCAGGCCGCCGCCCCCTCGATCACCGTCCCGCCTGCCGACAGCGGTGCCGGCGGCTCCGACAGTGGCACCAGCAGCAGTGGCGCCTTCATGACTGCTCCCGTGGTGGCAGCCATCACCTCAGCGTTCGGCATGCGGATGCACCCCGTGCTGCAGGTGTACAAGCTGCACGACGGCACGGACTTCGGCGTCGGCTGCGGCACACCCGTTCGTGCCGCTGCTGCTGGTGACGTCGTGACTGCCTACTTGTCCGAGGGCTACGGCAACCAGCTGGTCATCAACCACGGCAACGTCAACGGCGACGGTCTCGCGACGTCGTACTCGCACCTGACGAGCTTCTCCGCCTCTCCGGGCGACCACGTCGAGCGCGGCGACATCATCGGGTACTCCGGCAACACCGGTTACTCCACCGGCTGTCACCTGCACTTCATGGTGTACGTCAACGGCACACCTGTGGACCCGATGGGCTGGATCTGACGCCGATCGTTGCCGCCCGCGGCGTGGGCGTCCGATAACCGTGCGCCTCCTTGCCAGGCGGTGAGAGACACTGGAGTCATGGCCAAGGAGCAGGGGCACAAGATCGTCGCCCAGAACCGCAAGGCCAGGCACGACTACGCGGTCGAGGACACCTACGAGGCCGGCATGGTGCTCACCGGTACCGAGGTGAAGTCGCTTCGAGCCGGCCGGGCTTCGCTCGTGGATGGTTTCGCCGAGGTCGAGAACGGTGAGGTGTGGCTGCTTGGGGTGCACATTCCCGAGTACACGCAGGGCACGTGGACCAATCATGAGCCTCGCCGGCGTCGCAAGCTGTTGATGCACCGCTCCGAGATCGCGAAGATCGAGACGCGTGTGTCCGAGCGAGGGCTGACCATCGTGCCCTTGTCGCTCTACTTCAAGGACGGCCGAGCCAAGGTCGAGATCGCACTTGCTCGGGGCCGGAAGAACTACGACAAGCGGCACTCGATCGCGGCCAAGGAGGCGCGCCGGGAGACCGAGCGTGCGGTGGGCCGCCGTATCAAGGGCATGAGGTAGGCGCAGCCGCGCACAACGCGTACGGCTGGGACTAGCCGACTGTCACGGTGAGGTTGCTACTGCGGTGGCGTTGGCGTTCGAGCCGGCGGGCAGGTCGTCCACACGTCACCACCCGTGAACCACGCCTGAGCCACCCCCGAGCTGAACCCCGTACCCGCAGGAATCCAGGCTGCCGGAATCACGAGCAGCGGGTAGACTTCGACGGCTGCTGCAGTATGGCGGCGACAACTCAAGAGGGGCTGAACGGTTTCGACTTCGGTCGTTCGAACCAGGAGAAGCGGGTCGAGGATCCAGGGTCATCTCGTAAACGATCCTTGGAAACCACAAGTGCCAATGCTAAGCGCACTGACTTCGCCCTCGCCGCCTGAGCGAGACTAGCGAAGGGTCGGTCTGGGGGCCGCCTCCGCTCCAGTAACCGGCCTCATTTAGGAGGCTTGCTGCTCAGACCCGTCCGCGGGGTCTGAGCGGGACAACTACAGCGGATGAGTCTGTCGGTGACGTGTCTGTGCGAGCGCCGGGACTGAGAAAACGATTGCACAGTCTGCACCCGGAGAATGCCTGGCTCCACGTCGAAGGACGCGGGTTCGATTCCCGCCAGCTCCACGAATTAGTTGCACTAAGCGACGACATCAGCCCTCGACACATCGCGCGGCCGAGTCCCCATAGGGGCCGGCCGCGTTGGTGTGTCGACCCCATTCGTCGATTGCCCGGTCCGCTTGCCTAGCCTTGTGGCCTGCGACGACACCGCCCTCGGTCCGATTACCCTCTGTAAAAAAAGTTTACAGCGATGACCAATCCAACAGGCCAGCGGCTACGAACTGTGCTATACCGAGTTGCGCTAACAGCGGCCGAGAAGGCCTCGACTGGGCGTTATCTTGTCCTGCGACCGACCAATACTCAGGTTCCGCTTGACAGTCCTTATACGCCGACTGATGGTTAGCGTATGGCACATAGTCCAGACAAGGGCTCCTGGAAAAACTGGTTCACCACCGCGTTAGCGCTGGTGGTCACCGTTGTTGCCATAACCGTCGGCCTGAGCGGTGGTGACGCCGCAAAGCTCGACGCAGTCGGGCCGACCGACTCGACTTCCGAGAATGGGAAGCCGGCGAGGGGCGGCTCGACCAGCTCGACCCTCGTGACCCGCATGCTGGACGACCTTCGCTCCGGTCGCAAGACCGAGTCGCAGGACAAGCCGTTGGCCGGCGCATCCATCAAGGTGGTGCGTGCCAGCCCGGACGATCCCTTCGCCATCGCCGAGCTGAGCATCCCGGCGATCGATCTGCGTACCAAGGTCTTCGAGGGTGTCAACGAAGCCGCTCTCAAGAAGGGCCCGGGACATTGGCCGGGCACTCCGGCACTCGGCGAGCCCGGCAACTTCGTGCTGAGCGGCCACCGAAGCACCGAGACGCGACCGTTCCTCTATCTCGACCGGCTCTCGCGCGGCGACGTCATCACGATGACCCAGGGCAGCGGCCGTTACCGGTACGCCGTGGACAGCGTCACCATCGTGCCGGAGAAGGACTACGTGCCGTACGTACTGAAGCGTCCCGACAAGCCGAACGCGCAGAAGCTCACGCTGTTCGCCTGCAACCCGATCACCGCCCACTACCAGCGCATCGTGGTTCGCGCGCACGCGCTGGATGGGGGGGCGCAGAGCTGATCGAGGGGCAACACGCCATGCAGCACAGCAGACGGCCACGCAAAGGAGAATCATGGATCCGTCACGCAACAGCCCGTTCGGCGGGCAGCCGGTCATCGAGTTCCAGTCAGAGCACGACCGACGCTCGTTCCTCCGCAACGCAGTGCTAGTCGGTGTCGGTGCGACCTACGTCGCCACCACCGTCAGCGACCCCCGCACGTTCCTCCGGGGCAGCACCGCCTCGGCGGCCAACGGAATGGCCGCACAGTCCAGCGACCTCGACATCCTCAACTACGCCCTCACGCTCGAGTACCTCGAGTCGGGCTTCTATGAGATGGGCCTCAAGGCAGACCTGCTCAGTGGTCGCGAGCTCGAGCTGGTGACGCCGATCGCCGAGCACGAGGCGGCGCATGTGGCCGCAGTCACCGACACGATCAAGTCGCTCGGCGGCAAGCCGGTCGCCAAGCCGAAGCTGAAGTTCCCGTCGTCGACCTTCAAGAACCGGGAGAAGTTTCTCGGCACCGCAGGGGTCTTCGAAGAGCTCGGCGTGAAGGCGTACCACGGCCAGGTGCCGTTGGTGAAGAGCGTCGACATCCTGGCGGCGGCGGCTTCGATCGCCGGCGTCGAGTCCCGACACGCTGCCATCATCGCCGACCTCACCGGCGGTAACCCATTCCCGCAGCCGATCGAGGGGAACCTTCCGATGAAGGCCGTCCTCAAGGCCGCCATGCCGTTTATCAAGGGCTAGGAGAGCTGACGATGACGTTCAGACGCAAAGATCTCATCCGCGGTCAAGCGGCCGTCGTGCCGGGGCCCGTGGCCGTTGGCGCACTCACCAACAAGTTCGCCTGGACCACGGCTGCGGACTTCAAGAACGACGTCGAGGTGCTCAACTACGCCTTGACCCTGGAGTACCTGGAGGCGGAGTTCTACCGTCAGGGCAACGCCGCAGGACTGGTGTCGGGCAAGGCGAAGACCTACCTCGACCAGGTCCAGGTCGACGAGGAGTCACACGTCGCGACCATCCGATCGACGATCATGGACCTCGGCGGCTCGCCCGTCGCGGCACCGGGAGTCGACTTCGGGGAGTCGTTCGCCAACCGTGAGTCGTACCTCACCACCGCTCACGTCTTCGAGAACACCGGTGTCAGTGCCTACCTCGGTGCTGCCGGCTACATCGAGGACAAGGCGATCCTGCAGGCTGCTGCCGGCATCTTCGGTGTGGAGGCGCGTCACGCCGCCATCATCGGCAACCTGCTCGGCCTCGATGCCGAGGGCGGCGTCTACATGGGCGCCTTCGAGACCCCGAAGTCGTCAGCAGAGGTCCTGAAGGCCGTCGCGCCGTTCCTGACCGGCCCCGGGGCCATGAAGGGCGACGCTGCGGTCACCCTGTAGGTCAGCTTCACGCAACAGGCAGCGGCGCGATGCGAGCACTCAGCTCGCGTCGCGCCGCTTCGCGCGTGCTCGACCAGGCTCAGCGGGTCAGCTTCTTGCGCTCCTTGGGTGCGGCCAGCCTTTCGGCTTCCACGTCGAGCGACTCCATCCGCTGTGCGACCCGGGCTGTCAGTACGCCGTGCAGATGCCCGAGGACGAAGGAATCGCTGGTGAGCCGCTCGGCGAGCTCGGCCACGCGCAGCACCGCAAGCTGGTCGTCGCGCAGCGAACCGGCATGCTCCTGGAAGCGCTTCAGCCGGCGCGACATCTCCTCGCTCGCCGGCGTGCTGAGAGTCGGCCCCGCCTCGTCCACCGCGTAGCGAAGCCGCTTGCCCGCCTTCCGCAGCTCGTGCACTGCCTCGTCACGATCCTGCCCGGGACCCATGGCGGCCAGCAGATCGCGGTCGGCGTCCAGCCGCTTCCACGTCTTGCGTACCGCCTTGCCGAGCTCCTTGCGCGGTGGTCGAGCTGCCGCGTCGGTCAGCGGTGGGTCGAGCAGCAGCGCCCGCAGCGACGCCCACAGCTCCATGTAGGCGTCCGAGTCGAGCGCCCGCTGCATCGCCGCGCGGTGCTCACGCTCCTCACCAGACAACGCCTTGAGAACCCGGCGTCGAGCGGCCGCCACGTCGAGCTCACCGGACGCCTCGTCGAACAGCTCGGACAGGTTGCCCCGAAACACCTCGTCGTCGCGGACGACGCCCAGCACGGCGGCGATCTCAGCCAGACCTGACCGCACGGGCTCGGTGACCTCACGCTCGAGCAGCCGCCGGGAGACGGCGAGCATGCTGCGCAGGCGACGGATGGTCACCCGCATCTGGTGCACCGAGCGAGGCTGGTCGCGGCGCAGCGCGACGTCCCACTCGGCCAGCGTGTCGACCAGCTGCGCGATGGAGCCCAGCACGACACCACCGGCGGTGTCGCTGTCGTACGACGGCGCTGCGGGCGGCTCGCCCAGCGCTCGGCGGAGCTTCGACGGAGTCTCTGCTACGCCTGCACCGGCCGTGAGAAGGTGGCCCTCGACGGCGTCCAGGAGCGAGCGGTCCCCGCCGGAGAGCTCCACCTCGAGCTCGGTCCACATCCTGGTCGCCTCGTCACGAGGCGATGTGGCAGTCACCGCGTCGAAGCAGAGCTCGGCGAGGGCTTCTCCGTCGGCGTCGCGCAGCACACGCAGGGTCCGCTCGGTGCGCAGGGTTGCCACCGGTTCGAGCGTCGCGCCCGCCGAGCGGGCCGTGACCAGACGCCGGAGCGCGACCGGTGGGGTCGTGCTGACGCGACCGACGGGCCGGTGCACCTCGATGCGGTCCCCGCCAGGCGCGGGCAGCTTGAGGTGCCAGCCGTCGTCCTGACCACCGGTACGCCGGCGCAGCGTCGTACGCGCGCTGAGCAGACGCAGGTCGGCGGTGTCCACGTACACCGCCTCCAGCGCCAGCGACACCGGCTCGTCGACCGTCGCGACCCCCGGCAGCGACGTCAGGTCAGGCAGGGAGAAGCCCGCGGAGACGTCGTAGGTGCGTTCGACTTCCAGCTGTTCGCGTCGGGGGGTCATGCCGTCAACCCTGCCCGAAAGCGGCAGCCTTGACTCGCCGGGGTGGCTGAGCCAGAGCAATCATGGCGTCATGCGCACCGAGTGGACTCACGACGTCGGCGCCTATCTCGGCGTGGTGCAGAGCTTCCTCGAGGCCGACCCGGTCGTCTGCTCGGTGCTGCTGACCACGCCGATCGGCCGAGGAGAACCACTCGACCCGGCCACCCCGAACATCTGGTGCTGGGCCGAGCTCGACGGCGACGTGGTGGCCGTCGCCCAGCACACGCCACCGTTCGGGGTCTACGTCTCCCCTGGCGAGGGCGAGGCGCTGGCTTCGTTGGCCGGGCTGATGCACCAGCTGCGCCCCGGCGTGCCCAGTGTCGGCGGGGTACGGCGCGCGGTCGACGCGTTCACGGGCGCCTGGCCGGGCAGGGTGGGCGTCGAGGCGATGGCCACGCACCTGTACGCCTGCTCGGCCGGGGACCTGGTCGCGCCTACCGTGCCGGGGCACCTGCGACTCGCGCGGAGCGAGGACGCGGACATCCTCCGGACGTGGGTCGACGGCTTCGTCGCGGACACCGGTGTGCCCGCCCCCGTTCGTACCGACGTCGACGAGCGGATCGCCGCTGGGCGCCTGTGGGTATGGCAGGTCGATGAGCAGCTCGTGTCCATGGCCGGTACCCAGTTGCCGGTGGGAGGAGTGGCGCGCGTGTCGCTGGTCTACACGCCGCCCGAGCAGCGGGGGCGCGGCTGGGCCGCTGCCTGCACCGCAGGCGTGACGTCGCTGCAGCACGAGCGAGGGCTGACGTGCATGTTGTACGCCGACGCGGCCAACCCGGTCAGCAACGGGGTCTACACCCGGATCGGCTACCGGCACGTGGCCGAAGCGGTCGACCGCGAGCTGCTCCGCTGAGACGGCGGCGCGACCGTCAGCTGCCCAGCACGACCCGGAAGATCCGGTCGTCATCGCGAGCAGGCGAACCGCGGCCATCCTTGTTGCTGGTGCCCAGCCACAGCGCGCCGTCGGGAGCGACCTGCGCGGTGCGGAGGCGGCCGTACTCGCCGTCCAGCCAGCGCACCTGACGTCCGGCCACCTCACCGGTGAGCGGCACTGCCCACAGGCACTCGCCCTGCAGAGCGGGCACCCAGGCGGTCTGCTCGGTGACCGCGACGCTGCCGGGTGAGCATGCTTCGGTGGGCCACTGCGACACCGGGCGGGTGAAGCCGTTCTCGCCGTCACTGCCCTCGGCCAGGGGCCAGCCGTAGTTGGCTCCGCCCTCGATGAGGTTGAGCTCGTCCCAGGTCTGCGCCCCGAACTCGGACGACCACAGCCTGCCGGCGCCGTCGAAGGAGAGCCCTTCGATGTTGCGGTGGCCGTAGGACCAGACGAAGGTCCTGAACGGATTGCCGAAAGGCACCTTGCCGTCCGGGGTCATCCGCAAGATCTTGCCGCCGAGGGACTCCTTGTCCTGTGCCAGCGCGATCTCGTACGTCTCGCCGGTGGAGATGTAGATCATGCCGTCCGGGCCCAGGGCGAGCCGACCGCCGTTGTGGTTGACGCCCGTCGGGATCCCGGCGAGCAACACCTCCGGCTCCCCGATGCGGCCCCGGTCGTACGACATGCGGACGACGCGGTTGTCCTCGGCGGTGGACAGGTAGGCGTAGAGCGGTCGGTCGACGGACTCCGGCACCCACAGCAGACCGAGCAGGCCCCCTTCGCCGGACTCCTCGATGCCCGGGCGCACTCCGGGTACCACTCCCACCTCGACCGGCTCGCGACCGGGGGTCACGCGCAGGATGCGGGCGGTGTCGCGCTCGGAGACCAGAGCGGTTCCCGGATCGGGCGCCGTCGGCAGGAACGCGATGCCCCACGGCACGGCCAGCCCGGTGGCCACTGTGTCCTCGACCGTCGCCGACGCGCTGCCCTCTGGAGGCTCGGTGGTCTCCGTGGTCTCGCTGGTCGTCGGGGTCTCGTCAGGCTCGGGTGACGTCGTCGACGGACTCGGCGATGCACCGGGGTCGGAGTCGTTGCAGCCACCGAGCAGGCCGGCCATTGCTCCAGCCGCCAGCCCGCCACCGACGCGCAGGAAGCGGCGCCGTTGCATCACGGGGCTCCTTCCCGTCCGATCGAGGCGAGCGCACGCCCCTGTCCGAGAGGCACTGTAGGTGGACGCACCCTCGTGTGGCGGTCGCGTGCCGTCACATCCTGAGCACGATCTGACCAGGCCGGTCTGACATCGTGGACCTCATGGACATCCTGAGCCGGTTGGGGCGCTGACCGTGCGTACCGAGACCGTCGAGGTCCGCACCGGACGTACCGACCGGGTCCACGACCTCACCGACACCTGCGCGGCTTTCGTACGCGAGCAGGGAGACGGCCTGCTGCACGTCTTCGTGCCGCACGCGACGGCCGGCCTGGCGGTGCTGGAGACGGGCAGCGGAAGCGACGACGACCTGCTGGCGGCGCTCGCCGACCTGCTGCCGTCCGACGACCGCTGGCGCCACCGGCATGGCAGTCCCGGACACGGGCGCTCGCACGTGCTCCCAGCCCTGGTGCCGCCGTACGCCAGCATCCCCGTGCTGGGCGGGCGGCTCGCGCTCGGTACGTGGCAGAGCATCTGCCTGGTCGATCTCAACGTGGACAACCCCGACCGGGTGGTGCGGCTCTCGTTCCTTGCCGGCTGAAGTTTCAGCCAGCTCGGCGACGGCCGCCGCGTGTACGCAGGTAGTCGGCCACCACGTACTCGCCGAGCCGGTCGGTGGACGGGGAGAACACGCGCCCTCCGTTGCGCCGGGCGATGGCGTCGACGAAGCGGGCAAGGCCGGGGTCGCTCCCGAGGCGGAACACGTTCATGGTCGCCCCCGCGCGAGAGATCGCGTCGACCTCCGCGACGGTCGCCCGCAGCGTCGCGCGGGTGGGCGGCCAGTTGAACGCGGCGGTGCCGTCGGCCTCCAGGTGAGCGGTCGGCTCCCCGTCGGTGACCACGAGCACCACCGGCTCGGCCTCCGGGTGCCGGCGCAGGTGCCGCCCGGCCAGCGAGAGCGCGTGGTGCAGGTTGGTGCCCTGCACGTACTCCGGCTCGACCTCGGCCAGCTCCAGCGGCGTCAGCCGGCGGGCGTACCGGTCGAAGCCGATCACCTGCAGCGCATCCTGACGGAACCGGGTGGCCACCAGGTGCGACAGCGCCAGCGCGGTCTGCTTCATCGGGCCCCAGCGGTCCTCCTGCACCATCGAGAAGGACAGGTCAACACACAGCGCCACGGCCGCACCGGTGCGTCGCTCGGTCTCGGCGACCGCGAAGTCCTCGACGTGCAGCCGAGGTCCGTTCGGGTCGGCGGCGCGACGCAGCACGGCGTTGCGGACGGTCGCCGGTGAGTCGATCGGCCGCTCGTCGCCGAAGCGCCAGGCCAACGTGGCGCCGGTGCGCTCGTCGGCCGCCCCGGTGCGCTGGTCGTCGTGGTCACCGACGGATCCCGCGTCGAGCGCGGAGAAGATGCGGCGCAGCGTGGTCTCCCCGAGCCGACGCAACGCCTTGGGGGTCAAAGCCGCACCGTCCGCTCCGCGGCGGACGTACCCCTGTCGTTCGAGCTCGCGCTCGAGCTCGGCGAGTGCTCGCAGGTCGGCAACCGCCGACGGCGCCAGCTGGCGTTCCAGCGCGTCGACGTCCACGTCGTCGAGGGTGGAGCCGGCGTAGTCCTGGCCGAGCTGCGCCTCGAGCGCTTCGAGGTCGGCGAGGTCCGCGACCGCGCCCACGGCGTCGCCGTACCCCATCCCTTGCTCGCCGTCGATGCCTGCTTCCCGGCCCTGCTGGGATGTCATGCCGGGGCGCAGCGTCTCCAGGTTGTCGCGCAGCTGGGTCATGGCCGACTGCAGGTCGAGGTCGCTGCTCATCGCCTGCGCCATGAGCTCGGAGAGCTCGGCGCGCTGGTCGGAGGTCAGCGAACGCATGAGGCGGTCGGCGGCGGCCTGGCGGCGGGCCAGCAGGTCGATCAGGTCGTCGGTGTCACGCGGCGCCTCGGGGAAGAAGTTCCCGTGCCGCTCCATGAACTCGGCGAACTGATCGGTCGTGTCACTGCCCGCGGCATGCTCGGCGAGGAGCCGGTTGAGGTCGGCGAGCATGTCGCGGACCGCCTGGTTGGCAGCAGGGTCCTGACCCGACAACGCCTGCTTCATGCCGGCGAACTGCGCGTCGAGGACCTCGCTGCGCAGCATCGCCTGGATCTCCGCGTAGCCGGCGCGCGCCTGCTCGCTGTGCCAGTCGTACGAGGCCAGCTCGCGCACGGCTCCGGCGGTGTCCGGCGGCAGCCCGGCCAGCTCGGACTCGGCCAGCCTCGCGTCGTCGCCGTGCTCGCCGGCCAGCTGCTCGTGCTCTGCCGCCAGCACCTGATCGAGCGCCTGGCGGACCCGGTCGATCGTGCCCGCGAGGTCGCCGGACCGCTGCAGCCGCTGGCGACGCCTGCGTACGTCGCGGCGCAAGGCGTCCAGCCCACGACGCCCGTCCACGCCGTTGCGCAGCATCCGGCGCAGGGCGTCGCGCATGGACGACCCTTCCAGGACGTCTGCTCCCAGCTCGTCCAGCGCCGCACGGACGTCGAGCGGCGGAGCCAGCGGGTCGCCGCCGCCGGCCCAGGTGCCGTATCGGTAGCGGCCGCGAGGTCCCCGCCGGTCCGGTGGCACGGGTCAGCTCCCGTAGACGGTGACGCCGTCGACGCTGTCCTTGCTCAGCCGGCGGGTCAGGTGCAGTCCCTCCAGCACCAGCTCGACGGCTGCGGCCACCTGGCCACGGCTCACCGAGTCCTCGTCGACACCCAGCCGCTCCAGTACCGCTGCCAGGCCGGGCACCGTGCCCAGCTGGGACAGCAGCTCGCCCGCCGGCACCAGGGTGCCGGTCTCCACCACAGCGCCCTCCGCGAAGTGCTGGGTGAAGCCGGTCAGGTCGACCCCGGCGAGCCGCTCGCGGAAGGTGGCGGCGACGGCCAGTCGCAGCAGGTGCGACAGCACCTCGGCCTCGCGACCCTCCTCGCCCATCTCGAACTCGACCTTGCCGCGCAGGCTGGGAACGACTTCGGGAAGGTCGCCGACCCGGGCCACCGGGTCGTCCTCTCCACGCAGGGCACCGCGGCGCAACGCCGCGGCGGCGACGGCCTCGGCCGCTGCCACCGCGAACCGGGCCGAGACGCCCGAGCGCTGGTCGACCGCGCTCGAGCCGCGCAGCTCGTACACGAAGCGGGCGATCACCTCGAGCAGATGTGCCGGCACCGTGGCCACCAGGGAGGCCTCCTGGCGCACGAGGGCGATGTCCTCCTCCACCTCGTACGGGTAGTGGGTGCGCACCTCGGCGCCGAAGCGGTCCTTCAAGGGCGTGATGATGCGACCGCGGTTGGTGTAGTCCTCCGGGTTCGCCGAGGCGATCACCAGCAGGTCGAGCGGCAGGCGCAGGGCGTAGCCGCGTACCTGGATGTCGCGCTCCTCGAGCACGTTGAACAACGCGACCTGGATCCGCTCGGCCAGGTCCGGGAGCTCGTTGATGCCGAAGACACCACGGTTGGCGCGGGGGAGCAGTCCGTAGTGCACGGTCTCGGGGTCGCCCAGGCTGCGGCCCTCGGCGACCTTGGTGGGGTCGACGTCGCCGACGAGGTCGCCGACCGAGGTGTCCGGAGTGGCCAGCTTCTCCCCGTACCGCTCGTCGCGGTGGCGCCAGGTGACCGGAAGCTCGTCGCCGTGCTGAGCCAGCAGGCCCTGGCAGCGGCGGCACACCGGCGCGTACGGGTGGTCGTTGATCTCACAGCCCGCCACGACCGGCGTCCACTCGTCCAGCAGGGCGGCCACCGACCGCATCAGCCGCGTCTTGCCCTGCCCCCGCTCGCCCAGCAGCACGAGGTCGTGTCCGGCGAGCAGCGCCCGCTCCACCTCGGGTACCACAGTGTCCTGGAAGCCGACGAG
>DASQMN010000131.1:0-6357 GCA_035645475.1 Nocardioidaceae bacterium
CTGTTCCTCGGCATCGTCCTCCTTACGGTCGCGCCGAGCATCGCTCGCGGCAGCACGCCGAGCAGCGACCGGTGGGCGACGCCGGAGTGGTTCAACGGCCCGCCCGGCGACCGGGCGCTGCCGGCAGCACCGACAATGGGAGGCGCAGAGTCGAAGGCGCTGACCCAGAGCAGCACCAGGTCCCTGCCGGACGACGGCACCGGCACGGCGGGTGGCCACACCGCCGGTGACCACGACCGCGGCCTCACCGGCAGCAGCGCCCGCTGGAACGACACGGCGACACCGGGCCCCGGCGTACCCGCCGAGCACGACGTGCTCGCCGCTGCATCGTCCCCGGGAGGTGGCGCCAGTGCCCGTTGGTGACCCCTCGCCCTTCACCGTCGACCAGCGGCGCGCCATCGAGAGCGCGATAGCCGGTGCCGAACGCACCTGCGGCTATGCGTTCTCGGTCTGGGTCGGCGCGACCGAGCACGACCCGCGGGATCATGCCCGCCGACTGCATGCACAGCTGCCCGACCCGGATCGTACGGTGCTCGTGCTCGTGGACCCGACCGTACGAGCGCTGGAGATCGTCACTGGGGACGAGGCCCACCGGGACCTCGACGACTCCTCGGCCGGCCTCGCCGCGCTGGCGATGCAGACCACCCTTGCTTCGGGAGACGTGGCGAATGCGATCGTGCGGGGACTCCTGCAGCTCGCCGAGCACGCTCGACCGCCGGCCATGCTGCACACCGACTCACCCTGACGCTCCTGCTCGATCGGCCCGCTGACGCGCGTCCTACCACGCTCACGGCCGGGGGGAGCGGGGTCACGGCCGGGCTCGCGCCACGGCGACCCGGCCCTCACCCCTGAGCGTCGAACGCCTGCGCGACCAGTCCCCTCTGCAGGTCGGCGCGCCCTTCGCCCACCAGCCGCTTGGCGGCCGGGTTGGCGTCGGTCGAAGCCAGCCAGGCGTCCACGTCGGCCAGCGTCTCCGAGTCGACCAGGGCCCGCGGAAACATCGCCACCAAGACGTTGGTCGCCCGCTGAGTGCCGAGCGTCTCCCACACGGTGCCCGCCGCCGCGAGATAGCGCGAGACGTACGGCCTGAGCAAATCGGCCTGGTCGGCCACCTGGAACGCGGCGGCGATCGAGCGTTGTGTCTCATTCGGTACGTCGTCGCGCTCCACCGCCAGGTGCCAGGCCTGTTCCTTGGCCTCGGGCGTCCCCTGGCCGGCGCGCGCTGCGGCGGCCTGCTCGCGGCCCTCGATCGTGTTGTCACGCTCGAGCTCAGCGTCGATCTCGGCCTCACCGATGCGGCCGCGTCGAGCCAGCGCCTGCACCAGCACCCAGCGCAGTCCGGTGTCGATGGTAAGTCCGGGCAAAGTGGTCGTGCCGTCCAGCAACCCCTGCAGGAAGTCCAGGCCGTCGTCGCTGCGCGCCGCGGTCGCGTACGCCCGCACGAATGCGAGCTGGTGGTCGCTGCCTGATCCGGCCTGATCGATGAGCGCCCGCAGTCCCTGCTCCCAGCGTGCGCGCAGGTCGTCACGGTGGGCCGGAGCCGAGTAGGCCGTCAGCGCGAGCTGACCCTGACGAAGCAGCGACCCGACCGCGGTGAGGTCGCTCTCCTTGCCGACCCCCTGCAGCACCAAGGTCACGAAGTCGGTCGCGCGCATCTCGGCGTCGCGCGTCATGTCCCACGCCGAACCCCAGCACAACGCTCGGGGCAGCGACTCGGTGAAGGCGTCGATGCTGGTGGTCGCCGTCGCCAGGGACTGCTCGTCCAGCCGGATCTTGGCGTACGTCAGGTCGTCGTCGTTCAGCAGCACCAGGTCAGGGCGTCGCAGCCCGACGAGTGCGTCGATCGGCGTCTCGTCCCCGGCCACGTCGACCTCGACCCGGGAGCTGCGCACCAGTCCGTCGTCGGTCCGGTCGTACAGGCCGATGGCGATGCGGTGACGACGCAGCGTCGGGAAGTCGGGGTGCGCGGTCTGCTGCACCGTGAACGAGGTGAAGACGCCGTCGGCATCCACCTCGAACACCGGCGTCAGGGTGTTCACTCCAGAGGTCTGCAGCCACTCCTTCGTCCAGGACCCCAGCTCTCGCCCGGACGCGGCCTCCAGGTGTCGCAGCAGGTCCTGCAGCACGGCGTTGCCGTACGCGTGCTCGGCGAAGTAGCTACGCAGCCCAGCGAAGAACTCCGGCTCACCGACCCACGCGACAAGCTGACGCAGGGCGGAGGCGCCCTTGGCGTAGGTGATGCCGTCGAAGTTGACCTCGACCGCCTGCAGGTCGAAGTTGTCCGCTGCGATGGGGTGCGTGGACGGCAGCTGGTCCTGGCGGTAGGCCCAGTTCTTGCGCTGGTTGGTGAAACCGGTCCACGCCTGCGAGTACTGCGTGGCGGTGGCCGCCGCGTGGTGGGACGCCCACTCGGCGAAGGACTCGTTGAGCCACAGGTCGTCCCACCAACGCATGGTCACGAGGTCGCCGAACCACATGTGGGCCATCTCGTGCAGGATCGTGTTCGCCCGTGACTCGTACGCCGAGACCGTCTGCCGCGAGCGGAACAGGTACTCGTCGCGGAAGGTCACCGCGCCGGCGTTCTCCATCGCGCCCATGTTGTACTCCGGCACGAACAGCTGGTCGTACTTGCCGAACGGGTATCCCATCGCGAAGGCGCCTTCGAACAGGGCGAAACCCTGCCGGGTGACCTCCAGGATGGCGTCGGAGTCGAGGTGCTCCGCCAGGGACTGCCGACAGAACAGGCCGAGCGGGATCTCACCGAAGTCGCCGCGATAGGTGTCCCGCTCGACGTGGTACTCACCGGCTATCAACGCGGTGATGTAGGTCGATATCCGAGGCGTCGCGGCGAAGTCCCAGCGCGCAACGCCGTCACGCACCGGCGTCGGCGTTGGTGTCGCGGCGTTGGACACCATCTGCCAGTCCTCGGGGGCGGTGACCGAGAAGCTGAAGCTCGCCTTGAGGTCCGGCTGTTCGAACGTGGTGAAGACTCTGCGGGCGTCCGGTACCTCGAACTGGGTGTAGAGGTACACGCGGTCGTCGGCGGGGTCGACGAAGCGGTGCAGGCCCTCACCCGATCGCGAGTAGGCGCAGTCGGCCACCACTCGCAGCACGTTGTCCGCAGCCAGGCCGCTCAGCTCGATGCGGCTGTCCGCGTACGCCGACACGTCGACCGGTCGACCGTTGAGGCTGATCTCGTGCACCACGGCGCCGACCAGGTCGGCGAACGTCGAGGCACCCGGCTCGTCGCACGAGAAACGGATCGTGGTGGTGGACGGGAACGTGGTCTCGGACGCCGTCAGGTCGAGCTCGACTTCGTAGGAGTCGACGGACAGGATGCGCGCGCGCTCGGCGGCTTCGGAGCGAGTGAGGTTAGTGCCAGGCATGGCGGGCAGTCTGACACGCGACCGGGAACAACCCGCGTGGGCGAGTCGCTGCACCGAACACGCCTCACGTCCCGCGAGAGCACTTGGAGTTCCGTGAATCAGCCCAACAGCTCCCAGCCAGCAACTGCCGACCTGTGGTTCGACCCGGTGTGCCCGTGGGCGTGGATGACGTCGCGCTGGATGCTCCAGGTCGAGCAGGTACGGCCTGTCACCACCCGCTTCCACGTGATGAGCCTCGCGGTTCTCAACCGCGACAAGGAGAACCGGTCCGAGGCGTACGCCGAGTTCCAGCAGCGGGCCCTGGGTCCCGTGCGCGTGTGCATCGCGGCCGCGCAGAAGGACGGCGACGAGGTGCTGGCCGGGCTCTACACCGCGCTGGGCGAGCGCATTCACCTGCAGCAGCGGCAGGTCGACCGTGCGCTGATCGAGGAGGCGCTGACCGAAGCCGGGTTGGCCGTCGAGCTCGCTGACGCCATGGACTCCACCGAGTACGACGAGGCGCTCGAGGCCTCCCACAACGACGGCATGGATCGCGTCGGTCTGGAAGTCGGTACGCCGGTGATCTCCGTGGACGGCGTGTCCTTCTTCGGGCCTGTGGTCAGTCCTGCGCCCAAGGGCGAGGCAGCCGGCCGGCTGTGGGACGGCGTCCTGCTCGTCGCGGGCACCGACGGCTTCTTCGAGCTCAAGCGGAGTCGCGACCGCTCGCCCGTCTTCGACTGACAGATGGTGGCGCTGGTTGACTGGTCGTCATGCGCGTCCACATCGCCAGCGACCACGCCGCCTTCGACCTCAAGCTGAGCCTCGCGCGGCATCTCCGCGATATCGGGCATGACGTGGTCGACCACGGGCCGGCGGAGTTCGACCCCGAGGATGACTACCCCACGTACTGCCTGCGCTGTGCGGAGGCAGTCGTGGCCGAACCGGACAGCCTGGGCGTCGTGCTCGGCGGCTCGGGCAACGGTGAGCAGATCGCGGCCAACGACGTCACCGGCGTCCGGGCCGCGCTGGCCTGGAGCGAGGAGACCGCCCAGCTGGCACGCCAGCACAACGACGCGAACGTGATCTCCATCGGGGCTCGCATGCATCCCGAGGAGGACGCGAAGCGATTCGTCGACGTCTTCCTTGCCACGCCGTTCTCGGGTGACGAGCGCCATGCCCGCCGCCTGGCGATGCTGGCCGCCTATGAGACCGACGGCATGCTGCCACCCCTCCCATCGAGCTCTTGAGCGCTCGGCTGCCGGCAACATGTGCCGAGCCTGAGCCGACGACGCCCGTTGGCGCCTAAGGTCAGGTCCGTGACCCGTATCGCGGCCGGCTCAGCTGTGTCCACAGCGGCCATCCGTGCTCGTAGCCGGACGCTGCCGCTGCGTACCCACCCAGGCTCCGGGTGGGACGCCAACGTCTGGCTGGTCGTGCTGCTGGCGATCACCTTCGCGGTGCTCCTGTTCGGCGTGCTGAGCGAGGAGGCGATGCCGGTCAGCGCCTTCTTCCTGCCGATGGTGGTGGGTTATCTGGTCCTCGAGCAGCGCCGCTTCAGCGTGCTCGTCGTTGCCGTGCTCGCCTGTTCGGCCACCAACGTCGCCCTCGCGGGCGCCGACCGGCTGCGGGTGACCGCGCTGGTGGTGATGGCGATATCGGGCGTGCTGCTGGTGCTGTCGGCTCACCGGTCCCTTCTCGGCGCACGCAGGGGTGTCGGAGAAGAGATGCTGATCGACCTGCGGGACCGGTTGATGACCCAGAGTGAGCTGCCGAGGCTTCCCGACCAGTGGTACGCGCAAGCGCTGCTGCGCTCAGCGGGCGGCGACCAGTTCGCCGGTGACTTCATCGTCGCCGCGACGACCGGTGACTCCCAGCTCGAGGTCGTCGTGGTCGACGTCTCGGGCAAGGGCCTGGCCGCCGGCACCCGAGCGCTGCAGCTGTCCGGCGCCTTCGGCGGGCTCCTCGGTGCGTTGCCGCCACATGAGTTCATGTCCGCGGCCAACAACTACCTGCTGCGCCAGAGCTGGGACGAGGGGTTCGCGACCGCCGCGCACCTGACCCTCGATCTCGCGAACGGTCGCTTCACGCTGCGCACCGCAGGGCACCCGCCCGGGTTGCAGTACCACGCGGGCTCGGGCCGATGGGAGCTGCTGGAGTCCGGCGGGCCAGCCCTGGGACTGCTGCCGGACGGTGAGTTCCTGCCCGCCTCGGGTGTGCTGCGCAGTGGTGACTCGATGCTGCTGTACACCGACGGCCTGGTGGAGACCCCCGATCGGGACTTCCGGCTCGGCATCGACAAGCTTCTGGGTGAGGCGGAGCGGCTGATGTCCAGCGGATGGGACGACTCGGCGCTACGGCTGCTCGACCGGCTGGAGTCCAGTCACGACGACCGAGCGATCCTGCTGCTGCACCGACGCTGAGCCGGCTCAGTCGTCGCTCCGGCGCAGCTGGCGGTGGGCGGAGAGCAGGTCGAGCTCCGGCCGGGCTGCAACGCTCGACTCCACCCGGTCGAGCACTGCGCCCACATGCGTGGCGTCGGATGCCACCACGGCGACGCCGATGGTGGCACGCCGATGCAGGTCCAGGGCGCCCACCTCCGCGGCGGCCACCTCGAAGCGGCGCCGCAGCTCGGCGACGACGGGGCGTACGACCGAGCGTTTGGCCTTCAGCGAGTGCACGTCGCCCAGCAGCAGGTCGAGCTCGAGCCAGCCGATCCACATGCGGCAACTGTGCCATTCCGCGGACATCGCGATTGGTCTACGTTGCGGCACCCTCGATCTCAGGGAGGTCATGCCCCGCACCGCGTCCGTGGCTCAGGCGAACCGGTGCCGGCTGACCGGCTCCCAGGGCCCCCCGCGATAGCGCCACAAGGCCAAGCCCACTGCCTGGACGGCGTAGGGGATGAAGTCCGCACCCAGCTCGGTGTGCAGCGCCCGCGCGGCGTCCGGAGCGACCTTGTTCTGCACCGTCACGTGCGGCCGCAACGGCTGGG
>DASQMN010000132.1:0-2856 GCA_035645475.1 Nocardioidaceae bacterium
CGGGGCGTACAGGCGGCCCATCAGGGCCGCCAACGCGACCAGCGTGCCGACCTCCAGTGAGCCGCGGGCGGCCAGCACACCACCGACGCCGTACACCAGGGCTGTCGCGAGTGCGGCCACCAGTGTGAGGGCGGAGAAGAAGATCCGGCTGTTCATCGCGATGCGGATGCCGAGGTCACGCACCGACGCGGCGCGCTCGGCGAACTCCGTGTCCTCGACGTCGGCGCGCCCGAAGAGCTTGACCAACATGGCTCCGCCGACTCCGAAGCGCTCCGTCATCGACGTTCCCAGCTCGGCGTTGACCTGCATCTGCTCGCGGGTCAGCCCGGCCAGCTTGCGGCCGGCCCAGCGAGCCGGCAGCAGGAACGCGGGAACGAGCAGCAGGGCGAGCAGTGTGATCGGCCACGAGAGGTACAGCATCGCACCGACGACCACGACGAGGCTGATCAGGTTGGACAGCACTCCGGACAGCACCGACGTGAAGGCGCGCTGAGCACCGATGACGTCGTTGTTGAGCCGGGAGACCAGGGAGCCGGTCTGCGTACGGGTGAAGAAGGCCAGCGGAAGTCGCTGCACGTGGGAGAACACGCGCACGCGCAGGTCGTAGATGAGTCCCTCACCGATGCGGGAGGAGTACCAGCGCTGAGCCAGCGTGAACGCAGCTTCGACGAAGGCGAGCCCGGCAACGATCAGTGCCAGGATGACGACCAGGCGGCTGTTGCCGGTCGCCACACCCTCGTCGATGATCGTCTTGAACAGCAGCGGGGTGGCCACCACCAGCATCGCGTCGAGCACGACGAGCACCAGGAACCCGATGATCTGCCGGGTGTAGGGGCGCGCGAAGGCGGCAACGCGGCGGGCGGTGCCCTTGGCCAGCTTCGAGGAGGCGACCGAGGGGTCGGTCGCGTACGACTTCAGCATTCTGCCGCGAAGGGCGTTGGAACTCATCGCGCCCTGCAACGCCTGGGGCGTGAGTGTTGTTCCTGCACCACCTTCGGGTGGGCGTGGGTCACTCGCTCTGCATGACGTCCACCAGCGCTCGCAAGCGGCCCACCTGGGCGGCGCGCTCAGCCGCGCGCTGCTCCTCGCACGAGCGCAGGTCGGCACCAGCGAGCAGCTGCTTGATCGAGGACGCCACCCCGGGCAGCGTCGCCGACACCGCCGCCGCCAGGTCGTCGACGGCCTCCTCCAGCTGGTCGGCCGGGACCACCGCCGTGGCGAGCCCCAGGGATGCGGCCTCCTGCGCCCCGACCCAGCGAGCGGTCAGGCAGATCTCCAGGGCGCGGGAGTAGCCCACCGCCTCGACCAGCGGCTTGGTGCCGCCCAGGTCCGGCACGACGCCGAGAGCGGACTCCTTCATGCACAGCTGGGCGTCGTCGGCCAGCACCCGTAGATCGCAGGCCAGCGCCAGCTGGAACCCCGCGCCCACGGCATGGCCATGCACCGCGGCGATCGAGACGAACCGAGGGCTGCGCCACACGCTGAACCCGCGTTGGTACTCAGCGATCACCTCCTGGGCCTCACCGTCGGGCAGGGCGGCCAGAGCGGAGAAGTTGCGCTCACCCGCGATTCCCGCCGGTGTCAGCATCGTGCGGTCGAGCCCCGCCGAGAACGACTGGCCGGCACCGCGGAGGACGACCACGCGTACGTCGGGAGGTACGGCGTTGCCCACCTGTGCCAGCGTCCGCCACATCAACGGTGTCTGCGCGTTGCGGGTGGACGGCCGGTTGAGGGTCACCGTGAGGATTCCCGCGAGCTGTTCGACCTCGAGTCCAGCCGCTGCGAGTACGTCGGCGTCCGGCATCGTCATGCTCGGCAGCCTAGGAGTCAGCGGCCGGCTTGGAGGCACTTCGCCAACCCGCACCCGGCGCGGTCGCGTTCGCTGGTGGCGTGCTTCGCCACCTCGGCCACCCGTGACGACGCTGGGCGATGCAGTGCGCGTCGAGGGCTTACCCTGCACCAGGGGGTCTCGCCCCGCACCGGCGAGGAGTCGACTATGCAGACGCTGTGGCGGAATAGCCCCGGCCAACTTCTGTGGCTGGTCGCCGCCCTCGAGCTGGGTCGACTCGGTTACATCGGCACGGCCGGTGCCGAGTGGAACGATGCCAGTGCCCTCACCCGGGTGACCTGGTGGACGGCCATCAACCTGATCCTGGTCTGGCGCATCTGGCGCCGAGGCGCCATCGCCCGCGGGTTGCTCCTCTTCCTTACGGCGGTGCCGATACTTCTGCTCGTCTGGTTCATGACCGATGCGACGTGGTACATCGGCGGGCTGGTCTCGTTCGGCCTCGTGCAGATGATCCTGCTCCTCAGCCCGGCCGTGCGCAGCCACGTGCGCCCGCCCTTCCACCCCACGCAGACGGGCGTGAGCTCTCAGGCCAGCGCGACCAGGTCGGCGTAGTCAGGGCTCCACAGGTCCTCGGTGGCATCGGGCAGCACCAGCACCCGGTCCGGCTGCAGCGCATGTACCGCACCCTCGTCGTGCGTGACCAGCACGATGGCGCCCTGATAGCCGCGGATCGCACCGAGCACCTCCTCACGTGAGGCGGGATCGAGATTGTTCGTGGGTTCGTCGAGCAGCAGCACGTTGGCGCTCGACACCACCAACGTGGCGAGCGCGAGGCGGGTCTTCTCTCCGCCGGAGAGCACAGCCGCCGGCTTGGTCGCGTCGTCACCGGAGAACAGGAACGAGCCCAGGACGCTGCGGGTCTCGGTGTCGGTGAGACCGGGTGCGGCGGAGCGCATGTTCTCCAGCACCGTACGGCCGGTGTCGAGGGTCTCGTGCTCCTGCGCGTAGTAGCCCAGCTTGAGCCCGTGCCCCGGCTGTACCTCGCCGGTGTCGGGCGCCTCCACCCC
>DASQMN010000133.1:0-5607 GCA_035645475.1 Nocardioidaceae bacterium
GGCCTCGTTTCTTGCGGCCGCGGCCGTCCTCTGTCAATGTCCTCTTGCTCGACAGATATCGAAGGTGTCGACGCCGCACAGGGCCGACACCAGGGGGTTAGTTGGTAAGTATCCAACCGGGTGAAAGCCGGCGGCACTGGCGTCCTTCCGAGCGTTGCATTCGTCGGTGCCGCAACCTCGTGGACTAGGTGAGTGCTCTGGTGCGGATCATCACCACGTCGAACTCGATCACGCGCAAACTCTTCTCGTCACGACTCACGGGGAACATGCCGGTCGTCTCGAATCCGGCCTCCTCGTAGGCGGCGACCTGCTCCGGGAGCCTGGCCATCCCGTCGTAGATAGGAACGCTGGCTACCTCCGACTGCAGGCCAAGGATGTCAGCGATGCGCTCACCTGCGCCCCGGAAGACTGGGAGGTCGTAGCCCTGCGTGTCGATCTTCATGAAGATGCGAGGTGAGTCCAAGCCGGAGATCACCTCGTCGAAGACTGAGTCGAGACGCCGAACGTCGACCATCTGTTTCGATCTACCTTCCAGCCTGGGCGACCACGACCTGCCGAAGTCGCTGACGTCGAGCAGCGAGCTGGTGGCTCCGCGGCCTCCGACGACTGTCATCTCCGCCTTCTCCTCTACTTCCCCAAGAGCGCACTCGACGACGTGCCAGTCGGGATCGTCCTTGGCGGCATCGCGCAGACGGTTCGCGGTGTGGGACATCGGTTCGAACGACACGATGCGTCCCGTGAACCCTCGAGACCGTAGCCGCCTCCCGTACTCACCGACGTTGCCGCCGATGTCCAGCACACAGTTGATATCGAGCTCTCGCAGTATCCAGGCGATGTGTTCGGCGGCCAGGTAGTCGCCGACGCTCTTCTGATGGCGCCGCATGTCCGAGCGGGCGGCCCGTAGGTCCACCATCAAGTGGGTGCGAAGCGAGCGACGCCCGAGCCTCATGACGCTCCGACGGCGACTCCCGCGGCGCTGCAGCACCCAGGTCCGGGAGTCCACCTGCTGCACAGTCACTGGCTTCTGTCGTTCCGCAGGTTGGATCAGCCACGCGTCCTCGGTGACCTGCTCCACGCGAGCGGTGGACCCAGGTGCCGTCACCAGGGTGTAGTTCGGGCCGACCTCGACACGGCTGTACCCGAGTCGTGGCAACCAGCGCCTGTACCTGCCAGCTCCTAGAGGCATGCGCCGACGTTAGTCGGCTCGGTGGCGTATTTCGTGCTCCCTAGCGGGTCACAGCGATGGTCGCGCAGCACCAGAGTCCTCTTCGGCCCGATGCACCGCTGCACCACAACCTGAGGCGGTCGGGCACCACCGAGCGGGCGGTTCGATGACCAGGGTCGTGGTTCACCTTTCCTGCGGTGTTCCCCATCGGCACATGCATGGGCTTCCAGTCGATGAGGCTGGAGTTGCGGCCCAGCACCTGCCTGCCGTGCGTCGGTATTCAGCGTGCTGTGTCTATCAGCGCGCGAGCGCCGTCAGCCGACGCTGGGCGGAATGGGGGGTGTGGGAACCACTGTCCCGAGACGTTGTCCGGGCTGGCGGAGGGCAGAGGGCGCGCCGCGTCCGTCGCATCCGGGCAACGTGGCGGCAAGCGGCGGCCACACCGCCCCGTCGTCTCGTTGCACGAGGTCGACATCGGATCGTCGGCGCCGCTGCACGACACCCATGACGGGCAAGAGCGATGACCAGGTGGCCAGTGTGGCCGGTGTGGCGAGTGGGTGTGCTGGGTAGCCGGCTACCCAGCAAGGGATGGCTGTCGATGCAAGCGTCCTGCGGCTAGGTTTGCAGCGAACGAGAGCAATTGGGGGACTGGTGGCTGCGTCCGAGGTGCTGCGGCGTGTGGTTGCCGCGTCTCTGTTGCTGACCGGCGCCGCTGTCTGGGCGTTCAGCGCTTGGGCTACTGCCGGTGTGCTGGCCGCTGAGTGGGAGCAGATGTGGGGCGATCCGCGGCATAACGAGTCGATCGATCCCGGTCAGGGTCAGCTCGCCACCGCGTTGTTCGACGTCCAGGTCGGTGCACTGTTGGTCTTGGGGTGTGCGGTCGCGGTGCTGCTGTGTCGCAGTGTGCGTGGGCTGGGGGACTTGATCGGAGTTCTGGTCGGGTTGCCCTGCGTGCTCATCGTGGTCAACGCCGTCCTGGCGCGGGTGGTGGGCTCCTCCTTGACGGCTGCGGTGACTGGTGGCGTTGTGCTGGTGGTGGTCTGCGTTGGGTTCGCGTGGGTGGCGAGTTCGCGGTTCATGCCGAGCCCTCAACATCGGCATGATTCATCGGCCGGGCGGTTGCTGCTGCTTGCGTTCGCGCTGATGGCAGCCGGCGCGGTGCTGGTCTTGGACGGTCTTGAGCCTGCTGGCTGGATCGTCGAGGTGCTGCCCGGCCTGGTCGCCATCTCGGTCGTACAGGGCGCTCTGATTGCGGCGATGCTCGGGCTGGTCGCGGTGATGGCGGTCCGCTGGTCGGTGGCAGTGCTGGCCGCCGCAGCGGTGATCGCTGTGGTCGGCGGCTGGGTGGTGCTAGCGCCGGTTTCCACCCGGAGCGACGGGCCTGGGATTGTCGCGTTGGGTGTTGTGCTCGTGACGGCCGCAGCCACCGCGGCGGTCGGTGTCAGCGACGACCCTCCTGCACGTCCGCTCCGGCGCCTGCTGGCGGTAGCGGCGGCGGTCACCGCCTTCTGCGTCGCATGGTTCCCCGCCTTCCTGGGTGGGATCGGGTTCGGGATTCTGTTCCAGTCCCTTGCCGGCGGCGAGCTCGGCGCGGACGGACTGCCCTTGCTCATGGGTGGGGTGTTCGCCGGCCTGGCCGCTCTCGCTGGGTACGCCTTCGCGCTGATGTGGCAGAGCCAGCCCTTGGCGGATCAGCCATCGGAGAGTCCGACAGGGGACCTCCTGGAGCAGACCGGCTGATGCCGGCCCACTATCCAGGTGAGCGGCTTTTAGATGTCGTTGGAGCGGCTGTCGCGCTCGTGGTTTCCATGCCGCTGCAGATGGTGATCGCAGTAGCTATTCGATGTTCGCTCGAGCGCCGATGGTTTGGTGATGCCGCACCGCTCGCTAGGGCCTAGCACCAGTCCTCGCGTGGACAAGGAGCCGGCTCGTTGCTCCTGCTGTGTGCCCGTCGGCCTCATGCCCTCGGCTACGAGGTCGATCAGCGTGGCGTCGTGGCACGGCCCTGGTAGCCGCGCGTCGGAAGCAGTGGCATGAGGTCTGGCAGGTAATTCATGCGCGGAAGGCACGCCGGAATATTCGGATGTCCAGTCGGCGACGGCGCTCGCGCGCACGGCCTAGCTGCGGTGGTCTTCCCTCACCACGTCGAGGTTGCGGAAGATCGGCGGACCGTCGCACATCTCTTGCATCCGCTCCGAGAACTCTGTGGTTGTCGGATGCGCGGAGTTCTCCATCGCAGCCTCATAGGAGTCGAACTCCACCACGGTTATGTAGGTGCCGGGATTGTCACGGTCAGCCCCAACCAGGATGCGGGAGGGGCCCATCTCCGGGTGCTGCTCCCGCCAGTCATCAATGAATTTCTGCACCTCATCGAAGCGGGACGTCCTCCACTCGACTGCCTGCACGAATCCTGTCATCGGGGCTCCTTCTCTCGTTCCGAGGATCAGCTCACCGTTCTCCCGCCGGCTGCCGGTGTCAAGAGCAGCTTCACGTCCGCCGGTGTTGATGCTGAAACTACCCTCGGGCCAGGTCGAATAGTCGCGGCACAGACCCTATGCCAGCGTGGGGAGTAGCGGCTCAGGGTCGATCAGCACGCCGCGGCCGCCCCATCTTCGGCCGAGCGGCAGCCATCGCTCAAGCGTTGGGGCGCTCGTTGGACTGCTCCGGCGGGCGACGGACCGGGCCGATTGGCATGGCGGTGACGGTATCGGCGAGGCACAGACACAAGCGGACCCGGTGCGCCGCTGTCGCGGTATCGGCTTCGGACAACAGGACCGCAAAGGACAAAATGAGACGCATGGTCCGCTTTGACAGCAATGCACTTCCGACAACGCATAGTCCGTTCGGGCAATCCTTCTCCCAGATGCTCCGAACTGGCATCGCGTTTGCTTACCGTCAATAGTCCACCCCAACCGAATGAGGGAAACCCCATGCGAACGTTCTTAACCGGCCTCGCCAGCGCCGCCATCATGGCAACGGGCATTGTCGCCACAGCTCCAGCCGCCTCGGCCGAAACCCGCGGCTGCGTCACCCAAGTCGAGTACCGCAAGATCAGCAAGTTCGACAGCATTGCCCGTACGCACCGCATCTTCGATACCAGGGGAGAACTGGCCGCCCAGGGGTACGGCAGGCAGTCACGCACGTACAACGTGTGCGGCAGCGACTACGGCCAGGTGACCGTGACCTACATGCGCTTCGACGGCGCCCTCTACGTCGAAACCAAGAGCGCCTACTGGGGCTGAAGGCAAGCCGCTACCGAGCAAGGACAGCGACAGACAATTCGTTGGCATGGTTTCTACCTCTAGCCAGGGTGGGAAACTCGGCCCTTGCCAGGTGCCCCCACATTCGGCAGGGCCTGCTTCCACGCTGGCATGCGCCTGGCACCGGGCACTTGCCACTGACGACCTACTGGACACACATTCAGCACACACGAGCACGGCAAACGACGAGGGGCGTCAACAATGACTGAGCGGCGTTATCGCGGGTCAAGCGCACGTCGTGCGCATCGTCGCAGGTGGGAGAGCCCCGCCCTTTGATGTTGTAGTAAAGACACTACCGGCGTCTGACCTGCTAGGACGTACTTCCGAGTAGTCCTCGGGGCGCACCCGGGGCACGAGAGCCGCTCAGCGCCGCGTCTACAGCTTGCCGGGTGCGGTCCTCGCTGCTCGACATGAGGTGTGTGTACGTCCGCAGCGTGAAACCAGCGTCCGCATGACCCGGGTACTCCGACACGGCCTTGACCGATTCGCCGGCGTCGAGCAGCCTGCTCGCCTAGAAGTGCCGAAGCGCGTGGGAGCCGTTGTCCCGACTCGGCTCTATCTCAGCCACGACGAGCGCGGGCTTGCACAGGCCGTTGCAGTAGTTTGGATTGAGCGCCGACCCCAGTAGGGGGCTGAGGTCCTTTCGGGTCGCTACCGTCACGAAGATGGGCACCAAGCGCGGTCGCGGCCGTGGGCCCACATCGACTCCTTGATCGAGGCAGTTGACGCCTTCTACGCGGATGTACTGCAACACCTGAAGGCGTGGTCAGCTGCGCCACCACGCATGCGAGAACCAGCGGAGACGCCGCTTGTGTCTCCACCGTCACTAGCAGCGACGGCTCAATCCTCACAGGACTGCCCAGAGCCAGCCTTAGCCGCTGCGCCGGCCGCTCAGCCACGGGAGGAATGAGGCAGCGGCGGCCACATCGCCCCGTCGTCGCGCAGCACGAGGCCGACGTCGGCGCGTCGGCACTGCTGCACGACCACCTGACGCGGCAGTCCGAGCAGCGTCGTTATCGTCCATTCGAACTGCGTGCCCGTCGGCCACATGCCCTCGGACTGTCGATCAGCGTGACGTTGTGGCAGAGCACGCGATACCAGCGCGTAGGGAGCATCGGCTCAGGGTCGATCAGCACGCCCACGACTAGCGCGTCAAGGCGCTCAGCTTGCCGAGCCCCTTCA
>DASQMN010000134.1:0-6951 GCA_035645475.1 Nocardioidaceae bacterium
GGTCGAACGCCTCGGCGTTGCGCTGGGACGGCGACGTGGTGCCGCTGATCTTGCGAACGTACTGCAGGGCGGCGGTACGCACCTCGTCCACGCTCGCCGGCGGCTCGAAGTTGTGCAGGGGACGAATGTTGCGGTACATGCCGGCACTGTAGAACGTCGGCCGCGGCTGTGGACAGTGACGACGTGACCGGCTCGGACTGTCCGGGGCACCTGGTCCCATGCGCACATGAGGCCTCGCCGCTCCAAGCCGAACGAGCATCCACCGCCGTCGATCCGCCGCCTGGTGTGATGGGCATGAGCGTCCCGACGGCCGAAGGAGTCCGATGCTGCAGTGGCGGCGAGGTGCAGCGGTCGCCGTGGCCCTGTTGCTGGCGGCCTGCACCAGCGAGAGCGGTGGCGGCGACGGCGAGCAGGCCACCGACGAGCGGGCCCTGCCGATCGCCGCCTTCGCCGCAGGCTGGAGCGCCGACAGCGCCAACGAGGCCGCCGCCGCGACGGACGACCCACGCGCCGCCGAGCGCTACCTGACCGACACGACGGAGCGCCTCGCGCTGAGTGACGTCTCGCTGCAACCACAGGGCGAGGCCACGTGCGCTGACGGCGGCTGCAGTCAAGCCGTCGCCGTGCAGGCCGAGATGTCGGGTATCGGTGCCTGGAGCTATGAGACGGAAGCGCAGACCGTCGAGACCCCCGATGGCTGGCGGGTGGCGTGGTCACCCGCGCTGGTGCACCCCGCGCTCGACGCTGGTAGCTCGCTGTCCCGAGTGCGCGAGGTACCCCGGCGAGCCCCGATCCTGGACACCGTGGGACGTCCGCTGGTGCGTGAGAGCCCGGTGTTCGCGGTCGGGGTGGTGCCGGGCAGATCCACACCGTCCACGTACCGGCAGGTCGGCCGACTGACCGGCATCGACGCGGCCGCTCTGAGAAGTCGCGCCGAGCAGGCCGGCGCCGACGAGTTCGTTCCCGCGATCACCCTTCGCCGGGCCGACTACGCGCCGCTGCGCGGTGACCTGCTGGCCACGGAAGGGGTGCTGGTCGACCCGGGCACGTTGCCGTTGGCACCGACCTCCGGGTGGGGTCGGGGTGTCCTCGGCACGGTCGGGCCGGCGACCGCGGAGACATTGGAGGCTGCCGGGCCGCTGGCGACCGCGACCGACGACGTCGGCCTCAGCGGGCTGCAGGCGGCGTACGAGCAGCAGCTCGCCGGCACTCCGGGTGGACGCATCGAGCTGGTCGACGCGCGAAGCGGAGCTGTCGCCAAGGTGCTGTGGCGCGCGCCGGCACAGCCGGGGAAGCCGATACAGACGACGCTCGACCGTGACGTGCAGGACGCCGCCGAGCGTGCGGTCACCGCGGCACCCTCGGCGACGTCACTCGTCGTGCTCGACACCTCCACCGGCGGGGTGCTCGCCGCTGCCAACGGACCGGAGGTGTCGTCGTACAACCTCGCCTTCGTCGGGCGCTACGCCCCCGGCTCGACCATGAAGATCCTGACCTCGGCTGCGCTGCTCCAGGCGGGCCTGAGCATCGACGACCCCGCCGACTGTGACCCGACCGTGACCGTCGACGGCAAGCGCTTCAAGAACTACGAGTTCGAGGTGCTGCCGTCGCAGTCCACGTACGCCGAGGGCATCGCCGCCTCGTGCAACTCGACGGTCATCTCGCAACGAGGCTTGCTCGACGACGAGGACCTGCACGAGGTCGCGGCCGAGCAGTTCGGCATCGAGGCCGACTACGGGCTGCCGATCGAGTCCTTCTCGGGCTCTGTGCCGGTGTCGAACGGCGAGACCGACGAGGCAGCGGCCATGATCGGCCAGGGTCGGGTTGAGATGAGCGCCTTGTCGATGGCCTCGGTGGCGGCCACGGCACGCACCGGCACGGCGTACGCGCCGTCTCTGCTCCTCGACCAGCCCGGCGAGGTGCTCGGCGCCTTGCCGCCGGGGGTGTCGGCCGACCTGCAGGAGATGATGCGGCTCGTGGTGAGCCAGGGCACGGCGTCGTCGCTGCGCGGGCTCGGAGCGGTCGGCGCCAAGACCGGCACCGCCGAGTACGGCGACGGGTCGCGAACCCACGGCTGGATGATCGGGTACCGCGACGACCTGGCGTTCGCCTGCGTGGTCGTCGACGGTGAGTCGGGCAACGGCGTCGCCGGGCCGGTGGTGCGGGCGTTCCTGCAGGGCGTCCCCCGCTGACGCCCCGGCGGGCGCGGCACCGCCGCTCTCGCGCCAGGATGGGAGTGCAGTGCCGATCGAGAGGACGGACATGGGCGAGGAGCTGGTGCACGCGCACAACGAGGCAGGCGTCACCACGGTCACGCTCGACTCGCCACACAACCGCAACGCGCTGAGCCGACAGCTGGTCGCCGAGCTGCTCGCTGCTCTCGACGCCGCTGGGACCGACCCATCGGTACGGGTGGTGGTGATCGCAGCCGCCGGACCGGTGTTCTGCTCGGGTGCCGACCTCTCCGAGGCGGCCGACGGGGGCATGGTCGAGGGTGCCCGCGGCCTCGTCGCACTCCAGCGGCGCATCGTCGCGCTGCCGATGCCCGTGGTGGTACGTCTGCACGGGCCGGCGCGAGCCGGTGGCCTCGGCATCGTGGGTGCGGCCGACGTGGTGGTGGCCGCTGACATCGTGACGTTCGCCTTCACCGAGGTGCGCCTCGGCCTCGCGCCGGCGACCATCTCGCTCACGACTCTGCCGCGCATGGGTGACCGGGCAGCCGCGCTGGCGTACCTGAGCGGTGAGCCCTTCGACGCCACCGAGGCGGTGCGCCTCGGACTGGTCACGCGTGCCGTGCCCCCCGCCGACCTCGACGCCTCGGTCGACGCGGTGGTGAGCTCCCTGCTGCAGGGCTCGCCGCAGGGCCTCCGGGAGACCAAGGCGCTGCTGGCCGCACCGTTGCTGGAGCGCATCGACCGCTCCGGTGACGAGCTGGCCGCGCAGTCAGCGCGGCTGTTCGCGTCCCCGGAGGCGCGCGCCGCCATGCAGGCCTTCCTGGCCCGGCGGCGCTGAGACGCGACCTCCGCCGAACCTCGGCTTGCGTCGCCCACCTTGACTTCTCGGTCGCTTCCCCGGGGACATGCGTTGGCGCACGTCGCCGGACGTACGATGGACGACTGCCGTCCGACGGTGCCATGCGGCACCACCCCTGAACTGCCGAGGAGCCCGGTGACCTCGACCGTCCATCCGGCCGACCCTACGAGCACATCAGCATCCACCTCGTCCTCACGTACGCCCACCGCGGACGCGGTGGCGCGCGAGATCGCCTCCGAGCAGTCGTTCGTGGACACCGTCTACGCCCGTCTCGACGCGGCGACGAAGTCAGCGCAGGCGTTGGCCGATGAAGGCCACGGCCGCGGTCGGCTGGGACACGAGGGCGGGCTGGTCGAGCGCGACGCCATGGTCTTCCAGGCCGCCAAGCGCATCGCTGCCTTGGACGCCGCCCATGAGGGCCTCGTGTTCGGCCGCCTCGACCGCATCGACGGGGAAGCCAGGTACGTCGGGCGGATCGGGCTCCGCGACGCGGAGCGCGAGGTGCTGCTGGTGGACTGGCGGGCGCCGGCAGCGGCCGTCTTCTATCAGGCGACGGCGGCCGAACCGGCCGGAGTCGTACGCCGGCGCGTGCTCCGATCGCGCGGCGCAACGGTCGTCGGCCTCGAGGACGACCTGCTCGACGCGGACGCCGCCCCCGACGACATGGTCGTGGTCGGCGAGGGCGCCCTGATGGCGCAGCTGAGCCGAGCCCGCGACTCCCGCATGCACTCGGTCGTGGCCACCATCCAGAAGGAGCAGGACGAGGCCATCCGGGCGCCCAGCCGCGGCGTCACCGCCATCGGCGGCGGCCCCGGAACCGGCAAGACCGTGGTGGCACTGCACCGCGCGGCTTACCTGCTCTACACCGACCGCCGGCGCTTCGAGTCCGGCGGTGTGCTGGTGATCGGGCCGTCCGACGTCTTCATGGGCTACATCGACCGGGTGCTGCCCAGCCTCGGCGAGACCAACGTGACCCTGCGCAGCCTCGGTGAGGTCGTCGACGGGGTGCATGCCAAGCGGCACGACGCCTCCGATGTCGCCGCCGTCAAGGGCTCCGCCCGGATGCGGCGAGTGCTGAGCAGGGCCGCCTCCGACGTCGTACCGGCGGCGCCGGACTCGTTCCGTCTGTTCTGGCGCGACGACGTGCTGCAGCTCGACGCTCGTGTCCTGCGCTCGCTGCGCAGACAGTGGCTGAGCGGTGGGCAGCAGCACAACCGGGTCTGGACCAAGGTGCGCGGCCACCTGCTCGACGTGCTGTGGCGGCAGGTACGCAGCGAGCGCGGCCGAGACCTGGGGCGCAACGCCTTCGACGACGAGCTGTTGTCGACCGACGCGTTCACCGACTTCGTCGACGCGTGGTGGCCACCGCTGGATGCTGTGCAGGTGTGGCGATGGCTGCACGACGCTCCGCGGCTGCAACGCTATGCCGCCCAAGACCTGAGCCGGGGCGAGGTCGACCTGCTGCTGGGCAGCTGGCAGCCCGACGACCCGAGCGTGCAGGACGTGCCCCTTCTCGACGAGCTGCGCTACCTGATCGGCGACGAGCCGCAGGAGGACGAGCAGACGCGTCGCGACCGGGTCGACGGCATCAGCGACGCCATGCACGCCATGCTGGACGCTGAACCGCGGCAGCTGATGAGCTTCGAGACCGGTGGACGGTCCGCTCCCACCACCCGCACCGAGGACGACTCGTACGCGCACGTACTGCTCGACGAGGCCCAGGACCTCTCCCCGATGCAGTGGCGCATGGTTGGCCGCCGCGGCCGGCATGCGAGCTGGACGGTCGTGGGCGACCCGGCGCAGTCGTCATGGCCGCACCCCGACGAGGCCCGGCGCGCGCGCGACGAGGCGCTGTCGGGACTCGCCTTGCACTCGTTCCGGCTGTCGACGAACTACCGCAACTCCGCGGAGGTGTACGACTTCGCCGCCACGGTCGCGAAGATCGCGGTGCCGAACCCGGACCTGCCGGACGCGGTACGCCGCACCGGACGCGAGCCCGAGCACCGACTGGTGCCGGTGAGTGCGGTCGGTGCGGCCGTACGCGAGGCCGTGGCCGAGATGGCCAACTCCGTCGAGGGCACCGTCGCGGTCGTGGTGCCGGTCGCGATGCGCGAGTCGCTCGAGGAGCAGCTGGCCTCGACGCTCGCCGAGTACGGCGGGCGCGTCTCGGTGCTGGGCGGCATCGACACCAAGGGGCTGGAGTTCGACGGCGTGCTGGTGGTGGAGCCCGGCCGCATCGTCGCCGAGTCGGAGTCGGGATGGCGCACGCTGTATGTGGTGCTCACCCGGGCTGTCCAGCGCATGCTGACCGTCGGCAGTGACGACGCGTGGCTCCGCCGGGTGGAGCAGGCCCGGGAGTGAGCTCGACCCGGGCCCGCCTCGTGGCCGACCTCGCCGCCAGCGAGGCGACCATCGCAGATCTGGAACGCGAGCATGCCCGCACCGTCGCAGCGTCGGAGTCGTCCAACGCCGACGACGAGCACGACCCCGAGGGCAGCACGATCGCCTTCGAGCGTCAGCAGCTCGCCGCGGTGCTCGAGCACTCCCGGCTCCGGCGGGCCGAGCTGGTGCATGCGCTGGCCAGGCTCGACGGCGGCACGTACGGCAGCTGCGAGCGGTGTGGGCAGCCGATCGGGGCAGATCGCCTGGAGGCCCGGCCGAACGCCCGGACCTGCATCTCCTGCGCGGTCTGAGCCTCGGCGCTCGCCGAGTGGTGCCTCCTCGGGCCAGCACCACACCGACTGGTGCCACCTCGGGCCTTCACCGACTGGAGAGGACCGAGCTGGCACCACTGGTGTGGGCCCAGTCAGGCGAGGGCCCATCAGGAGTCGAGCGCGTCGAGCAGGGCTTCGTACGTCGCGGCGATCGCGCCCGCTGACGTGGGGATCACCACGGCATGCTGGCGCATCGAGACCAGCCGGCAGAGGCGCTCGTGCATCGCGGTGAGCGACGCGGCGCCACCCGCTGCCTCCACGACCCTGACGACATGCGGGTGCCACGGGTCGTCATCGTTGGCGCCTCTGGCGTAGAACCTCTCGACCGACTGCTCCACGCTGTCCATCAACACGATCTCGCGGAACCGGCTGCCGGTCGCCAGTGCGGCGTTCTCGAAGCGTTCCAGCTCGGCAACAGCGCCCAGGTACTGGGGCATGACGACGTCACGCCCCAGGCTCAGGTGCGTGCTCGCCATGCTGATCGCGATCGGCCGCACCATCTCGCCGGCACCAGCGAAGTCCTCCTGCCATCCTCCGATCAGCCCGCGGACGCGATCGATGTCCAGGTTGAGAACGCCGGCGTGCTCGGCGACGTATCGCTCGGCGATAGTCGACTTGCCGATGCCGGGTGGACCGTTCAGGTGGATCAGCTGCGGCACGACCGAGACAGTAGACACAACCAAGGTCGGCGGCCATCAGGTCGACGACGGCATCGACGGGCCAGCCCGTACGCTCGACCGGTGACTCTGCTCGACGAGGTGTCCGCCTACCCGGCGTGGGCAGTGCTCCGCCTGCGCGACGCCGACTGCCTCACCGTGCTGGCCGGGACGCGTACCGACGTCGAGCGCATCGCCGACATCGCGCTGGAGTCCGGCCCCACACCCGACGGCCGCCGCATCGACCGGCTCGCTCTGCTTCCGTTCGCGCAGGTACGCGAACGCGGGTTCGAGGCACACGACGACGGCACGCCGCTGAGCGTGCTCACCGTCGAGCACCAGCGCGACGTTCCGCTCGCCGAGGCGCTCGCCGGCCTCCCGGCGTCGCCGGTCGCCGTCACCAACCCCGGCGGGTTCGAGACCGACGACGACTCCTACGCGAAGGTCGTCGAGGCGATCCTGCGCGACGAGATAGGCCGGGGCGAGGGGGCCAACCTGGTCATCGGCCGGCGCTGGAACGCCCAGCTCGGCGACTGGGGCCACGCCGC
>DASQMN010000135.1:0-10473 GCA_035645475.1 Nocardioidaceae bacterium
GGGGTCTCGAGCCCGGCTACCGCCCGCAGCAGCGTGGACTTGCCACAGCCGGACGGGCCCAGCAGCGCGACGACCTCACCCGCCGCCAAGGACAACGTCAGGTCGTCCACGGCCCGCACGCGGCCGTAGCGCACCGTGAGCCGCTCGACCTCCAGCGCCGTGCTCGTCACAGGTCGCTCCCCGGCGAGCTCATGCGGACCCGCTCGGCCACAGCGATGACCAGCGTGGTCGCGACGGCCAGGACCGTCGACGCGGCCAGCGCCATCCCCAGGTTCTCCGCCCCCGGCCGGCCGATCAGCCGGGCGATCGCCACCGGAAGGGTGGGGCGCTCCGGTCGGGCCAGGAAGCTCGTCGCGCCGAACTCACCAAGGCTCACCGCCAAGGCGAAACCCACGGACAGCCCCAGGGAGCGCCCCAGCACCGGGAGGTCCACAGCCCAGAAGACCCGGGCCGGCCCGGCGCCGAGCACTGCTGCCGCCTCGCGAAGCCGCGAGTCGACCGCCCGCAGCACCGGCAGCAGCGTGCGGACCACCAGGGGCACCGCCACCACCGCCTGGGCGACCGGCACCAGCAGGGCCGAGCCGCGCAGGTCGAAGGGTCCGAGGTCCAAGGCGACGAGGAGGCCGAAGCCGACCGTCACCGCCGATACGCCGAGCGGCAGCATGAAGAGACCGTCGAACACGGCCAAAGCCCGGCGGCCGGACGCGGCACGAGGGCGGCGGGTCAGGACCAGGCAAGCCAGGCCGCCCACGAGCAGGGCAATCCAGGTGGCGTCGATCGCGATGCGTACGGAGTTCGTCGCCGCCTCCCACACCGAGACCTCGAGCAAGCCTCCCGACCCGGTCGAGGACAGGTTGCGGTAGTGGTCCAGGCCCCAGTGGTCACCGACGCGCAGCGACCCCACCATCAACGAGACCAGCGGCGTCAGCAGCAGTCCCGCCGTCACCGCCGCGGTGACAGCGATCACGGGGGCGTCGGAGAGCTGGAGCGGCCGTTCCACCGACTTGTCGACCCGCAGCCGCAGCGTCGCCTCGCGGCGCCGACGTGACCGGGCCGCCAGGTAGAGGCTGGCCACCACGATGGCCAGCTGCACCACCGAGAGCACCGCCGCCGAGCGGAGGTCGAGGAACTGCGTGGTCTGCACCCAGATCTCGGTCTCGATGGTGCCGTAGCCGGGACCACCCAGCACCAGCACCGTGCCGAAGGAGGTCGCGCAGAACAAGAACACCAGCGACGCGGCGGAGGCGATGGCCGGCCACAGCGCGGGCAGCGTCACCGACACGAACGCCTTCCACGGCGTGGCCCCTAGTGCGCGCGCTGCTTGCTCCGGGCGGGGGTCGAGATGCGCCCACATCGACCCGACCGTGCGGACCACGACCGCATAGTTGAAGAACACCAGGGCCGCCACCACCGCGGTGAAGGTGCCGTCGGCACCGAGGCCCTCCAGCAACCCTCCCTCGACCAGCAGGTTCCGGAACGCCACGCCCACCACGACCGTCGGCAGCACGAACGGCACCGTGACGAGCACCCGCGCCAGTCCGCGCCCCGGGAACCGGCAGCGGTAGAGCAGGTGAGCACCCGGCACACCGACGAGCACCGTGATCACCGTTGCGGTCACCGACTGCGCCAGCGTCTGGCCGATGATGCGCCAGGTCCGCTGCCGACCGAAGACGTCACCGAAGCCGCTCAGGTCCAGTGAGCCGTCGCTGACGAAACCGAGTCGCAGGATCGAACCGACGGGCCAGGCGAAGAACAGCCCCAAGAAGCACAGGGGGGCGAGAGCAGCCAGAGCCACGACGACCGGCCACCCGATGCCCTGGGTGCGCCGTCGTGCCCCGAAGGGACTCATCAACCGACCACGACGTCGGTCCACTGCTCGATCCACTGCTCGCGCTTGGCGTCGATGGTCGCCGGCTGCACCGTGTACGGGTCGTCCGACAGCGGGGCGAAGCGCTCCCAGTCCGGCGGGAGCTGCGCATCCGGGTCGGCCGGGTAGACGTACATCTGCCCCGGCAGGTCCTCCTGGAAGGACGTGGACAGCAGGAAGTCGATGAGCTGCTGCGCTCCCTCGGGATTCTTGGCACCGGCGATCACCCCGGCGTACTCGACCTGTCTGTAACAGGTGTCCAGCAGTGCTCGCGTCGGTGCCTGACGCTCACCGGGCGACACCTCGACCGGCGGGGAGCTCGCGTACGACAGCACGAGGGGGCGTTCGCCACGTCCCGAGGAACCGGAGAAGTCAACGAAGTACGCGTCGGACCACCCGTTGACCACCTTGACCCCGTTGTCGCGCAATGCCGCCCAGTACTCCTGCCAGCCGGGATCGCCGAAGGCGTCGATGGTCGCCAGCAGGAAGGCCAGACCCGGTGACGAGGTGGCCGGGTTCGACACCACCAGCAGGTCCTCGTACGCGGCGTCGGTCAGGTCCTGCAACGAGCGGGGCTCGGGCAGGTCACGCTCGGCGAACCACCGGCGGTCGGTGTTGATGCAGACGTCGCCGTAGTCGATGGGGGTGAGCCGGGCGGTGTCGTCGATCTGCAGGCCAGGCGCCACCTCCTGCGCGCCGGGTGACCGGTAGGGCTCGAGCACCCCTGCCTCCAGTGCCCGAGAGGCGAAGGCGTTGTCGATGCCGTAGACGGCGTCGCCGAGCGGCGCGTCCTTGGTCAGCACGAGCTGGTTCACCAGCGCTCCGGCGTCTCCGGGAGCGCGCGTCTGCACCGACAGCCCCGACTCCCGCTCGAAGTCGGCCAGCACCTTCCTGCTCACGGCGAACGAGTCGTGTGTGAGCAGCACGACGGTGCTGTTCGCCCCTTCGGAGCCGGCGTCCCCCGCCGTACCGACGGTGGAGCAGGCCGTGAGCGAGAGCGCCAGCGACGTGACGGCCACGGTCATGCGTTGCTTCATGCGTCCTCCTGACAGCCAGGAGGGGGTCATGCCCGGACGAGCCGGACACGGCAAGAGATGCTCGACTCCCTTCGCCGGTGCTAACCGGAGCAGGTTCGAGGGTCTGCGGGTATCCGCACTCTCAGCGCCTTCTGGCGCTCCCCTGTCGTACGACCAGAACGGTACACCCGCGGCTCAGCCGTGCCCTGCGCCAGAGTGGGACCATGCAGCTCGACGAGGTGATCCGAGCGCGGCGCATGGTCCGCCGCTACACCGACGAGCCGGTCGAGTCGGGGGTCGTCGACCGGGCGCTGGATCGAGCCGTGAGGGCGCCGAGCGCCGGCTTCACGCAGGGCTGGGCCTTTCTGGTGCTGGACACCCCGGCCGACGTCGCGGCGTTCTGGACGGCTGCGACGCCGCCGGGGCGCGGCACCGACGCCTGGTCGACCGGCATGCGCCGCGCCCCCGTCGTCGTCGTGCCCTGGTCGAGCCGGCAGGCCTACGTAGACCGATACGCCGAGCCCGACAAGGGCTGGGTCGGCGACGACGATCCCTGGCCCGTGCCGTACTGGCACGTGGACGCCGGCATGGCAGCGCTGCTGATGCTGCTCAGCGTGGTCGACGACGGGCTGGGAGCCTGCTTCTTCGGAGTACCCGCCGATCGCGTGCCGGTGCTGCGCGAGGCCTTCGGCGTTCCAGCCGGCTACTCGCCGGTCGGCGCCGTGACGATCGGACACCCGGCGCCGGCAGCCCACCGCCGGACGCGACGTCGGCGCCCGATGAGCGAGGTGGTGCACCGCGGCCACTGGAGCGCCTGAGGGAATGCGTCAATTGTGAGCCCCCGAGCGGAGCCGAATCTGGCCTGTCGCCGTACGCTTCCAGCAGTCCGCCGGCGTCTGAGGAGTGTGTAGGTGCAGGTCGTCGCCATCGTCATCTCGCTGCTGGTCTCGGTGGTGGCGATCACGCTGTTCGTCCGGGCTGCCCTGCGCATCGTTCGGGTGCTGCGGCTCGGCCAGCGGATCCTGGGCCGACGCGACTCGCCGGGGTCCCGCTGGTCGACGATGGGGCGCGAGACCCTCGGGCACACCCGCATGCTCCAGTGGACGTTCGTCGGCATCGCCCACTGGTTCGTCTTCGTCGCGTTCGGAGCGCTGTTCTTCACCCTGCTGACCGCCTACGGGCAGCTCTTCGACGCCGAGTTCGCCCTGCCACTCATCGGCCACTGGCTCGTCTACGAATGGCTCGCCGAAGCCATCGCCTGGCTGGGCCTGATCTCGATCCTGGGACTGATGGCCTACCGGCTGACGCACTCCCCGAGCGGCGAGCTGGGACGGCGCAGTCGCTTCTTCGGCTCCCGCATGTGGCAGGCCTACTACGTCGAGCTGACGATCCTCGGCATCGTGGTGTGCGTCCTGCTGCTGCGGGGCCTGGAGTACGCGCTGGGAGCCGGCTCGAGGACACACTTCCCCCTCACCTTCTTCATCGGTGAGGCCTTCTCCGGGTTGTCGACCAGCACGCTGGAGAACCTGGTCCACCTGCTGGCGATGGCCAAGATCCTCATCTCGATGGCGTGGTTCGGCGTACTCGCGGCGAACCTCACGATGGGAGTGGCCTGGCACCGGTTCACCGCCTGGCCCAACATCTGGTTCAAGCGGCACGCCGACGGTTCACCGTCGCTCGGAGACCTGCCACCGATGAACGTGGGCGGCAAGGCACTGGACTTCGCCGACATGGACGACCTCGACGAGGACGCCGTGCTCGGGGTCGGCAAGGTCGAGGACTTCTCCTGGAAGGGCCTGCTCGACTTCACCACCTGCACCGAGTGCGGCCGCTGCCAGAGCCAGTGCCCGGCCTGGAACACCGAGAAGCCGCTGTCGCCCAAGCTGCTCGTGATGGGCCTGCGCGAGCACGCGTACGCCAAGGCGCCGTACCTGCAGGCCGCCGACCCAGCCGGCGCGCCGGCGGCAGCCGTCAAGGAGGCCGAACGTCCGCTGATCGGGGACGAGACGGCGTACGGCGTGATCGACCCCGACGTGCTGTGGAGCTGCACCTCCTGCGGCGCCTGCGTCCAGCAGTGCCCCGTCGACATCGAGCACGTCGACCACATCGTCGACATGCGGCGCTACCAGGTGCTCGTCGAGTCCAACTTCCCCGCCGAGCTGAACTCGCTGTTCAAGGGGCTGGAGACCAAGGGCAACCCGTGGAACATGGCGCCCTCCGCGCGGATGGACTGGGCCAAGGGACTGCCGTTCGAGGTCACGCAGGTCGGCTCGGACGTGGAGGACCTGACCGGTGTCGAGTACCTGTTCTGGGTCGGCTGCGCCGGGGCGTACGAGGACCGCGCCAAGAAGACCACCCAGGCGGTCGCCGAGCTGTTGCACACCGCCGGGGTCGACTTCGCGGTGCTGGGCGACGGTGAGACCTGCAGCGGTGACCCGGCCCGGCGAGCCGGCAACGAGTTCGTCTTCCAGATGCTGGCCGCGCAGAACGCCGAGGTGCTCAACGAGGCGAAGGCGACCAAAGTGGTCGCGACCTGCGCGCACTGCTTCAACACGCTGAAGAACGAGTACGGCCAGCTCGGGGTTCAGCTCGACGTCGTGCACCACACCCAGCTGCTCAACCGCCTCGTACGCGAGGGGCGGCTGACCCCGGTCGCCGCCGAGGGCAGCGTCGGCAGCCGCACCATCACCTACCACGACCCGTGCTACCTCGGACGCCACAACAAGGTGTACGAGCCGCCTCGCGAGCTGCTGTCGATCATCCCGGGTACGGAGTTCAAGGAGATGCCGCGCAACTCCGAACGCTCCTTCTGCTGCGGCGCCGGCGGCGCCCGGATGTGGATGGAGGAGAAGATCGGCAAGCGCATCAATCTCGACCGCACAGCTGAGGCGGTCGGGACCGGCGCCGACCAGATCGCCGTCGGCTGCCCCTTCTGCCGCGTGATGCTGTCCGACGGTCTCATCGCCGAGCAGGCCTCCGGCAATGCGCGGGAGGAGGTCGAGGTGCTCGACGTCGCGCAGATGCTGCTCGCCGCGGTCAAGCGTGCCCCCGCCGCGTCGGTGGCGGCCGAGCCGTCGGCCGCTGAGGTGGCCGACCCGTCGTCCGTCTCAGCCACCACCGAGGTCGGTGCGCTGGCCGGCACCACCGCTGCCGAGGCCCGCGCGACCGAGCCGGGTGTCGTCCCGCATGACGTGTCACCAGGGGCGTCGGCCCCAACCGAGCAGGACGAGTACGCCGTCGCGCAAGGTGATGACCACGCGACACCGGGACCCGTGCCGTCCCAGCACACCCCGTCGAACGAGAGCGCGTGGGGTTCTAGCCCCTGGGGGGCGGCGCCTCCCGAATCGCCCCGGCCGGACGCCGAGCCCGCAGCTGCAACGCACTGGGACGGCACACCGATCGAGGATCCAGCCTCGACCGAGCCCGCGACCGAGTCCGCCAGCCCATGGGGTGCAACGCCACCCGGCCCGGCGCCCGAGCCGGCCAGCCCATGGGGAGCTGCACCACTCGAACCCGCGAGCGAGCCAGAGCCCGAGCCGGTCAGTCCGTGGGGAACCGCCCCACTCGAACCCGCGAGCGAGCCAGAGCCCGCCAGCCCCTGGGGTGCAGCACCCACCGGCGGTGCCTCCCCGGCACCCGCAAGACCGTCCAGTCCGGCACCGGCCACCCACTGGGACGGCACACCGGTCGAGAACCCACCCGCCGCCGCACCGGCGACGCATTGGGACGGTAGTCCCATCGAGGCATCCGAATCGGGCAGCGACCAGTCCGACGAGCAGAGTCGAGCTGACTGACGTCACTGTGACGCCTTCTGTGTCAGATTGATGCTTGCAATGACGTCACATTGACGTCATTATGGCGTCATGGACCTCACCGCCTACGTCGACTCCCTTCGCGCCGACCTGCTTCAGTTGGCCGAAGCAGGCGGCCCCGACGTACGGGCAGCGGCCGACCGGTTGAGCATGGCGCTCGACTCCTCGGTACGCATGACCCTGGTTCACGCTCTCGCCGACGCCGCAGCCGAGATCACTCAGGAGCTGCCGAACGGCAGTGTCGACGTACGCATGCGAGGTCGTGACCCCGAGCTCGTCGTCGACTCGGTGGTGCCCGTTCCTCCGCCGGCCCCGCCCCCGCCGCCAGGGCCCCCAGCGGCGGAGGTCGACGAGGACGGCGATGTCGTCGCCCGGGTCACCGTCCGCATCCCCGATGCGCTCAAGACCCGTGCCGAGGACGCCGCGACCGACAGCGGCCAGTCGCTGAACTCCTGGATCGTGCAAGCCGTCCGCGCGGCCCTGCGCGAACGCTCGATCACCGTCGACGTCGATCTCAGCAGCAAGCTGCTGACCGGCCGAGGAGGACGTTCCGTCCAGGGCTGGTCCCGCTAGCCCTCCCACGACAACCCGTAGACCGCCCGGCCGATCGGCCGCGGCGCTGGTTCCGCACACCCGAAAGCAGGTGGCCTCGTGCCCGACTTCGACACTCCCGATCGTCTCCGACTGCGAGTCAAGGTGGCCGCAGGAGAGGTCAATCTTCGCCTGACCGACACGACCGTGACCCGAGTCCATGTCGACGGGGACTCGGCTGATGCCATCGAGCACACCCGCGTCGAGCTCAACGGCGACCAGCTGATCATCGAGGGGCCACGGCGCTCCGGGCTGTTCCGCACTGCTCCCGAGCTGACCATCTCGGTCGAAGCCCCCACCGGGTCGAGCCTGGACGCCGAGCTTCAGTCGGCCGAGCTGCACGTCACCGGTGAGCTGTCCCAGGCACGCGTGCGCAGCGGCTCAGGCGATGTCGACATCGAGCACGCCAGCGGGGAGGTCGCCGTCGACGCCGGCTCGGGGGACGTTCAGGTCGAGCGCCTCGACGGCGAGGGCACCTTGCGCTCCGGCTCCGGTGACCTCGACGTGGCGGCCACCACCGGACGAATCCAGGCCAGCACGGGCTCCGGCGATGTTCAGCTGGGCCGCGTGGACGGCGCAGCCGACGTACGAAGCGGCTCCGGCGACGTCGTCGTCGAGCACTCCACCGCCGACCTGGCCATCAGCACTGCCTCCGGCGACCAGCAGGTGCTCCGTACCGGGGGCGGCACGCTGCGGCTGAAATCGGCCAGCGGAGACGTTCACGTCGGCGTCACCGAGGGCATCGCGGCCTGGCTGGACATCAACACCATCAGCGGCGACGTCTCGTCCGCTCTCGGCCGAAGCCCCGAACCCGATCCCGACGAGCCACGGGTCGCCGTGCACGTCAACACCATCAGCGGCGACGTCCACCTCTTCCACTCCTGACCGTCCGAGTCCCACTGCACCCAGGGAGCAGCCATGTACACCGACCTCGAACAAGCCGCCCACCAGCAGATCACCGAGCGGCTGCGGCTCGCATCCGAGCCGCACCTCACCCCGCGGCACCCGGTACGCCGCCGTACCGCCAGCCGACTGCGGCGGCTCGCCGATCGCCTGGACACAGCGCCCGACTGACCTGTGCCCCGGTCAGGCGCAGAACGGGTCTATCGACAGTGCGGTCGCCGCCACAGCACCGATGTCGATAGATCGCCTGGGCGCTCCGGCCGCACTCACGGATGTATCGACATTGCCGTAGCCCGAGCAGCCGAGATGTCGATAGATCGGCAAGCGGCTGGTCCAGGGGCGCTACCTAGATGGGGGTGCGGTGGAAGTTCGCGTGCGAGCGGGACGGGGTCGGTCCGCGCTGGTCCTGGTACCGCGAGCCGGACCCCGCCGAGCCGTACGGGTGCTCGGACGGCGACGACAGGCGGAAGAAGCACAGCTGCCCGATCTTCATGCCGGGGTAGAGCTTGATCGGCAGCGTGGCCACGTTGGACAGCTCGAGCGTGACGTGGCCGGTGAACCCCGGGTCGATGAAGCCGGCAGTGGAGTGGGTGAGCAGCCCCAACCGGCCCAGCGAGGACTTGCCTTCGAGTCGGGCCGCGATGTCGTCGGGCAGTGACACACGCTCGTACGTCGACCCGAGCACGAACTCACCGGGATGCAGGATGAAGGGCTCGTCGCCCACCGGCTCGACCTCGCGCGTCAGCTCGGACTGTTCCTCGGCGGGATCGATGTGGGGGTAGCGGTGGTTCTCGAACACCCGGAACATCCGGTCCAGGCGTACGTCGATGCTCGACGGCTGGATCATCGAGGCGTCGTACGGGTGCAGCCCGACCCGGCCGAGGTCGACCTCGCTGCGGATGTCACGGTCGCTGAGCAGCATGGCCGGACGCTATCCGATGGGTCTGGGACGGCACTGGCTCGCCTAGTAAGGTGACCCGCGCAGCCGGCCGGACCGGCTTCCGCGGGTGTAGTTCAATGGCAGAACATCAGCTTCCCAAGCTGACAGTGCGGGTTCGATTCCCGTCACCCGCTCCAAGTCTTCGCAGGTGAGACGCGGGGTCATGGGGTCAGCGGCGTTGCCGAGCGGCGGAGCTCCCCGGACGAGTAGCGGCTTCAGCCGTCAGTGGGCGGCGGCTTCCTTGCTCTTGTGACCGAAGGGCAGCACGTGCGCGACCGCGACCAGCAGCGCGCCCAGGACCAGGCCGAGCAGGGCCGAGGCAGCGGTGTTGGTCAGCCATGCCAGCACTCCCCCGAGGGCGGGCACTGCGTGGTGCACGTCCTCCTCCAGGTGGTGCACCAGGTCGTACGGCGCATGCCAGCCGAGCTCGTCAAGGCCGACGAGCTCGATGTGGCCACCCACCCAGAGCATCGCGGCCGTGCCGACGACCGAGATCACTGACAGCACCCTCGGCATCGCTGAGACCATCGACCGACCGAGCTTGCCGGTGAAGCTCGTGGACCGCTCGGCCAGGTAGAGGCCCACGTCATCCATCTTCACGATCAGCGCCACCACGCCATAGACCACGACGGTGATGACCACAGCCACCAACGTCAGGATGGCGAGACGGGCCCAGAAGCCCTCCGCGGCGACCTCGTTGAGCGAGATGACCATGATCTCTGCCGACAGGATCAGGTCTGTGCGGACCGCGCCACCGACCACTTCCTCTTCGGTCTTGGCGGCGTTGTCGTCGCCATGGCCTCCGTGTCCGCTGAGTGCACCCCAGATCTTCTCGGCAGCCTCGTAGCACAGATAGGCGCCACCGAGCATGAGGATCGGTGTGAGCAGCGACGGCAGGAACTGGCTGAGCAGCAGGGCGACGGGAAGGATGAGCAGCATCTTGTTGCGCAGGGAACCGACTGCGATGCGCCGAATGATGGGCAGCTCGCGCTCGGCAGCGAGGCCATGGACGTACTGCGGGGTGACCGCGGTGTCGTCGATGACCACACCGGCGGCCTTGGCGCTCGCCCGGCCGGCAGCGGCGCCGACGTCGTCGACCGAAGCGGCCGCGAGTCGCGCGAGCACCGCGACATCGTCCAGCAGGGCGAACAGACCCCCGCTCATCGAGACGCCTGCGGTGGGGTGGTCGAGAACGTGCTGCGCATCGATGGTGCCTCTCGGTCGCCGCCGGTTCGTGCTGCCTGCTGCCGGCGTCTCCCGGTCGAACGTCCTTGTCCGTGCGGGTCCGCTGGCGTCGGCACCGTACCCACTGTGCGACTTCTGACGCGGTGAGAGCCGATGTCG
>DASQMN010000136.1:0-5446 GCA_035645475.1 Nocardioidaceae bacterium
CGTAGCCGCGGACGAGTGACTTGCTACAGGCAATACACCCGCACACGTCGCGATGCCGTGAGGGTGCGAGCCATTCGTTCTTTGTGAGTGAGCACTCACTCCGCTAACGTTAACGGCGTGGCGGAACCGTCTGAGCAGCTCTGCCGACCGTCTGGTCGGGCTGCTGCGCTGCCCCCGGACCAGCGCCGCCGGGCCATCATGGACGCCGTCGCACCGCTGCTGCTCGAGCACGGCGCGGGCGTGACCACCCGGCAGATCGCAGAGGCCGCCGGGGTGGCCGAGGGCACCCTGTTCCGGGTCTTTCCCGACAAGGCCTCGCTGCTGCACGCCACCGCCCACTCGATGCTCGATCCCGAACGCAGTCGCAGGGCGTTCTGCGACATCGACCCGACCCTTTCGCTCGACCAGATGGTGGGCGTCGTCACCGAGCAGCTGGTCGACAGCACCCGCCAGGTGATGGCGGTTCTGATGGCGCTGCGCGGCTTGCCCGCTGAGCATCACCGGCCGGCCAGGCACGGCCCTCCCCCCTTCGTCATCGAGTCGTACCGGGCCCTGACCCAGGGGCTGACCGAGCTGTTCGACCGCTACCGCGACGAGCTCCGGGTGGAGCCCGAGCGCGCGGCCCTGCTGTTGCGTGCGCTGGTCTTCGGCGCCCGCCAGCCTTGGACCGACCCCGAGGAGAGCCCCACCACCGACGAGATCGCGTCCGTGCTGCTGACGGGCCTCACCAGGACGCAGGCCTGATGCTCGCCCGACTGCTCGCAGACGCCCTGCAGCCGTACCGACGACCACTGGCCGCCGTTGTCGCACTACAGCTCGTCGGCACCATCGGAGCGCTGTACCTGCCGAGCCTGAACGCCGACATCATCGACAACGGGGTGGCTCGCGGAGACACCGCCTACATCATCCGTACCGGGGCGGCGATGCTCGCTGTCTCGGTCGTGCAGGTGCTGTGCACGGTGGCCGCGGTGTGGTTTGGAGCGAGAGCGGCGATGGGTGTCGGCCGCGACCTGCGTGCTCGCGTCTTCGCGCAGGTGGGGTCGTTCTCCACCCGGGAGGTGTCGTCGTTCGGCGCGCCGTCGCTGATCACGCGCAACACCAACGACGTGCAGCAGGTGCAGATGCTGGTGCTGATGTCGTGCACCATGCTGGTGGCCGCGCCGATCATGATGGTGGGCGGCGTCGTGATGGCGATGCGAGAGGACCTCGGGCTGTCCTGGCTGCTCGGGGTCTGCGTGCCGGCGCTCTTCCTCACGGTCGGCTTCATCGTCTCGCGGATGGTGCCCGGATACCGCGCGATGCAGGTGCGGATAGATGGCGTGAACCGGGTGCTGCGCGAGCAGATCACCGGCCTGCGCGTCGTTCGGGCCTTCGTACGCGAGCCGTACGAGACGGCGCGCTTCTCGACGGCCAACCGTGAGCTCACCGACGTGGCGCTGACCGTCGGTCGCTGGCAGGCGACGATGTTCCCCGCCGTCATGCTCATCCTCAACGTGTCGAGCGTTGCCGTGATCTGGTTCGGCGGGCACCGCGTCGACGACGGCGTCATGCAGGTCGGCGCGCTGACCGCGTTCCTGGCCTACCTGGTGCAGATCCTGATGGCCGTCATGATGGCGACGTTCCTGCTCGTCATGGTCCCCCGCGCGGCCGTGTGCGCCGACCGGATCGTCGAGGTGCTCGACACCGAGTCGTCCGTCGTACCTCCCACCGACCCGGTCACCTCGGTCAGCTTGTCCGAGCCGATCGAGCTGCGGAGCGTCACGTTCTCCTACCCCGGCGCCAGCGAGCCGGTGCTCTGCGACGTCGGCTTCAGCACCCGTCCAGGACAGACGACAGCGATCATCGGGTCGACCGGCGCGGGCAAGACGACGCTGGTCAACCTCATCGCGCGTCTCATCGACGTGACCAGCGGGGCCGTGCTCGTCGGCGGAGTCGACGTACGACATCTCGAGCCCGCCCTGCTGCACAGCCGGATGGGCCTCGTGCCGCAGCAGGGCTACCTGTTCTCCGGGACGGTCGCCACCAACCTGCGCTACGGCAAGCCGGACGCCACCGACGAGGAGATGTGGGCCGCGCTCGGGATCGCCCAGGCGCGCGACTTCGTGCAGCAGATGCCCGGTGGTCTCGACGCTCCGATAGAACAGGGCGGCACCAATGTCTCGGGCGGCCAGCGTCAGCGGCTTGCCATCGCGCGTGCCCTGATCCGGCGCCCGGCGATCTACCTCTTCGACGACGCGTTCTCCGCGCTGGACCTCGCCACCGACGCCAGGCTGCGTCGAGCCCTCGAGCCCGTCACTCGGGACGCCGCCGTCATCGTGGTCGCCCAGCGGGTGTCTTCGATCCTCGACGCCGACCAGATCGTGGTGCTGGAGGACGGTCGAGTGGTGGGCCGGGGCACGCACCTGGAGCTGTTGGCCGACTGCCGGACGTACCAGGAGATCGTCGCCTCGCAGCGAGCGCTGCAGGAGGTCGCGTGACCGAGCCGGCGGGCCGCTCCCCCGCGACGCTGAAGGAGACCGAGCGCATCGAGGGCGGCGGCGGACCCGGTCGCGGCCCCTTCGGCGGCGGCATGATCGGCCAGAAGTCTCTGTCGTTCGGGCCGTCGGCCCGGCGGCTCGCGGGACGGCTGCGGCCGGAGCGGGTGCGAGTCATCTGGGTGGCCGTCCTCGCCGTCGCCAGCGTCACCTTGTCCGTGCTCGGTCCGTGGCTGCTGGGCAGGGCGACCGACCTGGTGTTCACAGGGCTGCTCGGCAGGGACCTTCCGGCCAACCTCACTCGGCAGCAGGCAGTCGCCTCCGCCCGAGCCGAAGGCGACGGCCAGCTCGCCGACGTGCTGGCGAAGGCCGACGTCGTCCCCGGTGCCGGCGTCGACTTCGACGCGGTCGGCACCGTGCTGCTGCTGGTACTAGGCGTCTACGTCGCGTCTGCGCTGCTGTCCTGGCTGCAGGCGTACCTGCTCAACGACGTCGTGCAGCGGACGGTCGCACGGATGCGCTCAGACGTCGAGGACAAGATCCACCGGCTCCCGCTGCGCTTCGTCGACCGGCAGCCGCGAGGCGAGCTGCTGAGCCGCGTCACCAACGACGTGGACAACATCAGCCAGACACTTCAGCAGACGATGAGCCAGCTGCTCACCTCGGTGCTCACGGTGCTCGGCGTGGTCGGGTTCATGTTCGCCATCTCCCCCGAGCTGGCGCTCGTGGCGCTGGTGACGGTGCCGCTGACGCTGGTGGTCACCAGCCAGGTGATGAAGAGGTCGCAGGGACTGTTCATCTCGCAGTGGCGGCGCACCGGCACGCTCAACGCGCAGGTCGAGGAGGCCTACACCGGCCATGCCCTGGCCAAGGTGTTCGGTCGCCAGCGCGAGGTGGAGGCGTCGTTCGCGGTAGAGAACGAGGAGCTCTACAAGGCCAGCTACGGCGCGCAGTTCGTCTCCGGGCTGATCATGCCGATGGTCACCTTCATCGGGAACCTCAACTACGTGGCGATCGCCGTCCTGGGCGGGCTCCGGGTGGCCAGCGGCTCGCTGAGCCTCGGCAGCGTGCAGGCGTTCATCCAGTACTCCCGCCAGTTCAGCCAGCCCCTGACCCAGCTGGCGTCGATGGTCAACCTCCTGCAGTCGGGGGTCGCGTCGGCGGAGCGGGTGTTCGAGCTGCTGGACGCCGAAGAGGAGCCGGTCCCGCGGTCCGCGATGCTGGCGGACGGCCGGCGGCGCGGTGACGTCGTCTTCGAGTCGGTCTCGTTCCGGTACGAGCCCGACCGACCGCTGATCGAGGGCCTGTCGCTGGTGGCCGCCGCAGGACGGACCGTCGCCATCGTGGGGCCGACCGGAGCCGGCAAGACGACGCTGGTCAACCTGATCATGCGCTTCTACGACGTCGACTCCGGCCGCATCACGCTGGACGGCATGGACATCGCGCAACTGGCCCGTGCCGACCTGCGCGGTCAGATCGGGATGGTGCTGCAAGACACCTGGCTGTTCAACGGCACGATCTACGACAACATCGCGTACGGCCGGCCCGATGCGAGCGAGGAGGACGTCTACGCCGCCGCCCGCGCCACGTTCGTCGACCGCTTCGTGCACTCCCTTCCCGACGGGTACGACACCGTCATCGACGAGGAGGGCAGCGGCATCAGCGCCGGCGAGCGCCAACTCATCACCATCGCCCGGGCCTTCCTGTCCAATCCTGCCCTGCTGATCCTGGACGAGGCCACCAGCTCGGTGGACACCCGCACCGAGGTGCTGGTGCAGCAGGCGATGGCGGCGTTGCGCAGCGACCGCACCAGCTTCGTCATCGCCCATCGGCTGTCGACCATCCGTGACGCCGACCTGATCCTCGTCATGGCGGACGGGCGGATCGTGGAGCAGGGCGGCCACGACGAGCTGATCGCCTCCGGTGGCGCCTACGCGGCGCTGTACGAGGCGCAGTTCACAGCTGCCGGGAGCTAGTCGTCGCGCCCAGCAGGCGCTCCCCTCGTCCGCCCGAAGCCTTGAGGCGCCACCAGCGGAGCAGTTCACGCTTGCGTGATACGGGGGGGTAGATCGTGTTAGCCTAGCGGACCTGTGCAGTTAATGAACTTAGGAGTCTGACCATGTGGGTGCTCGCCGCCTTCGCTCTCGCCGGTGGCCTGGCGCAATTCGTCGACGGCACCCTGGGCATGGGCTTCGGCGTCACCAGCGCCACGATCCTGCTCTTCCTCGGCATCTCGCCGGTGACCGCCAGCGCCGCCACGCACGCTGCCAAGCTCCCCACCACGCTCGTCAGTGGTCTGTCGCACTGGCGCGAGGGCAACGTGGACGTGCCGGTGTTCCTCCGCGTCGCCGTGCCAGGGGCGATCGGCGGTTTCCTCGGCGCCGTGGTGCTGACCAACATCAGCCTGGAGTCCGCCAAGGCGTGGATGTCCGGGCTGCTCATCTTCTTCGGCTTCGTGATCTTCGCCCGGTTCGGCTTGGGCATCCGCCTCATCCCGACGCCGGAGGGCGGGCACAAGGCCACGTGGCTGTCGCCGATCGGATTGGTCGGCGGGTTCGTCGACGCCACCGGCGGCGGTGGCTGGGGTCCGGTCGTGACCCCCTCACTGATGACCGTCACCCGCCACGAGCCGCGCAAGGTCGTCGGCACGACGAACGCCGCAGAGTTCGTCGTCGCGGTCTCGGTATCCACCGGCTTCCTGACCGGCGCCGCCCAGCACGGCATCCCATGGATTCCGGTCCTCGGCCTGGTGATCGGCGGCGTTCTGGTAGCGCCGTTCGCCGCACGGCTCGCCGGCCGGATGCCGCACGCCCCGATGGGTACGCTCGTCGGAGCCCTGGTCATCCTCGTCAACGCTGTCACGGTGGTCGACTCGCTGGGCGGGCTGCCCTGGTGGCTCGACATCCTCGGCATGGCCGCAGTCATGGTCGTGGCAGGCGTGGTCGCCCATCGAGCGTGGGGCCGCGAGCGGC
>DASQMN010000137.1:0-1571 GCA_035645475.1 Nocardioidaceae bacterium
GACCCAGCGCAGGTAGGAGATCCAGGCCACCCATGCCCACGATCAACCAGCTGGTCCGCAAGGGCCGCGAGGACAAGGTCGAGAAGACCAAGACCCCGGCGTTGAAGGGCTCCCCTCAGCGTCGTGGGGTGTGCACCCGCGTGTACACGACGACGCCGAAGAAGCCGAACTCGGCGCTGCGCAAGGTCGCTCGCGTCCGCCTCACCAGTGGCATCGAGGTGACCGCGTACATCCCGGGCGTCGGTCACAACCTGCAGGAGCACTCGATGGTGCTCGTGCGCGGCGGCCGCGTGAAGGACCTCCCCGGCGTGCGCTACAAGATCATCCGCGGCTCGCTCGACACCCAGGGTGTCCGCAACCGCAAGCAGGCTCGCAGCCGGTACGGCGCGAAGAAGGAGAAGAGCTGACATGCCGCGCAAGGGCCCCGCACCGCGCCGCCCGCTGGTCGCCGACCCGGTGTACCAGTCGCCGCTGGTGACCCAACTGGTCAACAAGGTGCTCGTCGACGGCAAGCGCTCGGTCGCCGAGGCGATCGTCTACGGCGCCCTGGAGGGCTGTCGTGCCAAGACCGACACCGACCCGGTCGTCACGCTCAAGCGCGCGCTGGACAACGTCAAGCCGGCCCTCGAGGTCCGCAGCCGCCGCGTCGGTGGTGCGACCTACCAGGTCCCGGTCGAGGTCCGCGCCTCGCGCAGCACCACCCTCGGCCTGCGCTGGCTGATCCAGTACAGCCGGGCGCGTCGTGAGAAGACGATGACCGAGCGCCTGATGAACGAGCTGCTCGACGCGAGCAACGGTCTGGGAGCCGCGGTCAAGCGCCGCGAGGACACCCACAAGATGGCCGAGTCGAACAAGGCCTTCGCGCACTACCGCTGGTAGGCGCACCCCTGCTGGCCCAGCCAGCACCCGCGGCCGGCGGGCAGTCCGGGCCACCCCTGGACACCTGCACGCGGACCCGAACGAAAGAGGAGTGAGGAATGGCCAGCAACGAGGCCCAGCTCGCCAAGACCCGCAACATCGGGATCATGGCGCACATCGACGCCGGCAAGACCACGACGACCGAGCGCATCCTCTTCTACACCGGTATCAACTACAAGATCGGTGAGGTCCACGACGGCGCGGCCACGATGGACTGGATGGAGCAGGAGCAGGAGCGCGGCATCACCATCACGTCCGCCGCGACGAAGTGCTCCTGGAACGACCACGACATCAACATCATCGACACCCCCGGGCACGTCGACTTCACCGTCGAGGTGGAGCGGTCCCTGCGGGTGCTCGACGGTGCGGTCGCGGTCTACGACGGGGTCGCCGGCGTGGAGCCGCAGACCGAGCAGGTCTGGCGGCAGGCGGAGAAGTACGGCGTCCCCCGCATGTGCTTCGTCAACAAGCTCGACCGCACCGGTGCGCACTTCTTCCGCTGCGTCGACATGATGGTCGAGCGGCTGGGTGCCAACCCCCTCGTGCTGCAGATCCCGAGCGGTGCCGAGGCCGACTTCGTCGGCGTCGTCGACCTGGTCCAGATGAAGGCACTGACCTGGCGCGGCGAGACCAAGCTCGGTGAGGACTACGAG
>DASQMN010000138.1:0-19303 GCA_035645475.1 Nocardioidaceae bacterium
ACAGCGGCCACCCCTGCGCGCATCGTGTCGATCGACACCGTCGCGCCGGCGGCGACGAGACCACGCACCACCGGCACGACCCGTGCCAGCTCCTCGGACTCGGCCGGTCGCTGCGCGCCCGGCCGGGTCGACTCGCCTCCGACGTCGACCAGATCGGCGCCCTCGGCTCGAAGCCGCAGGCCGTGGTCGACGCCGACCTCGGGCACCGCCCACCGTCCGCCGTCGGAGAAGGAGTCCGGGGTGACGTTGACGACGCCCATCACCAGGCAGCGGTCGGCCCTGGGAAGGGCGCCGACCGCATGCGGACCGAGCACAGTCATGCGCACACCGTAGCGACGGCATATGACTGACCGGCGCCAGCCAGCGAAGCGGGCTCGAGCCTGGCTCGGACCGGCCAGCGGTACCCGGGGTCGGGCCGTCGTGCTTGCCTCACGGCCCGCAGAAACCGCTCGACGCGCGGGGTTCTCAACCGCGGATGAGAGCAAGCGCCTCGGCCCGGGTGGCCGGGTCACGCAGCTGTCCCCGCATCGCGCTGGTGACGGTGCGGCTGCCTGCTGCACGCACCCCGCGCATGCTCATGCACAAGTGCTCTGCCTCGACCACGACGATCACTCCCCGTGGGTGGAGCAACCCGTTGAGCGCGTCCGCGACCTGAGCGGTGAGCCGTTCCTGCACCTGTGGCCGGCGGGCGTAGAGGTCCACGAGCCGGGCCAGCTTCGACAGACCGGTGATCCGACCGTCCTCGGACGGCACGTAGCCGACGTGGGCGACCCCGATGAAGGGCAGCAGGTGGTGCGCGCACAGGCTCCACACGCCGATGTCCTTGACCAGCACCAGCTCGTCGTGGCCGATGTCGAAGGTGGTGCTGAGCACATCCTCGGGCCGCTGGCGCATCCCGGCCAGCAGCTCGGCGTAGGAACGGGCCATCCGAGCCGGGGTGTCACGCAGGCCGTCGCGGTCGGGATCCTCCCCGACGGCGATGAGCAGCTCCCGCACGGCGGCCTGGGCACGCGCCAGGTCGATCGGCGGCAGCTCGACCGGACTACCCGCAGGCTCAGGCACTCGGGCCGGGGGGCTGAGGAGGCCCTGCCAGCCCGCCCGAGCCACCAGGCCCGTGGACGTCCCCGCCGGCACCCGGAGCGAGGATGACCGCAGCCTCCTCATCGGCGTGACCGTTGAGGCCGGCCCGCTCCCGCGGTGACCGTACGGGCGGCACCGTGGACGGCACCCGACGAGGCGACCCGGTCCACGCCGGACGGTTAGAGCGGCGGCGCAGTGGCTCGAACACCTGGGCAATGGCGGCCTTGTCGAGGGTCTCGCGCTCGAGGAGCTCGAGCACCAGCGAGTCGAGGACATCGCGGTTCTCGGCCAGGATCTCGAACGCCTCCATGTGGGCGGCGGTCAGCAGCTTGTTGGTCTCCTCGTCGACCGCTGCCGCGATCTCCTCGGAGTAGTTGCGCTGATGCCCGATGTCCCGGCCCAGGAACGGCTCGGAGCCGGAGTCGCCGAGCTTGATCGCACCGAGCCGCTCGGTCATGCCGTACTGCGTGACCATGGCTCGCGCCAGGCTGGTGGCCTTCTCGATGTCGTTGGCCGCACCGGTGGTGGGGTCGTGGAAGACCAGCTCCTCAGCGGCCCGGCCACCGAGCATGTACGCCAGGCGGTCGAGCATCTCGCTGCGGGTGGTGGAGTACTTGTCCTCGTCAGGCAGCACCATCGTGTAACCGAGAGCGCGGCCTCGCGGCAGGATCGTGATCTTGTGCACCGGGTCGTTGTGGGGCAGGGCCGCGGCGACGAGGGCGTGGCCGCCCTCGTGGTAGGCGGTGATCTTCTTCTCCTGCTCGCTCATCAGCCTCGTGCGCTTCTGCGGCCCGGCGATGACCCGGTCGATGGCCTCGTCCATGGCGAGGGCGTCGACCAGCTTCGAACCCGCCCGTGCGGTCAGCAGGGCAGCCTCGTTGAGCACGTTGGCCAGGTCGGCGCCGGTGAAGCCGGGGGTACGGCGCGCCACCGAGCCGAGGTCCACGTCGGAACCGATCGGCTTGCCGGTCGCGTGCACCTCGAGGATCTGCTTGCGCCCGGCGAGGTCCGGGGTGTCCACGGCGATCTGGCGGTCGAACCGGCCAGGGCGGAGCAGAGCGGGGTCCAGCACGTCGGGCCGGTTGGTCGCCGCGATCAGGATGACTCCGCCACGTACGTCGAAGCCGTCCATCTCGACCAGCAACTGGTTGAGGGTCTGCTCGCGTTCGTCGTGCCCACCGCCCATACCGGTGCCGCGGTGGCGCCCGACCGCGTCGATCTCGTCGATGAAGACGATGGCCGGCGCGTTCTCCTTGGCCTGTTCGAACAGGTCACGTACCCGGCTCGCGCCGACGCCGACGAACATCTCGACGAAGTCCGAGCCGGAGATGGAGTAGAACGGCACGCCGGCCTCGCCTGCGACAGCACGGGCGAGCAGCGTCTTGCCCGTGCCGGGCTGACCGTAGAGAAGGACGCCCTTGGGGATCTTGGCACCGACCGCCTGGAACTTCGCCGGCTCGGCGAGGAACTCCTTGATCTCCTTCAGCTCCTCGACCGCCTCGTCGGCGCCGGCGACGTCGGCGAAGGTGGTCTTGGGCATGTCCTTGGTGATCAGCTTCGCCTTGGACTTCGCGAACTGCATGATGCGGCCACCGCCGCCCTGCACCTGGGTCAGCAGGAAGAAAAAGATCAGCGCGATGATGATGATCGGGAGCAGCGTGGTGATCAGCGTCCCGAGGATGCTCGGCTGCGGCACCTCGACGTCGTAGCTCTCGATCTCGCCGGCTTCGACCTGCGCCTGCACCTGGTTGACCAGCTGCACGCCCTGGTCGCCGAGCCACTCGGCGTGCTCCTTATCGCCGTTGTCGAGGATCGCCTCGATGTCCTGGTCACCTTCGATGAAGGTGACTTCCTGGATCGAGCCGTCCCCGATGCGTTCCACCATCTTGTCGGTGGAGATCTGCTCGTAGCCGCCGCTGTCGGAGATCGCCTGCAGCACCACGAAAACAGCGATGACGCCCAGGACTATCCAAAGCCAAGGGCCTTTGAGGGTGCGCTTGAGGTTCATATCGAGGGGCGGTCGCCCCGTTCCTCCTGCTGATGGACTGTGCTGACGACGGTACAGGGGCGGGCGACAGTCGGTGGATTTAGCGTTCTCAGCACAAACGGTTCAGGAGCGGGCTTCGTTCCCGTGGCCTGACGGTCGCGCGGGAGGCTCAGGAGTACTCGTGCGGGGCGAGAGTCCCGATGGCGTCGAGATTGCGATAACGCTCCGCGTGGTCCAGGCCGAATCCGACGACGAACTCGTCCGGGATGTCGAAGCCGACGTAGCGCACGTCTACGCTCATGCGCTGGGCCTCGGGCTTGCGCAGGAGGGTGAAGATCTCGACCGAGTCGGCCCCTCGAGAGCTCAGGCTGCTGGTGAGCCAGGACAGCGTCAGGCCGGTGTCGATGATCTCGTCGACGATGAGCACGTTGCGCCCGGTGATGTCGGTGTCGAGGTCCTTCAGGATGCGCACGACCCCGGATGACGTGGTGCCGGCGCCGTAGGACGAGATCGCCATCCAGTCCATCTCCACGTGGCGCTGCAGGCTGCGTGCCAGGTCGGCCATCACCATGACCGCACCCTTGAGCACCCCGACGAGCAGCAGGTCCCGGCCGGCGTAGTCGCCCTCGATCTCCCGCGCCAGCGCGGAGATCCGCTCCCGGATCTGCTCGGGGGTGTAGAGCACGTGGGTGAGGCTGTCACCGACGGAGGACACATCCACGTCGGCAGCCTGTCACACCACCTGGTCGGGCCGCGGGCCGATCACCAACGTACGTCCGCGACGCCGGGCGCGGACCCCGGCCGGCAGGTCGATGCCGTGGCCGCCGTGGGCACCCGTCACCAGATCGTCGAGCGCGCCGACGTGACCGGCGTTGAGATCGGTGGCAGGGCAGCCGACCCTGCGGGCGGCTGTGAGCAGCACCCGGCTGCGCATAGCAGCAGGCTCGCCGGCCAGCGCCGGGCAGTCCACGTGCAGGTCCGCACCTGCTGTCACGAGGTGCCGGTGCAGCGGCTCGGCGAGTGCGTCCAGCAGGTCGGCATCCGCTCGGAGCAGGTCGGCGGTCCGCGCCAGCGCCGCGCCGACCCCTGGTCCAAGCTCGGCCTCGAGCACGGGCAGCACTCGAGTGCGCACCCGGGCGCGGGTGTAGGCGGGATCGGCGTTCTGCGGGTCGTCCCATGCCGACAGCCCGGCTGCCGCGCAGGCGCGCCGCACCTGGTCGCGCGGCAGACCGAGCAGGGGCCGGATCCACAGGCCGTCGACCGGACGCATGCCCGCAAGCGATCGCGCTCCGGACCCTCTGGCGAGTCCTAGCAGCACGGTCTCCGCCTGGTCGTCCCTGGTGTGCGCCAGCAGGACCGCACTCGCCGCGACCTCGCCGGCGACACCTCGCAGCGCGGCATAGCGTGCGGTGCGGGCCGCGGCCTCCGGTCCTCCGGCCCGGCCGACCGTGGCCGTGACCACATGCACGGGCTCGGCACCCAGCTCGCGAGCCTGCTCGGCGGCGCGGCGCGCGACTGCGGCTGCCCCGACCTGCATCCCGTGATCCACCACGACGGCACCGCAGCGACGCCCGGCCCGAGGCAGCTCGAAGCAGGCACCGGCCAGCAGCGCCAGCGAGTCGGCGCCGCCGGAGCACGCTACGAGGACCAGAGCGCCGTCGGGCAGCTCGCAGGTAGCCGCTCGTACGGCCCGGCGGACCGCGGCCAGGTCAGGGTCGAGCACGAGCGGCGGAGGGGATCAGGCGTGCACGCGGCGCAGCCAGCTCGCCGGGTCGAGGATCTCCTCGGCGCCTGGCAGCTGCTGCGGCGACTCCCAGACCCGGTTGAACCCGTCCATGCCGACGGCGTCCACGACATGGCGGACGAACGTCGCGCCGTCGCGGTACTGGCGCATCTTGACGTCGAGACCCATCAGCCGCCGCAGCAGCGAGTCGACCGGTGAGGTGCCCTCGCGGCGGCGTTCGAACTTCTCGCGGATGTGCTCGACGCTGGGCACGACCTGGGGGCCGACGCCGTCCATGACCACGTCGGCGTGGCCCTCGAGCAGTGACATGACCCCGGTGATCTGGGCGATCACGGCGCGTTGCCGGTCGTTCGTGAAAACGTCGATGATGCTCAGCTCGGGGTCACCGCGCAGGACGCGGGCGAAGCGGCCGATGCCATCGGTGAGCGCCTGGGCGAGGGTGTCGGGGTCGAGGTCCGTGGAGTCGACGAACTGTCCGATCAGCCCGCGTACGTGGTCACGCATCCACGGCACCGCGGTGAACTGGACCCGGTGGGTCTCCTCGTGCAGGCACACCCACAGCCGGAAGTCGTGCGGGTCGACGCCGAGCTCGTGCTCCACCGAGACGATGTTCGGCGCGACCAGGAGCATCCGGCCGGTGCTCCCGACCGGACCGTCCCAGAACGGGTCGAACTGGCCGAGCACCTTGTGCGACAGGTACGCCAGCAGCGCTCCTGCCTCGGCACCGGTGACCCGTGACCCGATCGCCTGGACGGCGGGGCTGGGCGGCGTGCGGCCCTCGCTCACCTTGTCCAGCAGCGGAGCCATCACGGTGGCGAACCCGTCGGCGTTGGCCTGGACCCATCCCGGCCGGTCGACGACCACGACCGGTGCGGTGGCCGACCGGGCGTGCAGACCGGTGAAGTCGCGTACCGGCCCTTCCGACAGCTCGGCGCCACGGCGCAGCTCAGCCACCGCCTCGGCGGCCTCGGCCGCAGAGACCGGCGGCCCGGGACGCACGAGGCGTCGAGCGGTGTGCACCGCGAAGGACCAGTCGATGTACGCCGAGGCTGCCATGCCGCAACCGTACGGGCCGCCCCGCAGGATCAGCGGCAACCGCAGGCGGCCAGCGTCGCCACGATGCGGTCGAGCTGGTCCCGCGCGTCGTAGGTGCGGCTCACGGGTACGCGGTCGGTCAGCGCGACGAATGTCATGGCGGCACCCTGGCGGGTGACGAGAGTGCCAGCGAGCCCGTGCACGCCCGTCAGCGTTCCGGTCTTGGCCTGCACGACCCCTCGTCCGGCGCGCGCGTCGCCGTTCAGGAACCGCACGGCGGCGGTGCCGTCGAAAGCGGCGACCGGCAACCCGGTGGCAACCGCGCGCAGCTGGTCGGCGCCGGCCGCGGCCTGCTGCAGCACGCCCAGCACCGCAGGAAGGGTCACCGTGTTGAGACGCGACAACCCGCTGCCGTCGTGCAGGTCCACGCCCGCCATCGGCACGCCGAGCTCGGTGAGGACCTCGCGCATCGCTGCAACTCCGCCGGCGAAGGAACCGGGCCGCTGAGTGCCCAGCGCGAGGTGCCGCAGCAGCACTTCGGCGGCCTCGTTGTCACTGAGTGCGAGCGTGTGCATGACCAGCTGGTCGAGCGGGGCGCTGCGCACCTGCGCCACCAGCCGCCCGCCGTCGCCGGAACCGGGCTCGACGGCCCCCACCACGTCCACCCCGGCGCGTTGCAAGCTGGTGGCGAACGCCTCGGCAGCGTCGCGGGCCGGATCGGTGGAGCGCAGGTACGGGCCCAGTCGCCCCTCACTCACCCAGAGGGCGCTGATCGGGGTGACCACGCCGTCGGTCACGTACGAGGAGGGCCAGGTCGGGTTCAGCGCCGGACCCGTGAAGAGGTCGGCGTCGTAGGCGAGGCGGACCTTGCGTACCCCGTCGGCACGCAGCTCGCGTGCGGTGTCTGCGGCGAGCTCGGTCAGCGAGGCCGGCTCCGCGTGGGTGTCCACGGGCGAGAAGCCGGAACGGGCGTGCCGGCGGAGCAGCGGATCGCCACCGCCGACGAGTACAAGCTCACCACTGCGGGGACCGCCGGTACGCACGACGGACGTGTCGAACCGATGATCGGGTTCGAGCACCGTGAGAGCGGCTACGGCGGTGAACAGCTTGAGCGTCGACGCCGGAACGAACGTCTCGCGCGCCAGGTCGTCGCCGATGCTGTCCCAGCGCAGCTCGCCCGACTCCACGTCGGCGACCGCGACACCGACGTGGCCACGTACCGAGGCGTCGCGCAGCAGCGGGGCGACCCGGGCGCCGACGGCTCGGGCGCGGACCGGGTCGCCCTTCAGCCCGGACAGCACCGGCTGTGGCTCGCGGACCGAGATCGTCGGCAGGTCTACGGGTGCTCCGTCGTCAGCGACAGCCCCGGCTCCGGCGACGACGAGGAGGGCGAGCAGGCCCGCAAGAGCGCTGAGGCCGGCGCGCTTGCTCGTCACGAAACGATTCCCTCCGTCGGCTTATCGGGATTCGTGCGAGACACTAGCCGCGGCATAGCCGAGCGAAAGGCGGAGACCGTGCAATTCGACGTCCTGGTCGAGATCCCCAAAGGTTCACGCAACAAGTACGAGGTGGACCACGACAGCGGACGCCTGCGGCTGGACCGCACGTTGTTCACCGCCACTCAGTACCCGGCCGACTACGGCTACATCGAGAACACCCTCGGCCAGGACGGTGACCCGCTGGACGCGCTCGTGCTGCTGGCTGAGCCGACCTTCCCCGGGTGCCTGATCCGCTGTCGTGCCATCGGCATGTACCGGATGACCGACGAGGCCGGGCCTGACGACAAGGTGCTGTGCGTGCCGGCCGAGGACCCCCGCCAGGAGCACCTGCGCGACATCCACCACCTGCCCGAGTTCACCCGGGTGGAGATCCAGCACTTCTTCACCGTCTACAAGGACCTCGAACCCGGCAAGTCCGTCGAGGGCGCGGACTGGGTCGGACGGGCTGACGCTGAGGACGAGGTGCGTGCCAGCTTCGAGCGAACCCCGGAGTCAGACGACGCCCGGTAACGAGATCGCCATGCTCCGGCTGGCCGCACAGCGGCTGGTCGGAGAGCGGTGGGACACGCCCGCGGACGCGGTTCGAGGCCTGACCGCCGTGCAGGCGCAGGACTTCCCCGGAGCGCTGTGCTCGGTGGCGCTGCGGACGAGGCAGGCAGCGCGTGCCGCGGTCGAGGCCGCCCTGGATGCCGGTGAGGTGGTCCGCTCGTGGCCGATGCGAGGCACGTTGCACCTCGTCGCGGCCGAAGACCTCGGATGGCTGGTGCAGACGCTGGCACCACGAGTGCTGCGAGCGTCGACCCGGCGGAGAGCGGACCTGGGACTCGATGAGGCGGCGCTGGAGCATGGCCGTGAGCTGTCAGTTGAGGCCCTCGACGGGCCCGGGCTACGTCGCGGCGAGCTGCTGGCGTACTGGGACGCGCACGGCCTGAGCACCTCGGGTCAGCGCGGCTACCACCTGCTGGGATATCTCGCGCAGACCGGCACGCTGTGCCTCGGGCCACTCCAGGACGGCGAGCAGCGGATCGTCCTCGTGGAGCAGTGGATTCCCAGCCCCCGGCGCCTGGAGCGCGACGAGGCGCTGGGCGAGCTGGCTCTTGGCTACTTCCGGGGCCACGGTCCCGCCACCGTCAAGGACCTGATCCGCTGGGCCAATCTCGTCGCAGCGGATGCCCGTGCCGGTACGGAGGCCGCGCGGTCCGAGCTGATGAGCGTCGTCGTCGACGGCATCGAGTACCTGATGGACCCGCAGACACCTCAGCGGCTGGACGCCGCCCGCGCCGAGGCCGAGGGAGTTCTTCTGCTACCCGGCTTCGACGAGCTGGTGCTGGGCTACGCCGACCGCACGATGACGGTGCCGGCGCAGTTCGCCGAGCGGATCGTCCCTGGCGGCAACGGGGTGTTCCGCCCGACGGTGATCAGCGGTGGCCGAGCGGTCGGCACCTGGCGACGTGCCCACAAGACGATCGACGCCGTCCCGTTCACCTCGTTCGAGCCGCCCGTGGCCGATGCGATTCCTGCGGTCTTCGCCGACCTGCCGTGAGAGTCATCGCCAGTGCAGCGCCACCCGCTGCCCGGGCCGCAGCTGCGCGAGTGCATCGGTGTCCTCGACCACGGCAACCACCGGGTGCCCGCCGGTGACGGGACTGTCCACGCCGAACACCAGCGGCCTCCCGTTCGGAGGGACCTGGACGGCACCGGGCAACGCGCCCTCGCTCGGTGCACCCGGCTGAGCCGAGGTGGTCAACGCGGCACCGATGAGCCGGACCCCGACCCGGTCGGTGTGCTCGGAAACGGTCCAGTCCCTCGCAAGCTGTGCCGGGTCGACCAGCCGGTCGAAGCGCGGACCGGGCGAGACCCGCAGCCGGACGAGGTCGGGCTGCATGGACGGCTGAGGCGCCACGTCGATGACCGGCCACCGCTCGGGCGGGTCACCGACGCGCAGCAGCTCACCGACCGCAACAGGGGCGGGTCCCAGGGCAGCGAGCGTGTCGGTGCTGCGCGAGCCCAGGACCGCGGGCACCGTGAGCCCGCCGCGTACCGCGACGTAGCTGCGCAGCGCACGAGGCGGTGTGCCCAGCCTCAGCTCGGCGCCGTCCGGCACCCGGATCGGGGCGTTGGCAGGCAGGGGCCGTCCGTCGACGTGGACCGGCGCCGGCGCACCGGTGACGGCCACCAGCAGCTCCCCGCGCGCTCGCAGCCGCAGCCCCCCGAGGAGCACCTCGAGCCCGGCCGCGTGCTCCTCGTTGGCGACCAGGCGCTGGGCCAGCCGGTGCGCGCCCCGGTCGGCAGCCCCGCCCCGGCCGACCCCCCAGCCCGCCATCCCCGGCCGGCCCAGGTCCTGCACCAGCACCTGCGCCCCCACCGCAAGCACCTCCACCGCGCGCTCTGAGCCGGCCGCCGGAGGGCGGCCCTCGGCCACCGGGTGGGTACTAGCGCGGGCCGGGGGCAGGGAAGGGGCCGCTTGGGGCGTGCGAGTCGCGTCGACGAACTGCACCCTGGCACCGGGACGCAGCAGCGCCGGCGGGTCGCGGTCGGCGTTCCACAGCTCCACGTCGGTACGGCCGATCAGCTGCCAGCCCCCCGGCGACTCGCGCGGGTAGACCCCGCTGTAGCGGCCGCCGAGCCCGACGGCGCCCGCCGGCACGCGAGTGCGCGGATCGGCTCGCCGCGGAACCTCGAGCCGGGCGTCGCCACCGGTGAGATAGGCGAAGCCGGGCACGAAACCACCGAATGCGACCACCCACGGCTGCTCGGTGTGTGCCGTGACCACCTGCTCGGGCGACAGGCCGGTGAGCGAGGCGACCTCGTCGAGGTCGGGTCCGTCGTACGTCACGGGCAGCTCGACGACCTCGGCGGCCGGAGCTGCCACCGGATCGGTGTCCGACAGCAGCTGAGGCAGATCTCGACGCAGCCCGTCCGGCGCCCCGTCGGTCACCACCAGCACCGACCTCTCCGCCACGACCAGATCGATGACGTACGGCAGCTCGGCGGCACGCAGGGCGGCCCCGAGCTGCATGGACTCCTCGAGGGTGTCGACCTCTGCCAGGAGCGCGTGGCCGCCGTACGGGAGCAGTCTCATCAGGTCCGCACGAACGGGGCCGGCGGCAAGCCGGCCGCCGTCAGCCGTTCCCGCACCGCCCTCACCATGGCGACCGCACCCGGTGAGTCACCGTGCACGCAGACCGACTCGGCTGTCACCGGCACCGAGGAGCCGTCCTGGGCCTCGACCACCCCGTCCACGACGAGCCGCAGCACCCGCTCGGCGACCTCGTCAGGATCGCTCAGCACCGCACCCGGCTGGCTGCGGGGCACCAGGGTCCCCCCGGCCGTGTAGGCGCGGTCGGCGAACGCCTCTGCCACGCCGCGCACGCCTGCTCGGTCCGCGGCCGCCAGCAGGGCAGAGCCGGGCAAGCCCAGGACCGCGAGCCGGGGGTCGTACGCAGCGACTGCCTCGACGACCGCTCGAGCCTGCTCCTCGTGCTCGACCACGGCGGCGTGCAGGGCGCCGTGCGGCTTCACGTAGCGCACCTCAGCCTGCGACGCCTGGCACATGGCCGCCACCGCCCCGAGCTGGTAGAGCACGTCGGCGGCGAGGTCCTCGGCCGAGACGTCGACGAACCGGCGCCCGAACCCGGCGAGGTCGCGGTAGGAGACCTGCGCCCCCACGACCACACCTCCGGCTGCAGCCATCGCGCAGGTACGCCGCAGCGTCGTCGGGTCGCCGGCGTGGAACCCGCAGGCGACGTTGGCGCTGGTGACGAGCGCCAGCATGGCCTCGTCGTCACCGAGCTGCCACCGGCCGAACGACTCGGCGACGTCGGCGTTCAGGTCCACCGGTCAGCCCAGTGCGGTCGACACGACGTCACGTGCAGCCGCCTGCACCTGCGCGAGGTGGTCGGCACCCCGGAAGCTCTCGGCGTAGATCTTGTAGACGTCCTCGGTACCGGAAGGGCGCGCGGCGAACCAGGCGTTCTCGGTCGTCACCTTCAGCCCGCCGATCGCCGCGTCGTTGCCCGGTGCGCGAGTCAGCGTCGCCGTGATCGGCTCGCCTGCGAGCTCGGTCGCAGTGACGTCGTCAGCGCTGAGCCTGCTGAGCTTGGCCTTCTGCTCGCGGTCGGCGGGAGCGTCGATGCGGGCGTAGGACGACTCTCCGAAGCGGGCGACCAGGTCGGCATGGTGCTCGGAGACCGACCGTCCGGTGACGGCCTGTATCTCCGCGGCGAGCAAGGCCAGCAGCAGGCCGTCCTTGTCGGTGGTCCACACCGTGCCGTCCGTACGCAGGAAGGACGCCCCCGCGCTCTCCTCGCCGCCGAAGGCGACGCTTCCGTCGAGCAGGCCGGGCACGAACCACTTGAAACCGACCGGCACCTCCAGCAGCCGGCGACCTTGGGCGGCGACAACCCGGTCGATCAGGGAGGACGACACCAGCGTCTTGCCGATGGCGGCGTCGTCTCCCCAGCCTCGATGCTCGGCGAGATAGCTGATCGCGACGGCCAGGTAGGCGTTGGGGTTCAGCAAGCCGGCGTCCGGGGTGACGATCCCGTGCCGGTCGGCGTCCGCGTCGTTGCCGGTGGCCACGTCGTACGCCTCGCGCTGAGCCACCAGCAGCGCCATCGCGTACGGCGACGAGCAGTCCATGCGGATCTTGCCGTCGGCGTCCAACGGCATGAAGGACCACCGCGGGTCGACCTCCGGGTTGACCACGGTGAGGTCCAGCCCGTGCCGGTCGGCGATCTCTCCCCAGTACGCGACGCTTGCACCCCCCAGCGGGTCGGCACCGATGCGCACACCGGCCTCGCGGATCGCCGCCAGGTCGAGCACCTGCGGAAGGTCGTCCACGTAGTGCCCGAGGAAGTCATAGCTGCCCGCCTGAGCACGGGCGGCCTCCGGTGCGACGCGGCGGATCGAGGCTCCGGTACGCAGCAGCTCGTTGGCGCGGTCAGCGATCCAGCCGGTGGCCTCGGAGCCGGCCGGGCCACCGTGCGGGGGGTTGTACTTGAAGCCGCCGTCGCGCGGCGGATTGTGCGACGGCGTGACGACGATGCCGTCGGCGCGAGCCCGGTCCCTGTTCAGGCGCAGGATGGCGTGCGAGACAGCCGGGGTCGGCGTGTAGCCGTCGCGGCTGTCGACCAGCACCTCCACGTCCTGGGCGACGAGCACCTCCAGCGCCGTCTGCCACGCCGGCTCGCTCAGCCCGTGAGTGTCTCGCCCCATCAGCAGCGGACCGGTCGTGCCCTGCTCACGGCGGTACTCGCAGATGGCCTGCGTGACGGCCGCGATGTGGGCGTCGTTGAACGCTCCGTCCAGGCTCGACCCGCGGTGGCCGGAGGTGCCGAACACCACCTGCTGCGCCGGGTCGTCGACGTCGGGCGTGATCTCGGTGTACGCGTCGAGCAGTCGCGACAGGTCGACGAGGTCCTCGGGCTGGGCGGGCTGACCGGCGCGCTCGTGCATGCGAGACCTCCGACTGGGCGGCGGGACACCTGGTGAGGCGACCCTAGGCCGCTCAGCACGCCGGCTCACCGGGTGGGTGCCGATAGCATCCGGCGCGATGAGCGCTCGGACCGATGCCCCGGCAGCAGGCCGCACCACCTGCACCGACGTGCTCATCGTGGGGACCGGCTTCTCCGGGCTGGGGATGGCGATCCAGCTTCGCAAGGCGGGGCGTCATGACTTTGTGGTGGTCGAGAAGGCGCACGACGTCGGCGGCACCTGGCGCGACAACACCTATCCCGGTTGCGCCTGCGACATCCCGTCGCACATGTACTCGTTCTCCTTCCACCAGAACCCGGACTGGGCCCGGTCGTACTCCCCTCAACCGGAGATCTACGCCTACCTGCGCCGGGTCGCCGACGACTACGACCTTCGCCGCAGCATCCGCTTCGGTGTCGAGGTCGAGTCGGCACGCTGGGACGCTGCTGCGCAGCGGTGGACCGTGACCGCCGTCTCCGGGGAGGTGTACAGCAGCCGGGTGCTGGTCAACGGCATCGGCGCCCTGCACATCCCGCACATCCCCGAGCTTGCGGGCGCTGCGGACTTCACCGGGCCGGCGTTCCACTCGGCGCAGTGGCGCCATGACATCGACCTCACCGGCAAGCGGGTCGCGGTCGTCGGCACCGGCGCGAGCGCGATCCAGTTCATCCCCGAGATCGCCCAGCAGGCGGCGGAGGTGCGGGTCTTCCAGCGCACCGCCCCTTGGGTACTCCCCAAGCCCGACCGCGCCATCTCGGAGCGGACCAGGACGGCCTTCCGGCGGGTACCCGGTCTGCAGCGGGCCTACCGCGACCTCCTTTACTGGGCGCTGGAGTCGCGTGCCGTTGCCTTCAACGGTCATCCGCGCGTGCTGCAGGTGGCCGAGAAGATGATGCGCAGATACGTCGAGCGCACCGTCAGCGACCCGGCGACCAGAGAGCTGCTGATCCCCGACTACCGGTTGGGCTGCAAGCGCGTCCTGACGAGCAACGACTACCTCAAGCTGTTCGAAGAGCCACACGTCAGCCTGCACGGCAACGGCGTCCGCAGCCTGACGCGGCACGGGGTCGTCGGCGGCGACGGCGTCGAGCACCAGGTCGATGTGGTCATCTGGGGCACCGGCTTCCACGTGACCGACAGCTTCTCGCAGCTGCACATCACCGGCCGCGAAGGTCGCGACCTGGCCAGGACCTTCGAGCGCGACGGCATCGAAACCTACCTGGGCATGAACGTCGCCGGCTTTCCCAACCTGGTCTTCCTGCTCGGTCCCAACACGGGGCTGGCGCACAACTCTGTCGTCTTCATGATCGAGCAGCAGGTGAAGTACGTGCTTCGGCTGCTCGATGAGGCCGAGGGCAGGGGCGCGGCAGTGTTCGAGGTGACCCGGACGGCGCAGGACCGCTTCAACCAGGTGGTGCAGTCCAAACTGGCGCGGGGAATCTGGTCCACCGGTGGCTGCACCAGCTGGTACCTGGACAGCTCCGCCAGGAACCGCTCGATCTGGCCGGGCTTCACCTGGCGCTACTGGCTGCAGACGCTGCGCGTCGACGCCGATGCCTACCGCTGGGAAGCGGCGTGTACGAAGCCCTCGGGTGCCCTTCCGCTGGAGCCGGCACACACCTGAGCAGGCAGCCGCTGCGCCAACGCGCTCAGAGTCGGCGTGCACCCCGCGTCCAGCTTGATGGTGGCCAGGTCATCGCCGCGAGTGACTCCGCGATTCACGATCACGACCGGGATCTGCGCCTTGGCCGCCTGCCGGACGAAACGCAGGCCACTCATCACCGTCAGGCTGGAGCCCGCCACCAGCAGCACATCGGCGGCGGCGACCATCTCAGTGCTGCGCGCCACCCGCTCCTTGGGCACGTTCTCCCCGAAGAACACGACGTCGGGCTTGAGGCGTCCCCCGCAGCACTCGCAGGCCGCGAGGACGTACGCCTCGGTGTCGTCGATCTCGACGTCGCCGTCGGGACGCAGGGCCGGGCCCGCTGACGCCCGGGCCGACCAGTCGGGGTTGAGCTCCTCCATCCGTCGCTGCAGCGCCGCGCGCCCGCTGTGGGCACCGCAGTCCAGGCAGACGACATCGGCGATGCGACCGTGCAGGTCGACCAGCCTGCGGCTGCCCGCCCGCTCGTGCAGCCCGTCGACGTTCTGGGTGATCAGCCCGGTCAGCACGCCGCCTCGCTCCAGGGTCGCCAGCGCGCGGTGACCGTCGTTGGGACGCGCGCTTCCCATGCTGGCCCAGCCCAGGTGCGCCCGAGCCCAGTAGCGACGCTGAGCGTCCGCGCCGGACACGAGCTCCTGGTAGGTCATCGGCTGGCGCACCGGCGCCCCTGCGCTGCGGTAGTCGGGGATGCCCGAGTCGGTGGACATTCCCGCACCAGACAGCGCGACGATCCGCCGACCGCGGAGCAGAGCCACCACCTCGTCCAGCAGACGCTGGTCGAGTTCGGCTGCCACGCCACCAGGCTACGAGGAGCCGCGGTAACGTGCGCAGCGACCACGGCAAACGCCATGAGCGTCTCGTACGGCTGGCGGGGTGGGTCGCGTCAGCGGGCAGGCTGGGGTCGAGGTCGCTCTTGCCGGCGCCGCGGAAGCCGTAGGTGCCGTCGCCGTCGTAGTCCGCACCGTGAACGACGATGACCGCGTTGCCTCGACCCGAAGCCGATCCGGCTAGACCCCGGCGCGGAGCGAGTCGGTGTCGGACTCGATCGGTGCCACCGTGGCGCCACGGTGCGGCGTCTCGACCTCGCCCACGATGGCGTTGACCGAGCGTCGCCACGTCAGGTACCGCACGGCCAGGTTGGTGAGCGTCGACAGTCGATTGCGGTACCCGAGCAGAAAGATGACGTGGACACCGAGCCACGCCGCCCAGGCGATGAAGCCGGTGAAGCTGATCTTGTAGGGCAGCTGCGCCACGGCCGCGGAGCGGCCGATCGTGGCCATGATGCCCTTGTCGAAGTAGGAGAAGGGTGTCGTCGGCTCCCCGGCGACCAGGTGGTGCAGCTGCTTCGCGACGTGCTTGCCGCCTTGCAGGGCCGGCTGCGCCAGCTGGGGCAGCTCGTCGGGCGTGAGAGCGATGTCCCCGGCTGCGAAGACCTCGTCGAAGCCCTGCACTCGCAGGTCGGCGTCGACCAGGATGCGACCACCCTTGCCCTGCGGGAGCCCCCACGTGCTCACCACGTCGGGCGCCTTGATTCCCGACGCCCACACCGTGACAGCCGACGGGATGACCTCACCGTCGTCCACCACGACCGCGTCCTCGCGAACCTCCTTGACCACGGTGTTCAGCCGCAGCTCCACGCCGCGCTTGCGAAGCGCGTTCTCGGTGTAGCGCTGCAGCCGGGGTGAGAACGGCGCCAACAGGTGCTCGCCCATCTCGACCAGCACGATCTTGGTACGGGAGGTGTCGAGCTCCGGGTATGCCTTGGCGATCAGCTGCTCGCGCATCTCACCCAGCGAGCCGGCCATCTCCACGCCGGTCGCTCCCCCGCCCACCACGACCATGGTGAGCGCCCCGTCGGACGCGACGGTCGCGGCCTGCTCGAGACGCGACCACATCCGGTCCCGCAGGCGGAGGGCTTCGTTGCGGGTGTAGAGAGCGAAGGCGTGGTCCTCGGCTCCGGGCACTCCGAAATAGTTGGCCGTGACGCCGTTGGTGATCACCAGATAGTCGTAGGTGAGCGGCGGCCCGGTCGCCAGCGTCACCTGCTTGGCGGCGGGGTCGACGCCGACGACCTCGCTCTGGCGGAAACGCATGTTGGCCTGCCCGGAGTGCAGCGCCCGCAGGAAGAACGTGATGTCGCCAGGGTTCAGCGCGGCGGTAGCCACCTGGTACAGCAGGGGCTGGAAGGTGTTGTAGGCGTGCCTGTCCACCAATGTGACATCGACGTGAGCACCGGCGAGCTCGCGGGCGCACTCGACCCCGGCGAAGCCGGCACCCAGCACCACCACGTGCGGTCGGAAGGCGGTTCCGTACGGCTGGATGGACATCAGAAGGTCACACTTTCATCGGCGGGAGTACCCAGTACAGCGGACTTGATGGTCCGCTGCTTCCCGCAATCCCCCAGCGGGTGATGAGTCCCGGGTCACGGACGACCGGGCGGGCGGCCGCCGGGGCCGGGCTGGCAGGAAGGGCACCACCAGGTACGGCGCCGCTCCGCGTCACCGGCGACCTCGGCTTCCACACGGATTCGCGTGCCGCAACGACGGCAGGGCTGACCGACTCGGCCGTACACCCAGTGGTCATGCCCAGGGCGTGGGTCTCCGGTCGTGACCTGACCGTTGCCCCGTACCTGGATGCTCTGGCGCAGCATGCGCTGCGCAGCCGCCACCAGTGCCGGCAGGTCCACCTCACCGATCGGGGTCCACGGGTTGTGCCCACGAACGAACAGCAGCTCGTTGGCCCACAGGTTGCCGAGCCCGGCCAGCAGCCGTTGGTCGAGCAGGGCAGCGACCGCCGGACGAGTCGGGTCGGCACCGAGCCGTCGTACGGCTTCCTCGGGGTCCCAGTCGGGGCGAAGGGGGTCGGGGCCGAGGTGGCCGACGACGGAGTCCTCGTCCCGGGTCGGAACCAGCTCCACCACCGGCACGGACAGCGCGTAAGCGCGCGGACCCCGCTCGCTGACCAGGACGACCCGGACGTCAGGTTGCAGGTGGCGGGGCAGCGAGCGCCCAGGCGCGAGTACCGTCCAGGACCCGTCCATCCGGAAGTGGGTGTGCAGCGTGACCCCGTTGTCGAGACGGGTCAGCATGTGCTTGCCGTGAGCGGCCGTACCCAGCACCGTGGTGCCGCTCAGGTCGGCGGTCGCATGCTGCGGCACCCGGAAGTCGGTGCGTGCAAGGCGGTGGCCTTGCAACCCACGGTTGAGGCGGCGTGCGGCACGCCACACCGAGTCGCCTTCAGGCACGTGGCCAGCGTAGGCGGACCGATCCTGCAGGCGTCAGCCCAGCGTCATCAATGCGTCCGGAGTGACGCCTCGGTGAAGTCCGAGGTGAGACGGCGCCTGCGGCCTCCCGAATGCTGACCGCCGGGCTGGGTAAGTCCCAAGACACATCCGCGGTCCGTTCGAGGAGCTCTCATGCCGCAGCCACTGTCGAACCAGGTCGTCGTCGTCACCGGCGCCTCGAGCGGCATCGGCCGCGCCACGGCACTGGAGTTCGGTCGCAGGGGGGCGAAGGTCGTCGCCGCCGCGCGAAACGAGCATGCCCTCGCCACGCTGGTGGAGGAGGTACGAGCGGCTGGCGGCGAGGCCCTCGCCATCCGCACCGACGTGGCTGTTCCCGAGGACGTGTACGCGCTGGCCGACCGGGCCGAGCAGCACTACGGGCGGATCGACACCTGGGTCAACAACGCTGCGGTCGCCGTGTGGGGGCGGGTCGAGGACACCACCGATGCGGAGTTCGACCGCGTCACCCGGGTCAACTTCCTCGGCCAGGTGTACGGGGTGCACGCCGCTCTGCCCGCCCTGCGGCGAGCCGGTGGCGGCGTGATCATCGGCGTCTCCTCCGCCGAAGCGTTACGCGCGGTGCCGATGCATGCGGCCTACACCGCGAGCAAGTGGGCTCTGCGCGGCTTCTACGACTCCCTGCGCATGGAGCTCGCCGAGTCGAAAGATGCGATCGCCGTCACGACGATCCTTCCCGCTGGGATAGCCACCCCCTTCTTCGAGCACGCCCGAAGCAAGGTGGGAGCCATGCCGTCGCCCCCGCCACCGACGTACGCACCCGAGGTCGTGGCGGAAGCGATCGTGCGTGCCTCGATCAAGCCCACCCGCGAGGTGCCGGTCGGCGGTGCGACCGTCGGTTTCCTGCTGGGGCAGCGACTGTCGCCTGCAATGACGGACACCGTCATGTCGTTGACGAGCTTCGCGCGGGGGGTTCAGACAGCTGACCGCGTCGACAACGGCACGGACAACCTCGATGCGCCGCTCGCTGAGCCTGGTCGAAGCAGAGGCAGCTTCCCGGACCCCGTGTTGGAGTCCAGCGCGTTCACGCGGTTCATCGGCCACCGTCGGCGCCCCGGAGAGGTGGTCGGCACTGTCGTGCACGGCCTGCGCCGCGCGGCCAGCCGCTGACTCGGCTCCCCGCGGAGGCAGCATCTCCTCGTCGGGCCGTGCATGAAGTCCTGTGACGCCGGTTGCCGTACGGGAGGACGCGAGGGACCCTAAGAGTCCGAGCCGGCTTGATGCCAGGGCTTGACCCGACGGAGGACCCTTGTGAGCGTCGTTGAGACCAGCCTGCCGCTCGCCGAGGTCGAGTCCGGGGCTCGCGTCGCCAAGCGGGCCGACCGAGCCGAACGCCGGCAGCTCGCCCAGCATGATCGCCACTCAGCCCGGCTGGCCGAGCTGCACAGCATCAGGGCGCTCCTGCAGGAAGCGGTTCCCGTCATCAGTGCCGGGTGGGTGCAGCGCAGCTGGTTCGCAGTGACCGATAAGGCCGGGAAGACCCGAGCCATCACAGCCCACAACGTGCTCGAGGCGACCC
>DASQMN010000139.1:0-9802 GCA_035645475.1 Nocardioidaceae bacterium
CCGCCACCGAAGCTCTCGGAGCGTGCGACCGCGGGGAGGTCGTTGACGCACTCGAAGGGGTCATCGTCGGGGGAGAGCGTGCGGACCGGTGCGAATCCCACGATGGCGGCCCGGGCGTTCCACCGCCCGATCAGCGCGAACAATCCGGGCTGGTCACGCAGCGCTCGCAGCAGTCGCGACGGTTCCCACTCGACGCCGAGGCGTTGTCGCAGGACGGTAGCGGGCATCCGTCGATTATCGCCACGATGGCCACCGTGTTTCACCGCGCGGAGCACACAGATCACACGTCGTTCGTACCGACGTGAGGGGCCACGTGCGTTTCGTCCGCTCAGCCGTTTCGTCTGCTGTGCTGTGATCGTCTCGGCCGCAGGCTAACCGCGGCGAGTACGGGCCGGGGATAGGTTGCGCCCATGTCGACGACCACCGAGAAGGCCGGCGAGCTCCTTCGTCTGCACACCGCCCCCGAGCTGCTGCTGGTGGTCAACGTCTGGGACGTCATCACCGCTCGGGTGGTGGCCGACATCCCTGGCACCAAGGCGCTGGCGACCGCCAGTCACTCCATCGCCGCGTCCCACGGTTACCCCGACGGTGAGCACATCCCGCGCGACCTGATGATATCCGCCGTCGGACGCATCGCGGCCGCGGTCGACCTGCCGGTGACAGCCGACCTCGAGGCCGGTTACGGCGACGCCGGCGACACCGTCCGCCGAGCCATCGACGCGGGCATCGTGGGCGCCAATCTCGAGGACCAGCTCAAGCCTCTAGCCGACGCAGTCCGCGCCGTGGACGCCGCAGTGGCGGCCGGCACCGAAGCGGGGGTGCCCTTCGTCGTGAACGCTCGCACCGACGCGTTCCTCATGGCCGGCGACAAGGACCCGGAAGCCGTCATCGCCGACGCGATCGAGCGCGGGCGCGCCTACCTCGACGCCGGAGCGTCGACCTTCTTCGTGCCCGGCAAGCTCGACGAGCCCACCGTGACACGGCTCGTCGACGCGCTGGGGCCACAGACGGTGAACGTCATCGGTGTCCCCGGGTCGCTGAGCCTGGACACCTTGCAGCGTCTCGGTGTGGCCCGCGTGTCCTACGGACCGTGGAGCCAGAACGTCGCCCTGACGGCGCTGGCCGGCCTGGCCGAAGACGTGTACGCCGGAGGCTGTCTGCCGGAGGGCGTCCGCAAGCTCAACTGAAAGCAGCGACGTCTCTCACGTCGCTCGGGCGGTCCTCGACATGAACCAGTGGGCGACGCCGATCACCTCCCGCTCGGAGACGACATGGAAGCCGAAGCGCTGGTAGAAGCGCACGTTCTCCAGCTTGTCGGTCTCCAGGTAGGCCTCCGCGCCGGCGTCGTCCATCTGCGCGCAGAACGCGGTCATCAGCCGGGTACCCAATCCGGTGCCCTGCAGATGGCTGTCGACAGCCACCGGCCCCAGGTGCCAGTGCGGAGTCGCCGGGTCCTGCTTGGCCCAGGCCCCCATCCACTGCATCGAGCGGAACAGCACCCGGGGCCCGAGTGGCAGCAGACTCCGCGAGAGCACCAGACGCTGCTTGACACTTGGCTGACAGCGGCCTGGCGCCGCCATGCCGAGCAGCGCGACGACGGTGCCCCTGTCGTCTCGCGCAGCGAGGAACGGGACACCGAGCACCGGCAGGACGTGGCTGAACAGGTGGTGCAGCCGCTGCTCACGACGGGTCGGCTCCTCCCCGAACGCGGCGATGTGCGTGGGGTTGTCGCGCATGCCACGGGCAATGACACCGACCACCGCCGGCAGCTCGGATGGCGGCAAGGTGGCGATGTGCGGGTTTCCCTCTATCGGCTCCATCTGTTCGGCAGACACTGTGGCTCCCCTCGTGCTCGATGCGTCGAAGCTCTTGACGATTCAGAGTGCACAAGCCGGCCCGATATGACCAGTGCGGAACAGTGGGCGACCTCGAAGGCGCGGCGCGACCCGTTCGACCCGCTTAGCCACCGAACGTACGAATTCTTGGGTGTATGGCGGCGAAGACTCCCCTGCGCGAGGTTCCATGGGACGTCGTGCGACCGGGAGGTGCGGAATGGTGGACGGAGTCCGAGCGGCGGACCGGCTCAGGACAGCTCAGCCACCCCTGCCGCCGGCGAGTCAGGGCGAAGTGGACGAGGAGGATCGGCTGTTCGCCGACGTGCTTTCCCATCAGCAGGTGCGCAGCGTCTACCAGCCGGTCAGGAGCCTCGTCTCCGGTGCCGTCGTCGCCTACGAGGCTCTGTCGCGCGGGCCGCACGACTCGGTACTGGAGACGCCGGACCGGCTGTTCGCCGCGGCCCGTCGGGCGAATGCGCTCGCCGAGCTGGACCGGGTCTGCCAGATCGCCGCCGCCAGCAGCGCCTGCGATGCCGGTCTCGAGGCGCCGTTCAGCTTGTTCATCAACGTCGAGCCAGGCGCCAGCCCGCCTGACCTTCCCGCGGTACGCGCCGCTCTGTGCCGTGTGATCGGTGCCGACCTGCCGGTCGTCGTAGAGCTGACCGAGCGCGCACTGACAGCGCGTCCCGCCGAGCTGCTGCGCACGGTGGCCGAGCTGCGCGAGTTCGGCTGGGGCATCGCGATCGACGACGTCGGCGCGGACCCTGCGTCGCTGGCGCTGTTGCCGCTCCTGCATCCAGATGTCATCAAGCTGGACCTGCGGCTCGTGCAGGAACAGCCCAGCCCACAGGTGGCCCGAATCGTGAGTGCGGTCAATGCTGAGGCTGAACGTTCCGGTGCCGTGGTTCTGGCGGAGGGAATCGAGACCCCGAAGCATGTCGACCTCGCTCGCGGCCTCGGTGCCACGCTCGGCCAGGGCTGGATGCTCGGCAGACCGCTGCCCTTGCCTGCCCAGCTACCGGCGGCACCCGAGGAGCCGGTGCGGATAGCGGCCCACGCAGCGCTGGCCACGGGTGCCAGTCCCTTCGAGCTCGTAGCGGCCTCTCGGCCGGTGCGGCGAGCCACCAAGCCGCTGCTCATCGAGGTGAGCAAGCACCTGGAGCAGCAAGCGCAGCTGTCTTCGGAGCTGGCGGTCGTGCTCGCCACCTTCCAGGACGTCGAGTACTTCACCGCAGCGACGCAGCGCCGCTATGGTGCCCTGGCCAGTCGGGCCGCCTTCGTGGGGGCACTGGGCACGGGCATGCCGATCTCTCCGGTAGCCGGCGTACGCGGTGGTGTGCTGGACGCCGACGACGTCGTCCGCGGTGAGTGGGACATCGCGGTGATCGGTCCTCACTACGCGGCTGCCCTCGTCGCTCGCGACGTGGGCGACACCGGTCCTGACCACCTGCGCCGGTTCGACTACGTGCTCACCCATGACCGTGAGCTGGCTGTCCAGGTGGCGAGCGGACTGATGGGGCGGATGGGGCCGGCCCGTTCGGTCATCCCGAGCCAGCGACGTTGACCCGACGCGCTTTCGCGTTGCTTGAGCAGCGGAGAGCTCAGGCCGACGGTTGGGCGGTCGTCGGCGCAGGGGCCGGGCCGGACTCGGCTCGGATGACGTGCATCACGGCGTTGATGAGGGCCAGATGCGTGAACGCCTGGGGGAAGTTGCCCAGGTGGCGCCCGCTGTGGGAGTCGATCTCCTCGGCGTAGAGCTCCAGCGGACTCGCGTACCCGAGCAGGCGTTCGCACAGCTTGCTGGCCCGCTCCACCTCACCGATCTCGACCAGGGCCGACACCAGCCAGAAGGAGCAGATGGTGAAGCTGCCCTCCTCACCGCTCAGGCCGTCGTCGGTCTCCTCGACCCGGTAGCGCAGGACCAGGCCCTCCTCGGTGAGCTCGTCGGCGATCGCCAGCACGGTCGCGTGGATGCGCGGGTCGTCGGCCGGAAGGAAGCGCAACAGCGGCATGAGCAGCAGCGAGGCGTCCAGCGACGTGGAGCCGTACCGCTGGACGAAGACGCCTCGCTCGTCGATGCCGTTCTCGCAGATATCGGCGTGAATCTGCTCGGCCAGTGCCTGCCACTTGTCGGCGTACTCCGGCTCCTCGTGCATCCGCGCGAGCTTGGCGCCTCTGTCCAGGGCGACCCAGCACATCAGCTTGCTGGACACGAAGTGCTGCGGTTCGCCGCGCACCTCCCAGATCCCGCGGTCGGGTTCCTCCCAGTGCTGGGCCGCCGACTCGACCTGTCGCTTCAGCACCGGCCACAGCGACTGCGAGAGCTGCGACCGCGAGCGCGCATGCAGGTAGACCGAGTCGAGCACAGCGCCCCAGACGTCGTGCTGGTTCTGGTCGTAAGCGCCGTTGCCGATGCGCACCGGGAAGGCACCTTCATAGCCCGACAGATGTGTCAGCGTCTGCTCGTCCAGGCATCGCTCACCATCGACCCCGTACATGATCTGGAGGTCCTGGCCGTCACGGCAGCCGTCGGCGATGAAGTAGAAGAAGTCGTCGGCTTCCCGGTCGAAGCCCAACGTGTAGAGCCCCCACAAGGCGAACGTGGAGTCTCGTACCCAGGCGTAGCGGTAGTCCCAGTTGCGCTCCCCCTGCGGCGTCTCGGGCAGGGACGTCGTGGCCGCAGCCAAGAGGGCGCCGGTGGGCGCGTACGTCAGACCCTTCAGCGTCAGGGCACTGCGCTGCAGGTAGCTGCGCCACGGGTGGTCGGGGAAGTCGCCGAGGGTTATCCATTGCCGCCAGTACTCCGCTGTCTGCTTGTACCGGTCCGAGGCCTCGCTCAGAGTGCGCGGAGGCGGGAGCGGCGACCAGGACAGCGCGACGAAGTGGCTCTGTCCTTCGGTCATGCGCGTCCTGGCGTGCAGCCCGCTCCCCTCGATGCCCGGGCGCATGTCGGTGGTGACCCGCAGGCTGACCTCGGAGCCTTCGGCGGTGCCGACGACCTCGCCGTAGCCGGTCCCCTCGTAGGCCCAGGTGACGGGCAGTCGTCCGTAGTCGAGGGACGGCTCGCAAGTCATGGACACGTCCACGGAGCCGCTCTCGCAGCGCACGTAGCGCAGGAGGACATGCTCGGCGTCGAAGTCGGTCGGCGACCTGCGGTGAGTGCGCGATCGCTCGTCGACGTTGTGCCAGGGTCCCAGGCAGAGCAGGTCACGCACGAGAAGCCATCCGGTCCGGGTCTGCCAAGTGGTCTCGACCATCAAGCTCCCGGGCAGGTACCTGCGTGCGGCCGGGACCATCTCGTCGTACGGCCCGATGCGGAAGGTGCCAGCGCTACGGTCCAGCAGCGCACCGAAGACGCTGGGGGAGTCAGGCCGCGGAAGGCACATCCACTCGACCGCACCGCTGGGAGCGATGAGGCAGTTGGTCTCGCAGTCGGACAAGAAGGCGTAGTCCGCAATGGGTGGAAAGGGACTGCGACCTGCCGACGATGTCTGCAGTGCACCAGCCAGATGCGGGGCTCCGTCAACGACCATGGGTTGATGGTCCTGGAACGCAGCCCGGAGCGCCATAGGTGCCGATCGTGGCAACGGCGAGTTGCCCGCTCCTGCGCGGGTACAAGCTGGTCATGACCACGGATCCCCGGCGCATCGTCGAAGACCTGGAAGCAAAAGTCGTCGACGAGGAGGGCGTCATGGAGGCAGCGGACGACTCGCCGCCCGCAGCTGCTGAGGACGCGAGCTCGACCACCCCGGGTGTCGAGCCGACCGACTGAACAAGGGCGCTTCAGCCGCGGGGTATCCACGCGCTGGCCCGCGCATCGTGACGCGCGTCGGGTGCCAAGTCGGTGTCTCCCCGCCGCCCCTCGGTCAGGACGGTGAGTCGCACGGCGCCGTAGTTGCCGTTGTCGAGACAGCGTGCGGGCAACCTCAACGTCCCCGACGCGGACTTGGGGTGCCAGTCACCGGACCCGCACCCTAACGACAACACGTGAAGGTCCGGATACTCAGCGCGAGTCCCGGTTCGCTCCATCCCGGCGGTCCTTTGTCGGAGGTGAAGGCCATGATGCGGCCATCGAGTACCCACGATCGAGGGGAAGTGCACCCGTGAGCGATGCGCAGGCTTCGACGCGCCCGGTCGGCTGGTGGCTCAAGGAGGCGGATGCGTTGCTGGACGCGTCCTTCGACAGCGCGCTGGCAGACACCGGGGTGGACAGACGCGGCTGGCAGGTGCTCGCCTCCCTGGCGAGAGGGTCGCAACGTGAGGCCGACCTCGTGGACACGCTGGGTTCTTTCGACCCGCCGGACGTGCTTCGAGAGGTGATCGAGAGCCTGCAACGGCGCCAGTGGGTGGAGGAGAGCGAAGCCGTGCTGAGCTTGACGCCCGCCGGCTTGGAACTGCATCGCACGTTGACTCCCCGCGTCGCGGCTGTGCGTCAGCGGGTGTCAGCGGCCCTCCCCACTGATGACTACCTGCTGCTGACGAGTCTCCTCGCCCGGCTGGTCACGGCCCTTCGTCCGGCGCCAGCCCAGGGCTGAGGGGGTCGGGGCCCGCCGGTACGCGCGGCGTCTCCTGCGGCACCAGTGAGTCGCCGGGCCTCAGTTCTCGGGCAGCGGGGCGAGTCGTGTCAGCGCTGCTGGGTCCCTGTCCGTCGGATAGAGGACCAGGACCACGATCATTCCTACGACAGCGCCGACAAGCTGGACAGCGATGAAGGCCGCCACCGAGCTCGGGGCGATCCCGGCGAACGTGTCGGAGAAGACCCGGCCGATCGTCACGGCCGGATTGGCGAAGGACGTCGAGCTGGTGAACCAGTACGCCGCACCGATGTAGGCGCCGACAGCGGGAGCCGCCAATGCGGCCCGGTCACTGCGCGTCAGCGAGAAGATGACCAGCACCAGGCCGGCGGTTGTCACGACCTCCGCAACGAGATGGCCGCCCGAGGCACGGCGCGTGGTCGCGAGTGCCGTGTCGACGCCGAACATCACGTTGGCGGTCAGTGCCCCTGTGACGCCGCCGACGCACTGGGCCACGATGTACGACGCCACGTCGCTCAGAGCCACACGCCTACCGTCACGGCGGCTGAGCCAGTAGTCGACGAGCGAGACGGCTGGGTTGAAGTGAGCTCCGGACACCGGACCCAGCGCAAGGATCAGCACCGTGAGACCGAGGGCTGTCGCAATGCTGTTCTCCAGTAGCTGCAGGCCGACGTCGTCCGGCGACAGCTCCGCGGCCGCGATCCCGGAGCCGACCACGATCGCGACGAGCATCCCGGTGCCCAGGCCCTCCGCGACGAGCCTGCGTCCAAGCGATGTGCCTGATGACGTTCGGGAGGGCACGACTTCAGGCACCCGGTCATATTGACGTAGAGGTATGCCTCAGTCAACATTGAGTCAATGTCGATTGAGCCGAAGCCGGATCTGCATCAGCGGGCTGCCGTGCACAGCGCGCTCGCTGACCCGGCGCGCCTGAGCATCGTCGATGCGCTCACCCTGGGCGACCTGTCTCCTAGTGAGCTGCAGCTCCGGCTGGGCATGTCGTCCAACCTGATGGCCCACCACCTCAAGGTGCTGACGCAGCAGGGCCTGCTGACCCGCACCCGCTCCGAGGCGGACCGGCGGCGCACCTATCTACGCCTGGTGCCGGAGTCACTTCACGGTGTCCTGCCGGGGGCCACGGCTTGTGTGAGCCGTCTGGTGTTCGTGTGCACGGCCAACTCGGCGCGCTCCCAGCTCGCCGCGGCCTTGTGGCGACGTGCCAGCACCGTGCCGGTGGCATCGGCGGGCACCCACCCGGCTGACGTGGTCGACCCACGAGCCGTCGCCGTAGCGGCCCGCAACGGGATGCCGCTACCAGGCCGGCGTCCTCGCCGGATCGACCACGTGGTTGGCGGCACCGACTTCCTGGTCACAGTCTGCGACGCGGCTCATGAAGAGCTCGACGGCACCGCCGCCCTGCACTGGTCGGTCCCCGACCCGGTCACAGTCGGCACCGACTCCGCCTTCGAATCCGCCTTCGCCGACCTTGCCGTTCGTGTGACCGACATGGCCGCGCGAGTCAGTCCTCGTGAGTAGGAGCCACTGATGACCGACACCTCTTCCACCCCCGAGCTGAGTGACGAGGGCCGCCTCAGGTTGAAGCACGCTGCCGCCCGGCTGACCGAGGAGTTCGGCACCTCGTTCGAGACAGAGACGATCGAGCGCTATCTGAGCTCGTCGTACGAGGAGCTCGCCGAGCGTGCGACGGTGCCGACCTACGTGCCGCTGCTTGCCGAGTGCTTCGCTCGCCAGCGACTACAGGCGCTGGGGAAGCTCAAGGTGGCGGGCGACGGCAAGCCGGCTGTGCTGTTCCTGTGCACACACAACGCGGGTCGGTCCCAGATGGCGATGGGCTTCTTCCAGCAGCTCGCGGGTGACGGCGCTACCGCCTGGTCCGGCGGGTCCGAGCCCGGCGAGCATCTGAACCCTGCCGCCGTGCAAGCCATGGCCGAGCGGGGGATCGACATCTCCGGCGGGTTCCCGAAGCCCTGGACCGACGAGATCCTGCAGGCAGCCGACGTGGTGGTCACCATGGGCTGCGGCGACGCCTGCCCCTACTTCCCCGGCAAGCGCTACGAGGACTGGGCCCTCGAGGACCCGGCAGGTATGGACGTCGCCGGCGTGCGGCCGGTGCGCGACGAGATCGAGCGACGGGTCAAGGCGCTGCTCACCGAGCTCGGAGTCCGCTAGCTCAGGTTCCATCAGCTGTGCGGAGCTCCTGTCGAGCGACCGGCCCCTCCCTCGCCAGGACTCACGGGGGTCCATCGGTCGACGGCGTCAGGGTCGGCTCGGGGAACGTCAGGGCGGGCATGGGGCCGTTCCTGATGTTCCGCGCCCGTCACGGACGGCAGGTTCTCTCACATGAGACTCGTGCGCGTCGTCGTCATGGCCCTGGTTTCGCTCACCCTGCTGGCGGTGGTCGGGCTCGCCACGGCGTTCTTCGTGGTGTTGGCACCGACGAACACCGTGGACGCCGTCGACTTCCGGCAGCCGCTGGCCATCCCTCCTCTCGCCGAGTCCCGGATCGACCGCGACGGCACTCGGGTCTTCCAGCTCAACGCTCAGGCGGGTACGACGGAGCTGTTGCCCGGCAAGCCGACCGAGACCTGGGGATTCAACGGCTCCTACCTCGGCCCCACCCTGCGCGCGGAGCGCGGGGAGAAGGTGCGGGTCGAGGTCCACAACGACCTCGACGAGACCACGAGCGTGCACTGGCACGGCATGCACCTTCCAGCCGCCGCCGACGGAGGCCCCCACCAGCCGGTTGCTCCGGGAGATACGTGGACGCCGTCCTGGCGCATCGATCAACCGGCCGCGTCGCTGTGGTACCACCCCCACCCTCACGGCCAGACCGAGGACCATGTCAACCGCGGGCTGGCCGGCATGTTCATTCTCGACGACCCCGCCAGCGATGCCGCCGACCGCCTGCCCTCCCAGTACGGCGTGGATGACGTCCCCGTGATCGTGCAGGACAAGCCGTTCGACGACGACGGCCAGCTGAGCTCCGAGGGATCCGGTGAGGACCTGGTGGTCAATGGCACGTACGGGCCCTACCTCGACGTGCGCACGGAGAAGGTACGCCTGCGACTGCTCAACGCGTCGGTGGAGCGCGTCTACTCCTTCGGTCTCTCCGACTCCCGTGACCTCACGGTCATCGGCACCGATGGCGGCTTGCTGCCATCTCCCACACCGGCCAAGCGGGTGCTCCTGTCGCCGGGTGAGCGCGCCGAGGTCGTGGTGGCCATGTCGCCCGGGGAAGACGTCGTCCTTCGCTCGTTCGAGCCCGATCTCGGCTCGAACGTCCTGGTCGAGCGCTTCAACGGTGGCGAGGACACGTTCGACGTTCTGCAGCTTCGGGCGAGCGACCGGTTGGCGCCCTCTCCGACGCTGCCGAACCGGCTCGCGCCGCCGCCCGCCCTCGACGTCACCGAT
>DASQMN010000140.1:0-8027 GCA_035645475.1 Nocardioidaceae bacterium
CGGGCCGGAGCGGGGACGACCGGAGGCGGTCAGCGGCTGGCCAGGCAGCCCGGTCCGAGGAGAGCCTTCAGGTCCGCCATCAACGAAGGCCCCGGCGTGACACGCAGCTTCGCGTCCAGCCGCATGACGGTCGTGCTGGCAGAGGTGGCCAGCCGCAGGTGCACGTCGGTGACGCCGGGGTGGGTGGCCAGCACATCCTTGAGCCGGTCGACGGTCGGCGGAGTGCAGCGGCTTGCCGGCAATGTGATCACCACCGGTCCGGCGACGGCTGCCTTGAGGTCGGGCACCGTCACCTCGGTGGCGGCGACCTCGGGGACGCCTTCGTCGCGACGGCGCAACCGGCCCTTCACGACGATGACGGCGTCCTGCACCAGCAGGGGCGCCGCGAGAGCGTAGGTCGAGGGGAACAGCATGACGTCGACGCCGCCCTCGAGGTCCTCGAGCGTCACGATCGCCCAGGTGTCGCCCTTCTTGGTCATCTTGCGCTGCACGCTGGTGACGAGCCCGCCGACGCAGACACTGCTGCCGTCGGCGCGGTCGTCCTCGGTGAGCAAGCTGCCGACCGTGCAGTCGCTGGCCGCAGCGAGGATGTGCTCGATGCCGAGCAGCGGATGGTCGGAGACGTAGAGGCCGAGCATCTCCCGCTCGAAGCCGAGCAGCGTCTGCTTGTCCCACTCCTCGAGCTGCGGCACGACCACGGTCAGGCCGGAGAAGCCGGTGTCGTCGTCGAGACCACCGAACAGCGACTCCTGACCCATGGCCTCGTTGCGCTTGACGTCCACGTACTGGTCGACAGCCTCCTCGTGCACCGCGACAAGGGCGCGGCGCCGGTGGCCCAGGCTGTCGAAGGCGCCGGACTTCGCCAGCGACTCGATGAGCCGCTTGTTGCAGACCAGCGCCGGCACCTTGTCCATGAAGTCGACGAAGTCGACGAACTTCCCCCGCCCGGAGCGTGCTGCCACGATCGCGTCGACGACGTTCCCGCCGACGTTGCGTACTGCGGACAGGCCGAAACGGATGTCGCGACCGACCGGGGTGAACGTCGACTCCGACTCGTTGACGTCGGGCGGCAGCACCGAGATGCCCATGCGACGGCACTCGTTGAGGTAGATGGCCGACTTGTCCTTGTCGCCCTTGACGCTGGTGAGCAACGCGGCCATGTACTCGGCCGGGAAGTTGGCCTTGAGGTAGGCGGTCCAGTAGGAGATCACCCCGTACGCCGCGGAGTGCGCCTTGTTGAAGGCGTAGTCGGAGAACGGGACGAGGGTGTTCCACAAGGTGGTGGTCGCGGCCTCGGAGAAGCCACGCTCGGTCATGCCGGCGGTGAAGCGCACGAGCTCGGCGTCCAGCACCTCCCGCTTCTTCTTGCCCATGGCCTTGCGCAACAGGTCGGCCTGGCCGACCGAGTACCCGGCCAGCTGCTGCGCGATGGCGATGACCTGCTCTTGGTAGACCAGCAGGCCGTAGGTCTCCCCCAGGATCTCGGCGAGTGGTTCCGCGAGCTCGGGGTGGATGGGCTCGATGGGTTCCCGGCCGTTCTTGCGGTTGGCGTACTTGTTGTGGGCATTGGCACCCATCGGACCAGGGCGGTAGAGGGCACCGACCGCCGAGATGTCGGCGAAGCTGTCCGGCTTCATCGAACGCAGCAGTGCCCGCATCGGTGCCCCGTCGAGCTGGAAGACGCCGAGAGTGTCGCCGCGGCCCAGCAGCGCGAAGGTCTCGGGGTCGTCCAGTGTGAGGTCCTCGAGTACCACCGCCTGCTGGCGGTTGACCGCGATGTTGGCCAGGGCATCGTCGAGCACCGTGAGGTTGCGCAGGCCCAGGAAGTCCATCTTGATCAGCCCGAGCGCTTCGCAGGCGGGGTAGTCGAACTGGGTGATCACCGCGCCGTCCTGCTCGCGGCGCATGATGGGGATGACGTCGTTCAGCGGCTCGCTGGACATGATCACCCCTGCGGCGTGCACCCCCCACTGCCGCTTGAGTCCCTCCAGACCTTGCGCGGTGTCGACGACCCGCTTGACGTCGGCGTCGGTGTCGTACAGCGCGCGGAACTCACCCCCCTCGCCGTAACGGGAGTGCTGTGGGTCGAAGATCGAGGAGAGGGGGACGTCCTTGCCCATCACCGGCGCCGGCATGGCCTTGGTGATGCGGTCGCCCATCGCGAAGGGGTATCCGAGCACCCGCGAGGAGTCCTTGACCGCCTGCTTGGCCTTGATGGTGCCGTAGGTGACGATCTGGGCGACCCGGTCCTCGCCGTACTTGGCGGTGACGTAGCGGATGACCTCCCCGCGGCGTCGCTCGTCGAAGTCGATGTCGAAGTCGGGCATCGAGACGCGCTCCGGGTTGAGGAAGCGCTCGAAGATCAGGCCGTGCTCGAGCGGGTCGAGGTCGGTGATACGCATCGCGTACGCCGCGATGGAGCCGGCGCCGGAGCCGCGCCCGGGACCGACCCGGATGCCCTGCTGCTTGGCCCAGTTGATGAAGTCGGCGACGACCAGGAAGTACCCGGAGAAACCCATCGAGGTGATCACGCCGGTCTCGTAGTCGGCACGCTTGCGCACGGCATCGGGGATGCCGCCGCGATAGCGAACCGAGAGCCCTCGTTCCACCTCCTTGACGAACCAGGACTCCTCGCTCTCGCCCTCCGGTACGCCGAAGCGGGGCATGTAGCTGACGTCCTCGGCGAAGGACACCTCACACCGCTCGGCGATCGCCAGGGTGTTGTCGCAGGCCTCACGAAGGCCGTGGCGGTGCTGCCACAGGTCGCGCATCTGCGCCGGGGACTTGAGGTAGTAGTCGTGGCCGTCCAGCTTGAAGCGCTGCGGATCGGCCATCGTCTTGCCCGACTGGACGCACAGCAGCACCTCGTGCGCCTCGGCGTCGGCGGCGTCGGTGTAGTGCAGGTCGTTGGTGGCGATCACCGGCAGGTCGAGGTCCTTGACCAGGCGCAGGAGCCCGTCGCGCACCCGGTCCTCGATGGACAGCCCGTGGTCCATCAGCTCGACGTAGAAATTGCCGGCCCCGAAGATGTCGCGCAGCTCGGCCGCACTGGCTCGCGCCTTGGCGTAGTCGCCGATGCGCAGCCAGGTCTGGACCTCACCGGACGGGCAGCCGGTGGTGGCGATCAGCCCGGGTGCGTACTGCGCGAGCAGCTCGCGGTCGGCGCGCGGCTTGTAGAAGAAGCCCTCCAGGCTGGAGCGGGAGGAGAGCCGGAACAGGTTGTGCATGCCCTGGGTGGACTCGGCGAGCAGCGTCAGGTGGGTGTAGGCGCCACCACCGGAGACGTCGTCGTCACCGCCCTGGTTCCAGCGCACCCGCTTGCGCTCGCTGCGGTGCGTGCCGGGGGTGACATAGGCCTCCATGCCGAGGATCGGCTTCACCCCGGCCTTGCCGGCCTTGGCGTAGAAGTCATAGGCGCCGAAGACGTTGCCATGGTCGGTCATCGCCAGGGCGGGCATGCCCATCTCGGCGGTGCGAGCGAACAGGTCATCCAGCCGGGCGGCGCCGTCGAGCATGGAGTACTCGGTGTGGACGTGCAGGTGCACGAACGAGTCGCTCGACATCGGCGGTTGAGCCCTCCTCGGCGTTTCGGCACGACGCAGCCTCTCGGCACGAGGGGCCTCGCGATGCGGCCTCTCGCCCGACGACGGTGATGCGGGGGAAGTGGCCGTCAGCGTACGGGACCTCCTCAGCGTCCACGCACTCTGACACGGCGGGCCGACAGATTGTTCGGCCCGTCGGCCGACCCGGCTCAGCCGGCCGTGCGCACCGGAAGCGTCGCCGGTTTCCAGGGCTGGCGCTGTGCCTCGAACGCCGAGATGTCGGACTCGTGCGACAAGGTGAGCCCGATGTCGTCCAGTCCCTGCAGCAACCGCCAGCGGGTGTAGTCGTCGACGTCGAAGGAGTCCTCGATCCGGTCGCCGCCCTCCCCGGCTGTGACCGTGCGGGCCACCAGGTCGACAGTCACCGGCACGGACGGCTCGCGCTCCAGCAGGTCCCACAGCGCGGCCACCACCTTGGCGTCGACCTGTGCGGCCAGGAGGCCGGACTTGCCGGCGTTGCCCCGGAAGATGTCGCCGAAGCGGGGCGACAGCACGACCCGGAAGCCGCCGTCCTGCAAGGCCCACACGGCGTGCTCGCGTGACGAGCCGGTGCCGAAGTCGGGGCCGGCGACCAGGACGCTCGCCCCCTGGCTCTCCGGCCGGTTGAGCACGAAGTCGGGCTCGTTGCGCCAGGCCGCGAACAGCCCATCCTCGAAGCCGGTACGGGTGACACGCTTCAGGTACTCCGCTGGGATGATCTGGTCGGTGTCGACGTTGCTGCGCCGCAGCGCGACGGCGGTGCCGGTATGGGTGGTGAAGGCGTCCATCGGTGCGCTCCTCAGGCGGGGACGGGCAGGTCGGCCGGGGATGCGAGATGGCCCAGCACAGCGGTCGCAGCCGCAACCTGTGGTGAGACCAGGTGGGTGCGCCCACCCTTGCCCTGACGGCCCTCGAAGTTGCGGTTGGACGTCGAGGCGCTTCGCTCCCCCGGCGCCAGCTGGTCGGGGTTCATGCCCAGGCACATGGAGCAGCCCGCCCCGCGCCACTGGGCGCCGGCCTCCTTGAAGATCACGTCCAGCCCCTCGGCCTCTGCCTGCAGCCGTACGCGCGCCGAGCCGGGCACCACCAGCATCCGGGTCTCCGCAGCGACCGTACGGCCGCGGACGACCTCGGCGACCGCTCGCAGGTCCTCGATCCGCCCATTCGTGCACGAGCCGACGAAGACCGTGTCAACGACGATGTCGCGCATCGGCGTGCCGGGCTCCAGCGCCATGTACGTCAGCGCCCGCTCGGCGGCGCTGCGCTGGTCGGCCTCGGCGTACTCCTCGGGGTAGGGCACTCGGCCTGCGAGAGGCACTCCCTGCGCGGGGTTGGTACCCCAGGTGACGAAAGGCGACAGCGTCGAGGCGTCCAGCACGACCTCCCGGTCGAACTCGGCGTCGGGGTCGGTGACCAGGGTGCGCCACTCGGCGACTGCGTCGTCCCACTCGGCGCCTTGCGGAGCGTGCGGTCGTCCGCGCAGGTACTCGAACGTCGTCTCGTCGGGCGCGATCAGCCCGGCTTTGGCGCCCCACTCGATCGACATGTTGCAGATCGTCATGCGCGCCTCCATCGACAGCGCACGGATCGCCTCGCCGCGGTACTCCACGACGTAGCCCTGCCCGCCGCCGGTGCCGACTTCGGCGATCAGCGCCAGGACGAGGTCCTTGGCCGACACGTCGGCAGGCAGGGTGCCCGCGACGGTGACGGCCATGGTGCGCGGTCGGTTCTGCGGCAGCGTCTGGGTGGCGAGCACGTGCTCGACCTCGCTGGTGCCGATGCCGAAGGCCAACGCACCGAAGGCGCCGTGCGTGGAGGTGTGGGAGTCCCCGCACACGACCGTCGTGCCGGGTTGGGTCAGCCCGAGCTGAGGCCCCACCACGTGCACGATGCCCTGGTCGGCGTCACCGAGCGGGTGCAGCCGCACACCGAACTCCTCGCAGTTGCGGCGCAGCGTCTCCACCTGCAGGCGGGACACCGGGTCGGCGATCGGCTTGTCCACATCCAGCGTGGGGATGTTGTGGTCCTCTGTCGCCAGCGTGAGGTCAGGGCGGCGCACCTCCCGTCCGGCGAGCCGCAGGCCGTCGAAGGCCTGCGGACTGGTCACCTCGTGCACCAGGTGCAGGTCGATGTAGAGCAGGTCCGGCTCCCCGGCCACCTGCCGCACGACGTGCTGGTCCCATATCTTGTGTGCCAAGGTCGTGCCCACGGGCCCTCCTCCGTCCGGCCGCCCCGCGGAGCCGTTGCGTTTCAGCATGCGAGACGGCAGTATCACTGCATGGACAACACTAGCGGAGTCGGCGTTCTCGACAAGGCCGCGCTCGTGCTGGCGGCGCTCGAGCCAGGACCGGCGACGCTGGCAGGCCTGGTGGCCTCAACGGGGCTTGCTCGCCCTACGGCACACCGCCTGGCGGTGGCCCTGGAGCATCATCGGCTCGTCGCACGCGACCTGCAGGGTCGATTCGTGCTCGGGCCCCGTCTCGGCGAGCTTGCCGCGGCGGCCGGCGAGGACCGTCTGCTCGCCGCTGCCGGCCCAGTGCTCGCGCGGCTGCGGGACATCACCGGGGAGTCGGCGCAGCTGTTCCGCCGCCAGGGCGAGCACCGGGTCTGCGTCGCCGGCGCGGAGCGACCCACCGGACTGCGCGACACCGTTCCGGTGGGCAGCCAGCTGACCATGTCGGCGGGTTCAGCCGCGCAGGTGCTGCTGGCGTGGGAGGACCCCGAACGCATGCATCGTGGCCTGCAGAACGCCGCCTTCTCCGCTGCCGCACTCGCGGCGGTCCGACGTCGCGGCTGGGCGCAGAGCATCGGCGAGCGCGAGGCGGGCGTGGCGTCGGTCTCGGCTCCCGTCCGGTCCCCCTCGGGCAAGGTCGTCGCGGCGGTATCGGTGTCCGGCCCGCTCGAGCGCCTGTCGCGGCAGCCCGGGCGTATGCACGCGCCCGCCGTGATGGCTGGGGCCGAGCGGCTCAGCCAGTCGCTGCGCCGAACTGGCGAGTGAGCCAGGCAGCGATAGTCAGAAGAGTCCGGGCGACTCCAGTGACAGCAGGATCCGCTTGCGTTCCAGCCCACCTGCGTAGCCGGTGAGCGTGCCGTTCGCCCCGACGACCCGGTGGCACGGCAGCACCACCGGCACCGGGTTGCGTCCGTTGGCAGCACCGACCGCCCGCGCGGCTCCCGCGGGGAGCCCCAGGCCGACGGCCACCTGGGCGTATGAGCGTGTCTGGCCGTACGGGATCTCCGCCAGCGCATGCCACACCCGCTGGGAGAACTCCGTGCCGGCCGGCGCCAGCGGCAGGTCGAACGTGCGTCGCCCTCCGGTGAAGTAGTCCTCGAGCTGCGCTCGAGCAGCGGCGAGGACGGGGTGCTGGTCGTCGCGCGAGCCGAGCTCGTCCACCCACGGCGTGAAGTCGACGCCGGTCAGCGCGTCTCCGTCGGTTCGAAGCCGCAGCTTGCCGATCGGTGATTCGAGCTGTGTCCAGCACATGACGGTCGACTGCGGCTGCATGGTCTGCCGTGCGTTCATCGTTGCCTCCGCGGCTCGGGACGGGTCTTCGGTACGGCAGGGGCGCGGGCGTCCAGGTAGGTCATCCACAGGTGGAGCACCGCGTAGGAGCGCCAGGGCGCCCATCGCTGCGAGTGGCGTCGCAGTGCGGCAGCGTCTCCCAGGCCGAGGTCGCCGGCCGCCTTGCGTACCGCCAGGTCCGTGTCCAGCAGCACGTCCGGGTCTCGCAGAGCGCGCATGACGACGTAGTCAGCCGTCCATGGACCGATGCCCGGTAGAGCCAGGAGGCTGACGCGCGCCTCGGCGCGGTCGGCCCCCACATCCAGTCGAACGGAGCCGTCGGCGACCGCCTGTGCCAGTCCGACGAGCGCTCGGCCCCGAGCACGCGGTACCCCGAGGTCGTCCGGGTCGGCCGCCGCCAGGGCTTGTGGAGCTGGGAAGCTCCGCCAGCCCGGACAGTCGGGGACCTCCTCCCCGAAGCGTGTCGTCAGCCGGGCGGTGGCCGTCGCGGCTGCCTTGGTCGACACCTGCTGACCCAGCACGGTGCGAACGGCGATCTCGAAGCCGTCAGCTACGCCGGGAACGCGCAGACCCGGCCGTCGGCGTACGGCCGGCGTCAGCGCCGGGTCGCTCACCAGCACGTCGCGCACCGCGACCGGGTCGGCGTCCAGGTCTCCGATCGCCCGGCAGCGGGCAACCGCTGCTGCGAGGTCACGCAGGTCGCGCAGCTGCAGGTCACACGCGACGTACGGGTGGCCGCCCTCGACGTCGGCGTGGGCACGCAGCCGGACGACAGCGGGGCCGTGCGGCAAGGCGAGAGTCCGGACGAGCTCGCCCGACTCCGTGTCGACGCTCTCCAGCCCAAGCACCGAGTGGCCGGCCCAGAAGGCGGTGAGCGCGTCGGCATCGAACGGGGCGCGCGCCGACAGCCGCAGGGACATCCG
>DASQMN010000141.1:0-14354 GCA_035645475.1 Nocardioidaceae bacterium
CAGGCGGCGGTCGATCTCGCCCACGCGGTGGGCTACACCGGTGCGGGCACGGTGGAGTTCCTCGTCTCCGACGATGAGTTCTACTTCCTGGAGATGAACACCCGACTGCAGGTCGAGCACCCGGTCACCGAGGCGGTCACCGGCCTGGACCTGGTCTCGCTGCAGCTTCGGGTAGCCGCAGGGGAGCCATTGGCACTCAGCCAGGACGACATCAGCTGCACCGGCCACGCCGTTGAGGCACGCATCTACGCCGAGGATCCCTACGCCGGCTTCCTGCCTCAGGCCGGCACGGCTGGGCTGGTTCGTTGGCCACGGTCGGCCCGCGTCGACGAGGCGCTGCAGTCCGGCCAGCGGGTCGGCACCGCCTACGACCCGATGCTGGCAAAGGTGGTGGCGCACGGAGCGGACCGCGATTCGGCGCGGATGGCGCTGGTGCGGGCGCTGGACGACACAGTGCTGCTGGGGCTGCCCACCAACGTGGGCTTCTGCCGCGAGCTGGCCGCTTCGCAGGCATACGCCGAGGCCGAGGTGCACACCGCCTGGCTCGACTCCGACCCGGCCGCCCTGGCGCTTCTGCAGCGTCCCGTCGCCCCCGACGAGGTCGCCCCGGTCGCCGCCTGGCTGCTCGCGCAGTCGCTGACCCAGCAGCACGTGCAAGCCCCGGACCACCCGTTCTCCGCAGCCGACGGGTGGCGTTCGGCCGGACCGTCGGCTCCGGTCACCGTGCGGCTTTCCGCCCCCACACTGCTGGGTGACTCCGAGCCGGCTCCGGTGCAGAGCTGGCAGGTGGACCTGCAGGCGGGCACGGTGAGCGTCGATGCCACGACGATGTCGGTGCGAGCTCTCGCGAGCCAGGACGCCAGTCCCGGACGGCACCGGCTGGAGGTCGGGGGGCGGGTCGTCGACGTCACCGTCTCGGTCGAGTCGGGCCGGGTGCAGATGAGCCGGCTCGGGCATGTCTGGCACGCGCACGTACCCGACCCGGCAGCGGCCGCTGCGACGCTCGCCGGTGCCGACCAGACCGTGCGCGCGCCGATGCCGGGCACCGTGCTCGCTGTGAGGGTGCGGGCCGGCGAGACGGTCGCCGCCGGGCAGCCGGTCGTGGTGCTGGAGGCGATGAAGATGGAGCTGTCGCTGCCGGCGCCGTACGCCGGCACCGTGGCCGAAGTGGCGATCACCGCGGGGGAGCAGGTGGCGCTGGGAGCACCGTTGGTCGTGCTGTCGGCGCCTGAGGACGCTGCCGGGGCGCTGTCGTGAGGGCGCCGCAGCTGATGCCCGAGCCCGGGTTGCCCGACCATGTGACCGTGTACGAGGTGGGTCCACGCGACGGCTTGCAGAACGAGTCGTCGGTGTTGCCGGCCGCGACCAAGGTGGAGTTCATCGAGCGGCTGATCGACGCCGGTCTTCGCGTCGTGGAGGCCACCTCGTTCGTCTCCCCGCACTGGGTGCCGCAGCTGGCTGACGCCGCGGACGTGCTCTCGGCCGTCGGCCCCCGACCGTCGGTGTCGTTGCCGGTTCTCGTCCCCAACGAGCGTGGACTGGACCGCGCGCTGGCCAACGGCGCCAAGTCGATCGCTGTCTTCGGTAGCGCCACCGAGACCTTCGCGCGGCGGAACCTCAACCGTGGACTGGACGAGCAGTACGCGATGTTCGAGCCAGTCATCCACCGCGCTCGCGGGGCCGGGCTCGAGGTCCGCGCGTACGTGTCCATGTGCTTCGGCGACCCTTGGGAGGGCGACGTACCGGTCGAGCAGGTGGTCACGGCGGGACGCCGGCTGCTCGACCTGGGTGCGAGCCATCTCTCCCTCGGCGACACGATCGGCACCGGTACTCCGGGTCATGTGCGCGCACTGCTGGACGCCTTCGCGACCTCGGGCACGCCGGTCGGGCAGCTGGCGGTGCACTTCCACGACACCTACGGCCAGGCCCTGGCGAATGCGCTCACCGCCTTGCGAGCGGGCGTCACCACGATCGACTCCTCGGCCGGTGGTATCGGTGGCTGCCCGTACGCGCGCAGCGCCACCGGCAACCTCGCCACCGAGGAGCTCGTGTGGATGCTGGACGGGCTCGGTGTGCACACCGGAGTCGATCTGGGTGCGCTGGTTGCCACCAGCACCTGGATGGCCCAGCAGCTGGGCCGGCCCAGCCCGTCCCCACTCGTGCGAACTCTCGCGGACGAGCTGACCGACGACTGAGGCCGGACAGGGAGGGAACGGCGCGGCTGCTCGCGCGTCCCACTACCGTGAGCCGGACCACGAGAGGGCAGGCATGGCCGACGAGGCGAGACACCGGGCACCGGATCCGCAGGTGCGCCGCATCGTCGTGCACGTGGGAGCGCCGAAGACGGGCACCACTGGTGTGCAGGACACGTTGTGGCGCAACCGCGACGTGCTCGCCGCGCACGGCGTGCACTATCCGGCCGACCGCTTCGATGAGCACTTTCTGGCTGCGCTCGACCTGCAGCACCTGACGTGGGGCGGACTCGAACGCGAGGCTATCGGGGTGCTCGACCGGCTCGTGGACCGGGTGAACCGCCTGGAGGGCGTCGTCGTGCTGAGCCACGAGGTGTTCGCCGCCGCCAGCGCCGAGCAGGCGAAACGCCTGCTCAGCTCCCTCGACGGTGAGGTGCACCTCGTCTTCTCCGTCCGTGAGCTCGCCCGCCAGATTCCCGCGGAATGGCAGGAGCTGGTCAAGCACAGGCGCCAGCTCACGTACGCCGAGTTCCTCGCCGACCTGACCGCGGAGTCCCCCACGCGCGCCGCGACCTCCTGGTTCTGGTCCGTGCAGCACTGGCCGGAGGTGCTCGAGCGGTGGGGTGCCACGCTGCCGCCGCAGCGGGTGCATCTGGTGACGGTGCCTCGTCCGGGCGGAGACCGCCAGGTACTGGTCGAGCGCTTCTGGTCGCTGTTCGGAGTTCGCAGCGACTGGCTCACCGAGGAGTCGCCGCGTACCAACACCAGCCTGGACGGGCCGGCCGCCACCGCGCTGCGCCGGCTCAACGAACGCCTTCCCGGCGACCGGCTGGCGTCTCATCACTACCGCCCCCTCGTACGCGAGGCGATCGTGCACCGTGGACTGGCAGGGCGTCCCGGCAAGCCACGCATCACCTTGCCGGCGTCCCTGACCGAGTGGGCCGACACGCTGACGCAGGACTGGATCACGCAGGTGCAGCAGCGCGGGTACGACATCGTCGGAGACCTTGCCGAGCTGGTGGCCGAATCTGACTCGAATGGCTGGGACGACCCCGACCAGGTCGGTCCCAAGCAGTTGCTGGAGGCTGCCGAGAGCATGCTGGACCTGGCCGTCCTGGAGGGCTCCGACCTCTTCGACCAGCGCGAGTCCGCTCAAGGCGACGCCGATGCCATGGCGGTGGAACGCGACAACGCGCGAGCGGAGGCCGAGCGCCTGGCTGCCGAGCTGGCGTGGGTGCGCCGGCATCCAGGCGCCTATGTCAAGCGCTGGGTAGTCGACAACTCCTCGTCCAACCGTGGCCTGGAGGCGGGATTGGGCCTGTACCGCGCCGTGCGCCGGGTCAGCGGACGGGCACCTACGGAGAAGCCGGCGGATGACGTCCGCTGACGACCGCCGCCAGCCGGTCGGCGACCGGTTCGCCCGTCTGGACCCGACCGCTGCCGAGGCGCTGCGCCGGCTCGACGCGCAGGTGCACGACGCCATCCCGGCTGAGGCGTACGAGGACATCGTCGTCGACTTCCTGGCCGGGGAGGTGCTCGCGACCCGCCCACCGCCGGCCGTGCCCGAAGCCGACCGGGGCACCGCCGCCGACGCTCTGCTGGCACAGCTGGGCGGCGAGCTGCTGGTGGAGGCCTCCCGACGCCAGCGCAACCGCCCACTGCGGGGTACGGGTCCGAACCGCAGCGGCCCACCCGAGGTGGATCCCTGAGCAGTGGCCGACCTGACCGACCCGTCGAGAGAGACCAGACATGGCACCGCGCACCGTCTTCGTGCACGTCGGCCCGCTCAAGACCGGCACCACCTACGTGCAAGGGGTGCTGTGGAGCAACCAGCAGCTCTTGGCCGACAGGGGGATCTGCCTGCCGCTGAAGACCTTCGGCCAGCAGACCCGTGCCGTGATGGGGCTCATGGACAAGCGGCTGCATCGCGACGTGAGCGCCGACCCCCAGGTCAGCCGCGACAAGTGGCAGACGCTGGTGGACGAGGTGCAGGCGTGGGACGGGCCTGCGGCCGTGCTGTCGATGGAGTTCTTGTGCGAGGCTCGCGAGCCCGCCGTGCGTCGGCTGGTGCAGGACTTCTCGCCGGCGCAGGTACACGTCGTCTACACGGCCCGCGACCTGGTCCGCCTGGTGCCGGCCATGTGGCAGACGCATCTGCGCAACAAGCGGACGGTGACCTGGCGCGAGTACCTCGACTCCGTACGCGACCCCGCAGACCCGTCCGCTCCCTGGGGCCGGCGCCTGTGGTCCCAGCAAGATCCGGTCCAGGTGCTCGGCCGGTGGGGAGCCGGGGTGCCCGCCGAGCGCATGTCAGTCGTCACCGTGCCGGCGTCCTCGGCCGAGCCGGACCTGCTGTGGCGCCGGTTCGCCTCGGTGCTGGGCATCGACCCGGGTGGCTTCGACCTCGACGTGCCGCGGGCCAACCGCTCGCTGGGCGCGGTGGAGTGCGAAGCCCTCAGGCGGGTCAACCGCGACGTCGCCGACCGCGTCCCGGGCCCGGTCTACGTCGACCTCGTCAAGCGGTTCGTCGCCCGGGAGGTGCTCGAGCGAGAACCCAACGAGCACCCCCTGGTTCTGCCTCCGTCCGATCTGGTGTGGGTGCGCGAGCGCAGCGCCGCCCAGATCCGGGCACTGCGCGACGGTCGCTACGACCTCGTCGGGGACCTGGCCGAGCTCGCGGACGACACGTCGCTGCCGGCTGAGACGCGAGCCCCCGACGACATCGACGAGGCCGACGTGCTGGCGCTGATGTGTCGGGTCACCGCGGCGGTCGTGCTGGAGATGTCGCGGCGGCAGGGGGGCAAGCGCTGGTCCGGTCCGCGCAGCACCGAGCAGCCGCAGCCCTCACCGCGCGAGCTGGGCCTCGCCGGGGTGTCGTTGCGGCCCGGCGGCAAGCGGCACGGCGGCGTAGTCGCTCAGCAGGCGCTGGCGGCGGCTCGCCGGTTGGCCAGGCACCTGCCCCGCCGGCCCGGTCGCTGACCTCCAGGCCGGCAAGGCAGGCGCGGCCCGCTCATTCGGTCGGGCGCACCGCACCGCTGCGTCTCGGCCGGAACTCTTCCGCGGCGTAGCGACCGACCGCGCGCGTCGACATGCCGTCGGAGGCGGCACCGATGCCGCCGCCCAGCAGAGGGATGCGGCGTCCGACCATGGTGGCCGCCCGGCGGCCACCCATCCGTCCGAGCAGCTCGGTGGTGACCTCGCCGGCGATGGTGTCGTCGAGCGCCGCGTCGTGCACCGGGGAGGTTGCGAGCCCCATCGGCGGCGCCGGCAGTCGCCGGCGCTTGACCAGCGACAGCACCGTGTCGCGGCCGAGCAGGCAGGTGAGGACGGCATTGCGTACGCGTGGGTCGCCGAGGTCGTAGCCACGTAGGTGGGCGATCGCGGCCACGAGGTGCACCTGCAACATGCCGAGCCCGGCGATGTTGGCGGGGAGGCTCACCGCGAGCGTCACGACGCCACCCATGTTGGTCAAGAACCCCTGTGCCCCTGCCATCTTCACGTGGGAGCCGATCAGGTCCTGCACCGCCTGCTCCACGTCACCGCCCGCCTCGGACAGCCGGCTCTCGGCGCTCTCCTTGGCGCTACGGGTGGGCCCGACCCCGTCGATGGCGCGGTTCATCGCCTCGCGCACATAACCGTTCGTGACCTTGGGTGCGGCCATCCGGGCCATCGAGCTGGACAGTCCCATGATGAGCTCCTCTTGGCCGGCGGCAGTCCGTGCGATGCCCGAACCGTGGCCAGCCTAATTGGACCCTCAGCACGTCGCCCGTCCCGCTCCCTCGGAGTGCCACCATGGGCGGGTGCCGGTGCCGCTGCCGAGTTCGGTGTGGTCCTTCGACCCGACTACGTGGCCGGACGACGACTGGGTCGCCCTCGGGGCCGACCTGCAGCCGTCGACGCTGCTGGCCGCGTACGCCAGCGGCGCCTTCCCGATGCCGATGCGCCGACGCGCACCGATGGCCTGGTGGTCGCCACTGAAGCGCGGGGTGCTGCCACTGGCCGAGCTGCAGGTCAGCCGGTCACTGCGTCGCTCTCGCCGTGAGTTCGAGGTGCGGGTCGACACCGCGTTCCCCGACGTGGTTCGTGCCTGCGCCGACCCGCGCCGCAGCGGCAGCTGGATCGACCCCGCCATCGTGGCCGCGTACGAAGGGCTGCACGAGCTCGGCTGGGCCCACTCGGTCGAGTCGTGGGCCGACGGGCGGTTGGCCGGTGGCCTGTACGGCGTCGCGATCGGCGGGCTGTTCGCCGGTGAGTCGATGTTCCACTCGGTGCGCGACGCCTCCAAGGTCGCTCTCGTCGGGCTGGTCGACCTGATGAGCGATGAGCACGTGGATGAGCGGCTGATCGACGTGCAGTGGCAGACACCGCACCTGGCCAGCCTCGGTGTCGTCGAGTGGGATCGGGCCGACTACCTCAACGCGTTGCCCGCGCTGCTCGACGTGCCCCTGCCGGCGCCGTGGCGCTGAGCGTCACCCGCTCGAGTGGCCCATCACGCGGAGGTCGCAGTCGCTGACGCGCTCAGCGCCAGCCCGCGTACCAGCGCGTCGACCAGATCGGGCACCTCGGAGATCGGCAGCCGGAAGGTGCCGGCGCAGGAGGCGCCCTGCCACAACGACACGACGGCGACCCCCTCGTCGACATGCCACGACAGGCGCATGGCCCGACCCGGACGCGGGTCGAAGAACACCTCACCACCGCCGGGGAACGGCACCACCTGCCGTGGCGCGGAGTGCGGGCCTGTCATCGGCTGATCATCCTCCCCTGGATCGATGATGTCGAGGTGTCCCGGCCGTGCTGGGGCGGGCACACTGACCTCGTGCCTGAGCTGCCTGAGGTGGAATCCCTCGTGCGAGACCTGCGTCGCAGGCTGGACGGCCGAGCGATCACCGAGATGTATCCCGTTGCGTTGAGCGCGCTGAAGACCTTCGACCCGCCGGTGCAGTCGCTGGCCGGGCTTCTCGTCGACGGCGTGCACCGGCACGGCAAGTTCCTCGACATCGAGGCGGGCGGGCTGCACCTGGTGATGCACCTGGCCCGCGCCGGGTGGCTGCGGTGGCGGGACTCGCAGCCGAGTGACCCTCCGCGCCCTGGCAAGACGCCGCTGGCCCTGCGGGTGGTCCTCGACGACGGCTCCGGCTTCGACCTCACCGAGGCGGGCACCCGCAAGAGCCTCGCGGTCTACCTCGTGCACGACCCGGCCGAGGTGCCCGGCATCGCCCGTCTCGGGCCCGACCCGCTTGCCGAGGAGTTCGGCCCTGACATCCTCGCGGCCATCCTGCAGCGGGCCGGCCGAGCTCAGGTCAAGGGCGTGCTGCGGGACCAGTCCGTCATCGCAGGCATCGGTAACGCCTACTCGGACGAGATCCTGCACGTAGCGCGGATGTCGCCGTTCAAGCCGGCGTCCGGGATCACCGGCGCCGATCTGCAGACGTTGTACGACGCCATCGGCAGCACCTTGCGCGACGCCGTGGAACGGTCGGCCGGGCTGGCCGCGTCGGAGCTGAAGAAGGAGAAGAAGTCGGGGCTGCGGGTGCATGCCCGAACCGGGCAGCCGTGCCCGGTGTGCGGCGACACGGTGGCGGAGGTGTCCTTCGCGGACTCCTCGCTGCAGTACTGCCCCACCTGTCAGACCGGCGGCAAGCCGCTTGCCGACCGGCGGATGAGCCGCCTGCTCAAGTGACCCGGGCCGGGTCCGCTGCAGTACGGGATGCGGCGGTGTGGTGCAGACGCTACGACGGTGGCGTGACGATAACGGGCCGGCCCGCGTTGTTCCACGCCAGCATGCCCCCGTGCAGGTTGACGGCGTCGAGGCCACGGGACCGCAGGAACAGCACCGCCTGCGCGGAACGGGCGCCCACCGCGCACACGCACAGCACTGGCAGCTCATCGTCGATCTCGACGAAACGATGCGGCAGCTGCGACAGCGGAACGTGCACGGCGCCGTCGATGTGCCCGGCGTCCCACTCCTCCGGCTCGCGTACGTCGAGCACGGTGATGTCAGGAGGCAGCGGAGCGGGCAGCAGCTCGACGGCGGTGGTGGGCACCTCAGAAGGCCGCGACGTGGTCATGCCCGCAGTGTCCCAGTCCCGGCGAGGCCCCGTTCCCGCAGTTGCACAGCCGGGCAGGGCGAGCGGGCTAGGGTCGGGGCACGGTCCGGCAACCGGAGGTCTGCTGCCATGACGTGCCCGCGATGCGGCGCACTGCTGCCTGCCGGCGCCCGCTTCTGCCCCACATGTGGCGCCCCTGTCGCGTACGCGACGCCGTCGCGCCCGGACAGCGCTCCGATGGCCGGGCCTCCGCCGCCTCCGCAGTGGGGCAGTACCTACCGTCCCCCGCCGAGTCCGCCACCTCGTCCGCTGATCCCGTACGCAGGACCTGCCGGCCAGACGCCGCCGCCCGTGTCGACGGGGAGCCCTTATGCACGCCCGCCTCGGGCGCCGCTCGGCGAGGCGAGCATTCTGGCGGCCAGAGTCCTGCAGCTGCTCGGCGCGCTCGCCTGCCTGGTGCACGGGGTGGCATCCATGACGCTGCGCCGAGGGGCGTACGTAGAGCTCGGCGCTGGACGTGGCGGCTCCTCCTCCAGCGACCAGCTCAACGTGGTGCTGCTCAGCGTCGCCACCCTCTGCTCCCTGGTGGCCCTCGCGGCTGCGCTGTTCGTGCTGTTACGCGGACGAGGCCGGTCACCTGCCAGTGGCGCTGGACTGGCGCTGTTCGGCGTCGGCTGGCTGGTGGTACTGGTCGGAGCCGCGCTCGTCGCGGGCGCCGACACGCGAGCAGAGGCAGACACGGCAGCCGCTGCGTCGGTGCTGGTCGGAGTGGGCTTCGTCGTCGTGGCATTGGGCCACGCGCTGTTGGCCGTCGGTCTCAAGGCGCCCGTGTCGGACGGCTCGCTGGCCACGGCGCCCTACCCCGGACCGGACCCCTACGCAGGCACGCCACTCGCCCGCCGCCCAGCCGACCGTCCAGCGGTCGGGCACCCGTCGGGTTGACCTGGGGGACTGCATGCCGCAAGGTTCCGCAGCGTCACTACCCCAGGTAGTGGCGCATCGCGGCTCCAGCGACGCACAGGCCGAGCACACGCTTGCGGCCTACCGCCAGGCCGTTCGCGAAGGCGCCGGTGCGCTGGAGTGCGACGTACGACTGACCGCCGACGGCCACCTCGTGTGCCTGCACGATCGCCGGGTGGAACGCACCTCCGACGGTCACGGAGTCGTCTCCAGCCTTGAGCTGGCCGACCTGCACGACCTCGACTTCGCATCCTGGAAGGGCATCTCCAACGAAGCCCCGGAGTACGACGACGAGACGCGGCGGGTGCTCACGCTCGAGCGGCTGCTCGACATGGTGGCGACAGCGAACCGCCGGGTCGAGCTGGCGGTCGAGACCAAGCACCCGACGAGGTACGCCGGCCTGGTCGAGCGGCGGCTGATCGAGCTGCTGCGGGCGTACGGCTGGGACGGCTCATCGGAGGACTCGCCGGTCCGGGTGATGAGCTACTCCTGGACTTCGCTGCGTCGCGTGAACGAGGGCGCGCCGGGTCTGCCCACGGTCTACCTGATGGACCGGGTGCCGCTGCGGCTGCGTGATGGCTCCCTTCCGCGGGGCACGCGCATCGCCGGCATCTCGATCCGGACGGCTCGCGCCTACCCCTACCTGGTGTCACGGATGCACCAGCGCGGCAACCAGGTGCACGTCTTCACCGTCAACGACCCCGTCGATGTGCAGCTGTGCCGCAACCTAGCGGTCGAGGCCATCATCACCGACCGGCCGGGGTACGTCCGCAGCGTGCTGGAGGCGTGAGCGGCGCGCAGGTTTGGCCATCAGGCCCTCGGGCATGCTCGTAGCACGTTCGCACACCCGACTGTGCAGGCTCGGAGGTGAGTGGTGAGCGACAGGCCCATCCGGCACGGCGACGTGAGCCGCTCGACCGGCCGTGCGCACAACGTGCGACTGCGCTTCCACCCGACCGCGGCTGGTGCGGCGCGCTTGCACGTCACGGAGTTCCTCAACGGCCGGAATCTGCCGCCTGGAGTCATCGATGACGCCCGGCTCGTCGTGTCAGAGCTCGTCGCCAACGCTGTGCAGCACGGCAGGCCGTCACCGGACGGTTTTCTCAACCTCGCGTGGGAGATCGAGTCCAGCAACCTGGTGTTGAGCGTCGAGGACGGTGGCGACCAGCCCATTCAGCAGCGAGAGCCGGACCCCGAGTCGGTCGACGGTCGCGGGCTGCACATCGTCGAGTCACTGAGCAAGAGCTGGACCGTTCAGCGTGGGGCCGGCACCACCATGGTGTGCGCCAGCATCGAGATCGACGACTGAGCCCACTCCCGACGGCTCTCGCGCGGTGGACGCCGTCTCGTCGGCTGCCCTGGTGTGTCCTGGCCGGTTATGGTCGCGGCGTCACGAGGGAGAGGACCACATGAGCAGGAAGCTCCGACAGCGCCCGACCGACGAGGTCGCCAAGCCAGGGCAGGTGGCTCCTCGCCAGCCGTGCCCCTGTGGGTCGGGGCGGCGATACAAGGCCTGTCACGGACGACCGGGTGGGGCGCCGGCGCCGTTCGTGTCGCGTACGTTCGCCGGTCTGCCTGCCGAGCCGGACTGGGTCGCCTTGCGGGAGATCGTGCCGGCGGCCACCGCGGCCGTCACCCTGCTCGAACCGCACGCCGGCCGGCAGGTACAGCTGTGCTCGCTGCTGCCGATGGCGGCTCCGGCGCTGGTACGCGCCGATGACGCCATCTGGCTCGGGCTGCAGGTGCTGCACTCCTACGGCGACGTCAGCCGCGACTTGGCTGCCGCGCTGGAGCAGGCGCTGTCAGCGGACGCCGGCACCCGCATCGTCATCAACGACGACCCCGGCCGCGGCGCGCGCCTGCAGGATCTGGTGGATCCAGGGGCCGAGATGCGGGTGCAGGTGCACCCGGGTTACGACTTCTGGGTCGCAGACGGTCCCGATCCGAGCCCTGAGGTGGCGTCCTCGCTAGAGGCGGCCAACCAGTCGGTTGCCCCCTCTGAGCGGCTCGTCGACGTCGGTGCCGCCTACTGGACACAGATGGGCGGTCGCGAGTACCTGCGCTGGGTGCTGCCCTTCGACGAGGAGAGCGCTCTGGACGGTCTCGCCCGGTTGCATGCCGCAGGAGACGACACACTGGTCGAGGACAGCCGGCTCATCGGGTCCTTCCGGGCCCACGGCTTGCTGGTGCCGGTGTGGGAGGTGCCTGCGGGTACAGGCGCTGCCCCGCTGCAGGCGCCGGCCGAGGAGGTGCACCGCAGACTCCAGGAAGCGGTGGCCGAAACCGGGCCGCTGGACAGTGCCCAGCGAGCCGCCCGATCGGGCCTGGCGACCCGCCAGGTGACCATCCGCTGAGGCCGCAGGTCGTCGTCGCGCGTTCGGCTTGCGCGTGCATGAAGGCGCAACTACCCTAAATCCGAGCCCGGTCGTCGTTGCATCCCCCGTCAGCGACGACCGGGTCTTTTTTATGAGTCCTCGGTGCTCTCGGCCAACGCCCGGTAACGGCTGATCCAGTCGAGGTTGATGTCGTCTCCCAGGCGTTCGTGTCGCCGGGATATCTCGACCGTGGCCGCGCCAAAGCCCAAATGCTCGATAATGGCCCGGGTGACGCCGGACATGTCGGCGACAAGCTCCTCATAGGTGACGTCGTACGGGTGCACGCTGACCGAGGAGAACCAGGCACGCCAGGCGGCGTTGTGCTCGGAGATGGTCCGAACGGTGCTCGAGATAGCCCCAGCATCGAAGCGGGGTTCGTGTCCCGTCGAGGCGTCGCCGTGCTGCCAGGAGTGCGTCTGCTCGGCGCGAACCCATGACACCGCCTGAGCCAACGTGTCATCGCGCCAGAGATGGACGAAACGCATTCGGCCGAAAGCTTCTGCCAAAACCTCGAGATCGGACCGGTCCATATCCGGGGCGGCGAGCTTCGCGATCATCTCACCCAGCGTTCCCCACATGACGCGAGCCGCGAAAAGGCCGTTCTCCGTTCTTCCTGCGGCGACAGCCGCCTGCGCGTAGTCGCGGTAATCGAAACGCCCGTAGGCGTCGCGCGGAATCTGCCACCGATCCGCCCACGATTGCTCGTCCGCAACGCGAAAGTATGACTCCGGCCGGCCAGCCAACCCGGTCGAGGAAAGCAGCCCGCACAGCAGCGTGCTGCCGCTGCGCGGCGTTGCACAGATGACGTAGGAATCGGAGCCGTTCGACGCGGTCATGAGAACAATGAGCCTCCGATGTGCGACGTCGTGAGGACGGACTCGCCGAGCTGTCAGCCGGCAGCGACCGAGTCACGCAGCACCGGGCACGACATGCACCGCGGCCCGCCTCGGCCGGAGCCGAGCTCTGAACCGGCGAGCGCCACGACCTCGATGCCGGCCTCCTCGAGGCGAGCGTTCGTCTCGACGTTGCGTTCGTACGCGACGGCGACCCGAGGCGCCACCGCGAGGGTGTTGTTGCCGTCGTCCCACTGTTCGCGTTCGGCTGTCACCGGGTCAAGGCCGGTGTCGATGCGGTGGAGCGTGTCGATGCCCATGGCCTCGGCCGCGGCGACCAGGAAGGGCCTGGGACCGCTCACCTTGACCACCGCCTCGTCGGCGGTGGCAGCAGGCTCCGGGCAGGTGACGGTGAACGCGTTGAGCGTCTCCGCGACGTTGGCGTACATCACCACCTTGTCGACGTCGACCATGGTGACGACCGTGTCCAGATGCATGGTGGCTCGCTGCTGCGCGATGGGCACAGCGAGCACCGTCTCGGCGAGCCCTTCGGTCAGCAGCTGACGCGCGAACCGCTCGGCACCCGCTGGGGTGGTTCGCTCCCCCACTCCGATCGCGACGACGCCGGAGCCCAGCGCCAGCACGTCACCGCCCTCGAGGTGCTCGAGCTCCCAGCCGTGCGCCCGTGCCGTGCCGGCGAACCGGGGATGCCGGGCGTAGATCAGCTCGGTCAGCTTGGTCTCCCGCTCCCGTGCGGGCATGGCCAGGCTGGTCACGGTCACCCGGTCTCGCAGCCACACCGATGAGTCGCGGGTGAACAGCAGGTTGGGCAGCGGGTCGATCAAGAAGTCGTCGGCGGCCAGCAGGCTGGAGACCAGGGAGTGCTGGACGCCCACCTCGTCGTTGCGCAGCCCTGCGGTCAGCACCGACGTCAGGTCTTCGGGCGCCTGGGACTGCAGCATCTCCGCGACGTACACGCGAAGCGTCGGCCCGAGGCGCAGGCCGGACGTGACGTGGTCGATGGCTTCGGTTCGGGCATCGGCGTCCGCCAACGTCTGGGTGAGCAGGTCGGTCAGGTACAGGACCTCGACGCTCCGACTGGTCAGCGCTGCTGCGAAGGCGTCGTGCTCCTCCTGAGCGCGACTGACCCACGGGATGCCGTCGAAGAGCAGCGAGTCGTTGTTGCGTGGGGTGAGCCGCTTCAGCTCCGGACCAGGCCGGTGCAGCATCACCGTGCGCAAGGTGCCGACCTCGTTGTCCACTCCGATCGTCGGGGTGGTGCTGGGAGCCGTGGCATCGGTGAGGGTCATGGTCGCGAAGCCTAGTGGGGCTCGTGGGCCCACAACGGCGCTGCGGCCGCCACCGCTGCGGCGAGGACCACCTTGACCGGACGATCGAGAACGCGGGCTGCCGTGGCGACGTCCTCGTACTCCGGCTGGACATTGACGACGGCGCCCTCGTGCCGGGCGATCTTCACCGAGATCGGCTGTCCGTCCACCTCGACGGTGGCATCGGTGCGATCCAGCGCGACCTTTCCCACCACCTGCTCGCGCAGACCCAGGGTCGACGTCTCGCGGAAGAGCACGTTCAGGACGGCGGGGCGAACGCCGCCCGGCAGCAGGACCGACAGCGTGTACGCCGGCCGGCCCTTCTTCATCAGCACCGGGGTGAGCCAGGCGTCGGAGGCCCCGGCGTCCAGCAGGCGCTCAAGCACCAGCGGCCACAGGCGTGCGTCGAGGTCGTCCACGTTGGTCGTGAGCAACAACGCGGTCTGGCTGCTGTCCGCCACCGACCCGACCAGCAGGCGGACGACGTTGGGGACGTCGGTCGGGTCGCGCCCGCCAGCGCCGGTGCCCGTTGCGCTGACCGTCATGGCCGGCTGCTGCCCGTACCCGGTCACGTGAGCACCCAGCAGCGCCGCGCCGGTGGGTGTCGTGTGCTCGGTGT
>DASQMN010000142.1:0-10596 GCA_035645475.1 Nocardioidaceae bacterium
TGCTCCGTGCGGGCGCTCGACCCCGCGCATCGGCTCGGCAGCGAAGGGCTGCAGGCTGGGGACCGCGTCGCGGTCGCAGGCCTGGAGATCGAGGTGGTGGCCACGCCGGGCCACACCAGCGACTCGCTCTCCTTCCTGCTGCCGGGCGATCATGCGGTGCTCACCGGCGACACGGTGCTCGGCCGCGGTACGACCGTCGTCGCGCACCCGGACGGACAGCTAGGTGCCTACCTGGGATCGCTGCGCCGGCTGCGGGCGCTTGCCGAGGAGACCGGGCTGACCCGAGTGCTGCCCGGACACGGGCCCGTGCTCGACGATGCGGTCGGGGTGCTCGACGGCTACCTGCGGCACCGCGCCGAGCGGCTGTCGCAGGTGCGCGACGCCGTGGCCGCTGGCGCCCGTACGCCGGCGGAGGTGGTGGCTCGGGTGTATGCCGATGTGCACCCGGTGCTCTGGCCGGCGGCGGAGCTGTCCGTGGCTGCCCAGCTGGCGTTCCTGGCTGAGCAGGACCAGGCTCGCTAGGTCAGCGCGACCGACGCCGTAGCCGCTCGAGGTCGATCAGCACCACGGACCGGGGCTCCAGTCGCAGCCACCCGCGCATCGCGAAGTCCGCGAGCGCCTTGTTGACGGTCTCGCGCGAAGCCCCCACCAGCTGTGCCAGCTCCTCCTGCGTGAGGTCGTGATGAACGTGGACACCGTCGTCCGCGGTACGCCCGAAGCGGGTCGAGAGGTCCAGCAGCGCCTTGGCGACTCGCCCGGGCACGTCGGAGAAGACCAGGTCGGCCACCACGTCGTTGGTGCGGCGGAGCCGCGCCGCAAGCTGGTGCAGCAACCCTTTGGCGACACTCGGGCGGTCGGTCAGCCAGCTCAGCAGCTCGTCGTGCCCGAGGGTGCGCAGCGCACCGTCGGTCACGGCCGTCGCGGTCGCCGATCGGGGTCCGGGGTCGAACAGGGAGAGCTCACCGAACATCTGTCCGGGCCCGAGGATCGCCAGCAGGTTCTCGCGCCCGTCCGGAGAGGTCCGGCCGAGCTTCACCTTGCCGTCGGTCATGACATACAGGCGGTCGCCGGTGTCTCCTTCACGGAAGAGCACCTCACCCCGCTGGAAGCGGGTCTCGCTCAGCGACGAGCCGAGCGATGTGGCAGCCTCGTCGTCCAGCCCCGAGAAGAGCGGGGTCTGGCGTAGCACGTCGATGTCCACTGGTTCCTCCTCGCCCGCCGTGGCAGGGCAGTACAGCCGTCGGCACGGGGATCGCCCCGTGTCGCGGCTCACAGTGTGGCGCATGCGGGCGCCTGATGCGGATGTGCCGGTACGAGACCTCCGGTGCCCGTGACCCGAGTCGTACGCTGAAAAGCGTGCCGAACCCCGTCGCAGCGCCGGTCAAGCCGCCCACGACCCTGGTGCGTCAGGCGCGCAAGATCAACCGCGCGCTGGGTGACGCCTACCCCGACGCCCGCTGTGAGCTCGACTTCGACGACGCCTTCCAGCTGCTCGTGGTGACGGTCCTGTCGGCGCAGACCACGGACCGCCGCGTCAACGGCGTGCGACCGGCCCTGTTCGCCGCCTACCCCGACGCGATCGCCCTCGCTGGTGCTGATCGCGCCGCGTTGGAGTCGATGATCCAGCCGACCGGGTTCTTCCGGGTCAAGGCCGACACGATCACCAAGCTGGCGCAGGACATCGTCGAGAGGTTCGACGGCGAGGTGCCGCCGCGACTCGCCGACCTGGTGACGCTGCCCGGAGTCGGGCGCAAGACCGCCAACGTGGTGCTCAGCGACGCCTTCGGCATCCCTGGCATCACCGTCGACACCCACTTCGGGCGGCTGGCCCGTCGCTTCGGCTGGACCGAGCAGAGTGACCCGGTCAAGGTTGAGCACGAGGTCGGAGCGCTGTTCGCGCGGCGGGACTGGAACCTGCTCAACCACCGGCTGATCTGGCACGGGCGTCGCCGTTGCCACGCCCGCCGGCCCGCATGCGGCGTGTGCCCGGTTGCCCGGTGGTGCCCTTCGTACGGTGAGGGACCCACCGACCCCGCGGTTGCGGCGACGCTGGTCAAGACCGAGAGCCGCGCGTGAGCCCACGCCCGGACTGGCTCGGGCCTCTGGTCGACGCCCTCGACACCCGGACCGCTGACCAGGCCCTCGGACTGCCCGACCCACCCCCTGACGCTCGCCGCTCCGCGGTGCTGATGCTGTTCGGCGACGGTCCGGACCTCGTGCTGACCGAGCGGTCGGCCAGCCTGCGTGCTCATCCCGGCCAGCTGTCGTTCCCCGGCGGGTCGGCCGACCCGGATGACGCCGACCCGGTCGCGACAGCACTGCGCGAGTCGTATGAAGAGGTGGGTCTGGATCCTGGCTCCGTGGATGTGCTGGGTTCACTGCTTCCGTTGTGGCTGCCGCCGAGCAACCACGCGGTGACCACCGTGGTGGGCTGGTGGACGCGGCCGGGGCCGTTGGGTCCGGTGGACCCCGCCGAGGTGGCCAGCGTGCTGCGCGTGCCACTCAGCAGGCTGCTCGACCCCGCGTCCCGATACACCGCACGGCACCCGCTGGGCTACCGCGGCCCGGCCTTCCGGCTCGAGGATGGCCTGGTGCTGTGGGGCTTCACTGCGGCCCTGGTGTCACGAATCTTCGACGCGGCGGGCTGGACCCAGCCGTGGGACGCCTCTCGGGAGCTCACCCTGCCCGTGTCTGGCGGCGCGCGACCGTGACCTGGCTCGACGTCGTCCTGCTCCTCTCCGCCGTGGGCTACGGCGTCACCGGGTACTGGAAAGGGTTCGTCGTCGGAGCCTCCGCGGTCGTCGGGCTCCTCGCCGGGGGAGCAGTCGGCGCCTTCGCAGCGCCTCGTCTGCTGGAGGGCTACCCATCCTCTCTGGGCCTGTCTCTCATCGCCGTGGTCATCGTGATGCTGGTGGCGCTCGTCGGGCACGCCGTCGGTGCCTACGCCGGCGGCAGGGTGCGCCGTCGGCTCACGTGGCGACCGGCGCGCTGGTTGGACGCGCTCGCCGGCGGTGCCCTCAGCATGGCGGCGGTGCTGGTCATCGCGTGGGTCCTGGGCTTCGCGGTCAGCGGCGCCGGCATTCCCTCGGTGTCGGCTGCTGTGCGTTCCTCCTCGGTGCTCGGGCACGTCGACCAGGCCATGCCGGAGTCAGCCGACTCGCTGCTGAGCACCCTCACCTCGGTGGTGCACCGCGGCGTGTTTCCCCGCTTCCTCGACCCCTTCACCGATGAGCGCATCGAGAAGGTGCCCGAGCCCGACGCGGGAATCGCCGGAACGCCCGGTGTCGGCTCGGCTGCGGACAGCGTGGTCAAGGTGCTCGGGGATGCGCCGCAGTGTGGCACCGGCCTGCAGGGCACCGGCTTCGTCTACGCGCCGCAACGGGTGATGACCAATGCCCACGTCGTCGCCGGGGTGGAGTCGCTCAGCGTGACGCTCGACGACGAGAGCTACCCAGCGAGCGTGGTGCTGTACGACCCGGACCTCGACGTGGCGGTGCTTCGCGTCGACGGGCTGCCAAGCCCGGCGCTCGCCTTCGACGAAGGCGCCGAGTCCGGCGACTCCGCCGCCGTGCTCGGGTTTCCCGGCAACGGCGCGTACGACGTGCGCCCGGCGCGGGTGCGCTCCGAACAGCGGCTGAGCAGCCCCGACATCTATGGCGAGGGACAGCTCACCCGCGAGGTCTTCGCCGTGCGCTCGCTGGTGCGGGAGGGCAACTCGGGTGGCCCGCTCGTCTCGCCGCAGGGCGAGGTGTACGGCATGGTCTTCGCCGCATCGCTGGCCGATCAGGGGACGGGGTACGTCTTGACCGCCGACCAGGTGTCAGCCGATGCCGACTCCGGCCGGAGCGCGACCGAGCCGGTGTCGACCGGCGACTGCGCCGCCTAGCGATTGGCGCTGGACGCTCAGGAACGCGCAGAGCTCGGCAGTGCCGGTGCCGGCGCCTGCTGCTGGCCCTTCAGCGCCGGCGGAATCTTCTTCGACGTCTCGATGGTGCGCTCGGGTGCGCGTACCTGCTTGAGCTTGCGGATGCCGAAGAGCGCCACCAGAGCCGCGATCAGCAGGTAGAACGCGGCGACGATGAGGAAGGACCAGGCCTCGTGCAGGCCGGCCATCACGATGAAGTAGACGACCGCGAAGCTGAGCAGGATGACGCCCAGGGCGGCCACCAGGCCCGCGGCAACCAGGGCGGCGGCTCCGATGCCACCCTTGGTGACGCTGACCTTCACCTCGGCCTTGGCGAGCGCGATCTCACTCTGCACCAGGGTCGAGAGGTCTCGGCTCGCGTCGGCGACGAGCCGGCCCAAGGTCGGCTCGGTGCTCTGCGGCGTCTCGAGCCGGTGACTCCTGCTGCCGCGCGTACTGCTGGAGGCACCTGCTGACGTTGCGCCGGCGGCGGTCGCGCCGCCGCTCGTGCTGCCGGCGCGGAAATCTGCAGTGCTGCTCATGGGGTCTCCTCCTCGGCCCGCGGACGCGGGGTGCGGCGGCTCGGTGCGCGTCCGAGCGTAGAGGACGTCCTCGCCCGGCGCCCGGGCGGCGGCACCGTGCCCCGCCGGCCTCCCGGTCAGCGCACGCGTCAGCGGGCGGCGGTCGTGTCCTCCGCTGCCCGGCTGTGCACCTTGCCACGCGCCAGCAGCATCACAGCCGCCAGCACGGCCGCGAGGAGGGAGGCGACAAGCACCGCAGTGGTGGCGTCGTCCGCCTGCCCCTCGGGGAAGGCGAGCTGGGCGATCAGCAGAGAGACCGTGAAGCCCATGCCGGCCAGCATCCCGACCGCGCCGACGTCGCCCCATCCCAGGTCGGTGGCCAGCTCGGCTCGGGTGAGTCGTGCCATGGCGAAGGCGCCGCCCACGATGCCGAGCGGCTTGCCGACGACCAGGCCGACGACGATGCCGATCGTGACCGGGTCGCTGATCAGCTCACCGACTCCACTGATCTGCACACCGGCCGCGAAGAGCGCGAACACAGGCACGGCGAAGCCTGCCGAGATGGGCCGGATCCGGTGCTCCAGCCGCTCGGCGGGCGAATGCTCCTCCCCCGGGTCGTTGCGCACACGGGTGAGCAGGCCGAGAGCGACGCCGGCGATGGTGGCGTGCACCCCGGACTCGTAGGTGAACCACCAGACCGCCAAGGCGAGCGGAATGTACAACCACCGGCTCTGGAACCGCCGCTGCTGCAGCACGGCGAAGACACCGGCGCCTAGGAGCGCGAGGCTCAGCGCTCCGAGGTGGAGCGTGTCGGTGAAGAAGACCGCGATCACCAGGATGGCGCCGAGGTCGTCCACGATCGCCAGGGTGAGCAGGAAGGCTCGCAGGGACGACGGCAGCTGGCGGCCCACCAGCGCGAGGACGGCCAGCGCGAACGCGATGTCGGTGGCCACCGGCACCGCCCAGCCGTCCAGGCTCGCGCCCCCTGCTCCCATTCCGATGACGACAGCGAGGTACAGCAGTGCCGGGATCACCATGCCGCCGACCGCAGCTGCGACGGGCACCAGCGCATCGGCGATGCGGCGCAGCGACCCGACAACCAGCTCTCGCTTGAGCTCGAGGCCGGCGATGTAGAAGAAGATGGCGAGCAGTCCGTCAGCAGCCCACTTGCCCACGGTCAGCGGCCCGAGGTACGTCCCGCGTAGCGACTCGTACGCGTCGGCCCAGGGGCTGTTGGCCCAGATGAGTGCGATCGCGGTCGCCACCAGCAGCGCGACCCCGCCGACCGTCTCTTGGCGCAGGGCGCGCCCGATGAAGGTCTCCTCACCGGACTCGAGGCGCTCGAAGACGGCGCGCACGGGCGCAGGCGGAGAAGGCATGAGGATCCTGAGGTCGGGGTCGGTCGTACGCACGCCGACCAGGCTTCCCGGCACACCAGGTGCCCACGGTACCGCTCAGCCAGCCGCCTCGCCCCCTCACCGGCTCGCCGGTGACAGCAGCTCAGCCCAGCAACACGGTGTCGAGCAGGTCGATGACCCGCCGCTCGTACTCGCCGGCCACCTCGTCGATCGCGTTGGTGTGCGCCACCTCGGGCAGGCTCCACAGCTCGACCGGCTCGTGGGCCGCTGCGGCGTACCGCTCATTGGCCAGCAGCTCCATCGGGATCGATCCCGCAGCGATGAGCAGCAAGGCGGTTGGGGACACCTCGGCGGCCAGCTCCGTCAGCGGCTTGTCCTGGGAGGTGCCGGAGAACACCTCGCCTGCGGTGATCATGGGCCAGCTGAACGCCGTCGCCACGACCCCGGGACCACGGTCCGCGAACGACATGGCGGTAGCGCCGTCTGCAACGACCACACGGAGGTCGTGATCGATGGCGGCCGCCTCGATCAGCACGTCGGCGCCGGTGGACAGACCCAAGCCGCCTAACCGGTCGGCATCCACGTCGGGCCGGGACTTCAGGAAGGCGACCGCACCGGCGACGTCGTGCTCCCAGCCCCATCCCCAGCCGTTGGGGCTGCCCTCACTCTCCCCTGAGCCTCGGGCGTCGTAGAGCAGGACGCCGTAGCCGTGCTCGGCCAGCAGCTCAGCGTGCTCGATCGACCCGTTGCGGATGCCGCCCGCGCTGTTGACGACGACGACCGCTGCCCGGTTCTTCGATGGCAGGTACCACCCGGACAGGCGCAGTCCGTCCGCCGAGTCGAAGGTGACGGGCCGGAAGGCCGGGCTGGGTGGCGCTGCGACCTCCCTGCGGTACATGTGGGTCTGCACCATGCCGACTCCGACCGGGATCACGAAGAACTGAGCGAGCGTCAGCGAGGCCACGACGGCGACTCCTCGGTTGCCCCATCTGCGTAGCCGCCCGGCATCGCCCTCACCCCGGTGCAGCCACGGGATCGCGACTCCAAGCCCCAGCAGCACCATCCCGCTGATGGCTGCCAGGCCCCCCGTGTAGTCGCTCCGCTCCGCTCCGGCGGTGATCACGTGGATGACATGCAGCCCACCGTTGGTCAGCGTGAACGCTCCCGCGATCAACGCGAGTGCACTGCGCAGACCAGTGCGCAGATGGCCGAACACCGCGCTCGCGGCCACTCCGGTCACCAGGACGAGGCCGAGGCCCATCAGGTGCTGGTGCGCCGGCACTCCCGGCTGCCGGTTGAGCACTGCGTCGTCGAGCGCGTGCACCAGCCCGACGAACACTGCCCCGACGAAGAGGCGGTTCTCGACGCCCAGCCTGGTGCGGCGTCGGTTCAGATGCTTCAGCATGGCGACTCCCGGTCGGCTCCGTTGCCCGTGCTCCGACGCTAGGTTCCGCCGAGGCAGCGTTCGATCCGGTGATCCGTCCACCACGGGGGTGCTAGCCGCCGACGTGGAGGCGGGCGACCGCCACGCGGGCGGGGTCACGACTACTGTCAGCCAATGGCCCTGCGCGTCGTCTTCGCCGAAGACAACTTCCTCGTCCGCCAGGGCACCTCGGCGCTGCTCAACGAGCTCGAAGAGATCGACCTGGTCGCCGTCGTCGAGGATCCGGTGGCCCTGCTGGCGGCGGTCGCCGAGCACGCGCCAGACGCGGTGCTCACCGACATCAGGATGCCGCCGAGCTTCAGCACCGAGGGGATCGACGCGGCAAAGCGCATCCGGGCCAACCATCCCGGCACCGGCGTGGTGGTGCTGTCGCAGTACGTGGAGGAGGACTACGCCTTCGACTTGCTGAAGGACGGCGTCGCCGGGCTGGGGTACCTGCTGAAGGAGCGGATCTCCGAGATAGACGAGCTGCTGCGGGCTCTGAACGAGGTGGCGCGTGGAGGATCCGCCCTCGACCCCAAGGTCGTGGAAGGTCTGCTGGCTCGCTCATCACATCGAGCTGCCTCGCCGCTGCTCGGGCTCACCGACCGCGAGCGGGAGGTGCTGCAGGAGATGGCCACCGGGCGCAGCAACGCGGCGATAGCGCGGACGTTGTACATGAGCGAGCGGGCGGTGGAGAAGCACATCACCAGCCTGTTCCAGAAGCTGCGTCTCAGCGAAGAAGGAGAGCTCAACCGGCGGGTGAGCGCTGTGCTGGCGTTCCTCGACGCCGGTGGCCGCCCCGGCGGGGGGAGCTGACCGTACGACGCGCCGGGCCGGCGCCTCCCCGAGGAAGGCGCCGGCCCGGTACGAGCGGCTCGCCTGCTACTCCGAGGCGACCGCCTTGAGGACGTCGACCTTGGAGGCTCGACGCGCCGGCCCGATGGCGGCGAGGACGCCGGCCACCGCCGCAGCGAGGACGTACAGCGTGAGCTGCAGGCCGGGAACAGCGATCTGGTCGATCCCGTCGTCGGCGAGGGCACGTGCCAGAGCAAGCCCCAGGCCGAGCCCCAGCAGGGCGCCGAGCACTGCTCCGATGGTGGAGATCACCACGGACTCCCACCGCACCATCGCTCGGACCTGACCACGGGTCATACCGACCGCCCGCAGCATCCCGAGCTCACGGGTCCGCTCGAAGACGGACAGGGCGAGCGTGTTGACGATCCCTAGCAACGCGATCACCACGGCGAGCAGCAGTAGCGCCGTGACCAGGGTGAGCAGCTGGTTGATCAGGCCGCCCAGGGCTCCCTCGAACTCCTCCTGGTTCATCACTGTGGCGTCCGGATGATCGACCAGGACCTCGTCGATGCGCTCGTGCACTGCACTGATGCTCTCGCCGTCGTCGACGACGACCATCGTCGTGCCTTCCAGCCGCTGCGGGTCGACTCGGTCGTGGGCTTCGGTGGAGATGACGTAGTCGGCTCCGACGAAACCCCGCACGTCGTACACGCCGTCGACCCGGAACTCCCGCTCGCCGGTGGCACCGAAGACGGCCGGGACGACGTCGCCCACCTCGAGCTTCTCCTTCTCGGCGACGTCGGCGTGCACCAGCACCCCGTCTTCGCTGAGGTCACCGGTTGCGCCGCTGACCATGCCCAGGTCGACGACCGAGTCCACCGTCTTGGGGTCGATGGAGGTGAACTGCTGCACGACGCCGTTCAGCTCGGCCATGCCCCACCCGGTGGAGGAGACGAGGGAGACTCCGTCGACCTCACGAACGGCCTCGGTCGCGTCTCGGCTGAACCCCTCGGAGTCAGGTGAGGGTGTCAGCACGTAGAGGTCGGCCTTGGTAGAGGTGAGCACGTCGGCGAATGACGCCTTCAGCGAAGCCGCGAACACGGCGACCGCCGCGACCATCGTCAGCCCGATCACGAGGGCCATGGCTGTGGAGGCCGTGCGCTTGGGGTTGCGCATCGCGTTCTGCCTCGCCAGCTCGCCCGGCACCCCTCGCTTGGCGAGCGGAGCGCCGATGACCGCGGCCATCTGCCGCACGAAGAGAGGCGCCAGCGTCGCCACCCCCAGCACCACGCCGACCATGCCAACGGCGATCAACAGAGCCGGCGCAGAGCCGAAGAGTGCCGCGGCGGTGGTGGCCGCGCCCGCTGCCGCCAGCAGCAGGCCGATGACCAGGCGCCGCTTGGGCGACTTGGCGGCGGCTGGGGTGCTGTCGCGGAGCGCTTCGATCGGCAGCACCTTCGTGGCCCGGCGAGCCGGCGCTATCGCCGACAGCACGGTGACGAGCGTGCCGACCCCCACACCGATCAGGACAGTGTCGAGGCCGACCTGCACGCCCGCAGTGGGCAAGGAGAGCCCGAAGGCTGACATGAGCGCGGCCAGCCCTCGAGCCATCGCGATGCCGATCGCGATGCCGATGAGCGACGCGACCACCCCGAGGATGACCGACTCCGCGAGGATGGTTCGCATCACCTGGCGGCGGGTCGCACCGATGGCCCGCATCAGAGCAAGCTCGCGCGTTCGCTGCGCCACCTGCATCGAGAAGGTGTTCCAGATGATGAAGGAGCCCACGAACAGTGCGATGCCGGCGAACGCCATCAAGGAGATGTTCAGAAAGGCCAGGCCCTCCTTGACAGCGGCTGATGCTTCCTCCGCCACCTCCTGGCTCGTCAGCGCCTCCGTACCGGTGGGCAGGGCGCCATCGACGCTGGCGGCCAGCGTCTCGTCGTCGGTCCCCTCGGCAGCCTTGATGCCGATGGTGTCGAAGACGCCTTCCTTGCCCAGCGCCTGCTGCGCGGTGGCGAGATCGAAATAGGCAGTGGTGGACCCGCCGAGGTCGTCAGCGTCCCCGAAGCCGACGATGCCGACGACGGTGTACTCCTCAGGCCCGTCCCGGAACAGGATCCGGGTGGAGTCGCCAACGGCGAGCTCACCCTTCTCGGCCGACGAGGCGTCGATAGCCACCTCGCCCGGGCCTTCGGGCGCGCGCCCTGAGCGCACGTCGATCTCGCCCAGAAGGGCAGGCTCGGGCATGCTCGCGCCGATGGTCGGCGCGCCTTGTGGCTGGATCGGCTTGCCGTCGGTGTCGGTCAGCAGCGCGTACCCCTCGACGCTGCCCTCTGCAGTGGACACGTCCGGAAGCTGGCGCACCTCGGCCAGCAGGTCGCTCGGCAGCGGCGGCCTCTCGGTGGCGCCCTGGGTCTCGACGGCTGTCTCGGCCCGGACCGTCACGTCAGTCCCAGAGCTCGCGTCAGCGAACAGCTCGTCGAAGGCGCGCTGCATGCTGTCGGTCAGCATCAAGGTGCCTGCAAGGAAGGCCACCCCCAAAGCGATGGAGGTGGCGGTGAGAATGAGCCGGAGCTTGTTGCCCAGCAT
>DASQMN010000143.1:0-5702 GCA_035645475.1 Nocardioidaceae bacterium
GTGCGGATGTCGAGGCGGCGGGCCTGGAACTGGGTGCAGTTGGAGGTCGACGTCAGCTCGCGGTAACGGCCCTGCGTGGGGATCCAGGCCTCGCAGTCGAACTTGCGAGCGGCGGACAGCCCGAGGTCGCCGGCAGCGGTCTCGATGACCCGGTAGGGCAGCCCGAGCGCGTTCATCCACTCCTTCTCCCACCCCAGCAACCGCTCATGCTCGGCCTGGGACTCCTCGACCGTGGTGTAGGTGAACATCTCCACCTTGTCGAACCAGTGCACCCGGAAGATGCCGCGGGTGTCCTTGCCGTACGAGCCGGCCTCGCGCCGGTAGCACGGGCTGAAGGCGGCGTAGCGGCGTGGCAGCGTCTCGGCGTCCAGGATCTCGTCGCTGTGGTACGCGGCGAGCGGCACCTCGGAGGTGCCGACGAGGTACAGGTCGTCAGCGGGCAGCGAGTAGACGTCGTCAGCAGCCTGGCCGAGGAAGCCGGTGCCCTCCATGGCCCGCGGGCGTACCAGGGCAGGCGGGATCATCGGCGTGAAGCCCCACCCTGTGGCCCAGTCCATGGCGGCCTGGACGAGTGCCAGCTCGAGCTGGGCCCCGACGCCGGTGAGGTAGTAGAAGCGGGCACCGCTGACCTTCGCGCCGCGTTCGATGTCGATGGCTCCGAGGGAGGCGCCGAGCTCGACGTGGTCGCGGGGCTCGAACCCCTCCGCGGCGAAGTCGCGAGGCGTGCCCACCTCTTGCAGCACGACGTAGTTGTCCTCGCCGCCGGCGGGCGCCTCGGGGGACGCGAGGTTGGGCAGTGCCAGCAGCAGCTGATGCACCTCGGCGGCCGCTTCGTTCTGCTCGACCTCCGCTGCCTTGACCGCACCGGACAGCTCCTTGGTGCGTGCCAGCAGAGCTGCTTTCTCCTCGCCGGCGGCGCGGCCCACCTGCTTGCCGAGCTGCTTCTGCTCAGCGCGGAGACTCTCGAAGGTGGCGATAGCGGACCGTCGGCGCTGATCGGCCTCGAGCAGCTGGTCGACGGGCGCACTCGACTCGCCGCGACGCGTCTGTGCGGCGCGTACGAGGTCGGGGTCGTCACGAAGGACGCGCAGGTCGATCACCAGGTCAGGGTAGCCAGCCCGGCTGGCTCGGGCAGCGAGCACGTCAGCCCGCGGCGGCCGAGACGCTCCGCGGGTTGATGTATCGACATCCGTGCCGCTCCGGCTACCGCAATGTCGATAGATCGGTCCGGGCTTGCCCGCCGCGACGCCGATGTGTCGACATCCGTGCTGCTCCGGCTACCGCAATGTCGATAGATCGGTCCGGGCTGCGTCCGCGGCGGTCAGCACGCGCCAGCAGCACGCCACGGCGCCCCGAGCCGTAGGCTCCGCCTCCGTGAGCTTCGAGCCGTTCCGCGCCCAGGCTCGAGATCCTCGCCCTCGTTGGGTGTGGATGGCTGCTCTGCTGGCGTCGCTGTTGCTGCTCACCGCCGTCGTGGCTGCACGGTGGGGGCCGCTGATGAGCCTGGACTCCGACGTCGCGCGCGAGGCGTACGACGTGGCAGCGCCACGCGACTGGCTGGTTTCGGCGCTGGACACCATCGCCGTGGTCGGCCATCCCACGTCCCTGCGACTGGTGCTGCTGCTCGTGGCCGTGTACCTGGCGATCCGGCGCTGGACGCGTGCTGCGTTGTTCGTGGCGCTGGCGGCGCTGATCAGCGCGGCCGCGGCACCGGCGGTCAAGGCGCTGGTCGGACGCACCCGCCCCGAGTGGGTCGACCCGGTCGGAACCGCGGCCGGCCACTCCTTCCCGTCCGGACATGCCACCGGCGGCGCCGTCTTCGCGACCGCGCTGGTGCTGGTGACGGTGTCGTCGGTACGTCGCGGCCTGCGCCGACGGCTGCTCATCCTCCTGCTGGTCGCGCTCGCCGTGGTGGTGGGTCTGGACCGGATCTTCCTGGGCGTGCACTACCTGTCCGACGTCGTGGCGGGCTGGCTGCTGGGCACGGCGCTGACGATGCTGGTGTGGGAGGTGGTGGTGGCTCGCGCCGCGGTCGCGCCGGTGGCGCTGCCGGGCACGGTCGGGCCGGCTCCGTCGTACGCCGCGGTGGTGGTCAACCCGACGAAAGTCACCGACATGAGCGGGTTCCGTGCGTTGGTGGAGTCTCGTACGGAGGCGTGCGAGTGGCAGGCGCCACTGTGGAGCGAGACCACCGCCGAGGACCCCGGCCGCGGCATGGCCGAGCAGGCGCTGGCCGCCGGAGCGGACATGGTGCTGGCAGCCGGTGGCGACGGCACGGTACGCGTGCTGTGCCATGAGCTCGCGCGCACCGGCGTACCGATCGGCATCGTGCCGCTGGGCACCGGCAACCTGCTGGCCCGCAACCTGAGCCTGCCGCTGCATCCACGCGACGCCATCGACGTCGCCCTGCTCGGGCAGGACCGGGCGGTCGACATCGTGCAGGTGGACGGCGACGACCTGCCGGAGACCGCCTTCACCGTGATGGCCGGGCTCGGCCTGGACGCGGCCATCATGATGGGCGCTCCCGACGAGCTGAAGAAGCGGATCGGCTGGCCGGCGTACCTCGTCTCCGGGATGCAGCAGCTGTTCCGCTACCCGCTCGGCAACGTCGAGATCACCATCGACGACCTGCCACCGGTGCGGGTGCGGGCTCGCACGGTCGTGATCGGCAACGTCGGGCTGCTGCAGGCAGGTTTCCCGCTGCTTCCGGACGCCCGCATCGACGACGGGGAGCTCGACGTGGTGGTGATCGCCCCTCGGTCTCGCCGTGACTGGCTCGCCGTCGCCGTACGCCTGGCGGGTCGGCAGCGGCGTACCGACGAACGCCTGGCGCGGATGCGCGGACGTCGAATCGTCGTCCGCAGCGACAAGCCGCAGCCCCGCCAGCTGGACGGCGACCCGATCAGCGTCGGCCGTGAGCTGCGCGCCGAGGTGCAGGCCGGGGTGCTGCTGGTCCGCGTGCCGCGGACGGTGCCGCGCTGAATGCTGGCCGTCGGGTCAGGACGGCCGGGCGGTCGCCACCGCGTCGGTCTCCTCCGGCGACAGCGGCTGGTCGCAGGTCCAGCCGGCGATGTTCTTCGCGTAGGTACGCGCGTCGGTGCGGCCGTGGATCGCGGTGAGCACCACGCCGTTGCCCTCGTCGTCCAGCAGGGCCATGGACCAGGACAGGTGACCACCCATGTCACCGAACGCGTCGTAGCGCACCACGGCCATGTGCCGCAGCGACTGCACCGAGTCGTCGCGCAGCGCCTCCACCTCGGCCCGGATGTGCTCGAGATCGGCCGGCACGGTGTGCCTGCTGCGGGTACCGCTGCGTCCCCCGCCGGCCCGGCGTACGGCAAACGCGGACACGACGAGTGCTATCGCTGCGACGGCCAGTGAGATCCAGGCGAGGGTCGTGGCCACGGGTGCACCCTAAAGAGGTCAGCCGAGCGGGTCGCGCAGACGCGCCAACCATCCCGTGGCGTCGGTGAAGTCGTCGTCCTGCTGCCCCGGCCGCACCGACGCGGCGATGCCGTCCTCGCGCGGGTACGACCCGAGGAACCGTACGTCGGCGCAGATCCGGCGCAGCCCCATCAGCGCTTCCCCGACTCGGGCGTCAGCCAGGTGCCCCTCGGCGTCGATCGAGAAGCAGTAGTTGCCGAGCGCGGCGCCGGTCGGTCGTGACTCGATGCGGGTGAGGTTCACCCCGCGCAGGGCGAACTGGTCGAGGAGCTCCATCAGCGCACCGGGGTGGTCGTCATGGATGAACGCGACCAGCGAGGTCTTGTCCGCGCCGGTACGAGGTGGCAGTGGCCCGGGGCGGCTGACCAGCACGAAGCGGGTACGGGCTTCGGAATGGTCACCGATGTCGGTGGCCGCCACATCGAGCCGGTAGTGCTCGGCGGCGACCGGTGCCGCAATGGCGGCGTCATGCGGGGAGTCGGGCCTTGACACCATCTCCGCGGCCTGCGCGGTCGAGCCGGCATGCACGACCTCCGCCTGTGGATGGTGCTTGGCGATCCAGCGGCGGCACTGGGCAGCCGCGTGGGGGTGGGTCAGGATGCTCAGTACGGCAGCGTCGACGTCCTCCGGGCGCCGCAGCAGCGCGAACTGCACGGGCAGCGTCACCTCACGGGTGATCACGAGCGGCTCGCCGGTGGCCAGGCCGTCCAAGGTGATGGGCACCGCTCCCTCCACCGAGTTCTCCAGCGGCACGACCGCTCCCGTGACCTCGCCGGCGCGTACGGCGTCCAGCGCCGCGGTCACCGTCGCGTGCGGCACCAGATCGGACCGCTCGGCCGCGGGCAGCGTGCGCAGTGCCTGCTCGGTGAAGGTGCCCTCGGGTCCCAGGTAGGCATAGCGAGCAGGAGGAACACCAGGCACCGGCCCAGCGTAGGGGTACGTTTCGGCCGTGCCCGAGCCGACGAGCGACCCCGACGCCTCCCCGCCTCCCGCCGGAGCGGAGCCGGCCCCTGGCTATCTGGACCTGACGTACGCCCGGCTGGACACCGACCGGCGGGCCCGCACGGGTGACCCGGAGACCATCTACGGCGCGGGCAAGTCCCCCGACCAGGTGGTCGAGCTGCTGACCCGGCTGGCTGAGACGCACCCGGACCGGGCCGTGCTCGCCACCCGGCTGACCGACGACGCGCTGGACGCCGTGGCGGCCCGGCTGCCGACCGCCACGCTGCACGCAGCGGCACGCGCCGTGACTCTGGGGCCGGTTCCGCAGCACCGCGGTCGGGTGCTGGTGGTCAGCGCCGGCACCTCCGACGGTCCGGTCGCGGCCGAGGCGGCGCTGACCGCCCGCGTCCACGGCGCCGGCGTCGAGGAGGTTGCCGATGTCGGCGTCGCCGGACTGCACCGGCTGCTCGCCGTACGCGACCAGCTGGCCGAGGCCGACTGCCTGGTCGTCGTCGCCGGCATGGAGGGTGCACTGCCCAGCGTCGTCGGAGGCCTCACCGGGGTGCCGCTCGTCGCCGTGCCGACCAGCGTCGGGTACGGCGCTTCGCTGGGCGGGGTGGCGGCACTGCTGGCGATGCTCAACTCGTGCGCGCCGGGGGTCACCGTGGTCAACATCGACAACGGGTACGGGGCCGGCGTCTTCGCGGCTCGGGTTGCCCGGCGCGCTTCTCCACGGGTTCGGCCGTGACCACCCAGCCCGCACGACGGGTCGGCTGGCTCGACTGCTCGGCCGGGGTCTCCGGCGACATGCTGCTCGGCGCCCTCGTCGGCGTGGGGGTGCCCATGCCCGTGCTGCAAGAGGCGGTCGCCGCGGTCGCCCCGGAGCCGATCGAGCTGAGGGCCGAGCCGGTTCACCGTGCCGGCCTGGCCGCCACCCGGGTGCACGTCCGCGTCGAGGACTCGATCACCTCCCGCACCTGGCCGGACGTACGCACACTGCTCGAGGGCGCCGCCCTGAGCGATGGCGTACGCCGGGCAGCCCTCGACACGTTCGCCCACCTCGCTCAGGCAGAGGCTCTCGCCCACGGGCAGCCGCCCGAGGACGTGCACTTCCACGAGGTCGGGGCCCTCGACGCCATCGCCGACGTCGTCGGGGTCGCCGCCGGGCTGGCGCACCTGGGCCTCGACGCCCTGGTCTGCTCCCCCGTCGCCGTCGGCGGCGGCTTCGTGCGCGCCGCCCACGGCCGCATCCCCGTTCCCGTGCCGGCCGTCGTCACGCTGCTCACCGGCGCGCCGACGCTGGGCGGACCGACCGA
>DASQMN010000144.1:0-1829 GCA_035645475.1 Nocardioidaceae bacterium
GAGGCACCGCCGCAGGGCCTGCCCGCCGAGAGCCTGTGGGTGACGTCATACCGCCCGGCTGCCATGTCGCGCGAGGTCAGGCCCCTTCGCCCCGTACAGTGGCCGTCGTGCCTCGCGGAGACGGTCTGCTCACGCATGACACCGACCCCGACGACCGCGGCCCCCAGGACGCCTGCGGGGTGTTCGGGGTGTGGGCTCCCGGCGAAGACGTGTCAAAGCTCGTCTACTTCGGGCTGTACGCGCTGCAGCACCGCGGCCAGGAGTCGGCCGGCATCGCGGTGAGCAACGGGCGGCAGATCCTCGTCTACAAGGACATGGGACTGGTCTCCCAGGTGTTCGACGAGCCGACACTGGAGTCTCTGAAGGGCCACCTCGGCGTCGGGCACAGCCGTTACTCGACGACCGGTGCCAGCACCTGGCTCAACGCGCAGCCGACGTTCCGCTCCACCGCGAGCGGCGCCATCACCCTGGCGCACAACGGGAACCTCACCAACACCCACGAGCTGGTCAACCTGCTCGACAAGCGCGCGGCCGACACCGGCGAGCTGGTGTCGGACCGCAAGCGCGACATCGAGACCACCGACACCGGCGTCATGGCAGCACTGCTGGCGTCCTATCCGGACCGCTCCCTCGAGGACGCCGCCGTCGAGGTGCTGCGCGAGCTGCGCGGCGCGTTCTCGCTGGTGTTCATGGACGAGGGCACCCTCTACGCCGCCCGCGACCCGCAGGGGATCCGACCGCTGGTGCTGGGCCGGCTCGAGCGGGGCTGGGTGGTGGCCAGCGAGACCGCGGCGCTGGACATCGTCGGCGCGGCGTACGTGCGCGAGGTGGAGCCGGGCGAGCTGCTGGCCGTCGACGAGCACGGGCTCCGCACGCAGCGCTTCGCCGAGCCCGCGCCCAAGGGCTGCCTGTTCGAGTTCGTCTACCTGGCTCGTCCCGACACCCGGATCTCCGACCAGCGGGTGCACACCGTACGCGTCGAGGTGGGCCGCAGGCTCGCCCGCGAGCACCCGGCCGACGCCGACCTGGTCATCCCCGTGCCCGAGTCGGGCACCCCCGCGGCGATCGGCTACGCCGAGGAGTCGGGGATCCCCTACGGCCAGGGGCTGGTCAAGAACTCCTATGTCGGCCGTACGTTCATCCAGCCCAGCCAGACCATCCGTCAGCTGGGCATCAGGCTGAAGCTCAATCCGCTCCGCGACGTGATCGAGGGCAAGCGACTGGTCGTGGTCGATGACTCCATCGTCCGTGGCAACACCCAGCGCGCGCTCATCGGCATGCTGCGCGAGGCCGGAGCCAAGGAGATACACGTGCGGATCTCGTCCGCACCCGTGCGATGGCCGTGCTTCTACGGGATCGACTTCGCCAAGCGGGAGGAGCTCATCGCCAGCGTCTCGACGCCGGCGGAGATCTGCCGCTCCATCGGCGCCGACTCGCTCGGCTATGTCGACCTCGACGAGCTGGTGGCGGCCACCTCCGTGCCCAAGGACAACCTCTGCCGCGCGTGCTTCGACGGCATCTACCCCGTCGAGCTCCCGCACGCGAACCAGCTCGGCAAGCACCTGCTCGAGCTCGACGAGGCAGTCGGCGACGGCATGGACCCCAGTCCGGACGACGATCTCGCTGTCGTCGCACCCTGAGGAGGAGGCGCGCGGTGACCAGCTATGCAGCGGCCGGCGTATCCATCGAGGCCGGCGAGCGCGCGGTCGAGCTGATGCGCGAGTGGGTCGACAAGGCCCGCCGCCCCGAGGTGGTCGGCGGCATCGGCGGGTTCGCGGGGCTGTTCGACGCCTCCGCCCTCAAGGACTACGAGCGGCCGCTGCTGGCGA
>DASQMN010000145.1:0-3079 GCA_035645475.1 Nocardioidaceae bacterium
CCGACCTCATCTTGCTGCTCACCACACCGGACATTCCGGCGCTCAAGAACCTGAAGATCACCCTGGAGACGTTGACTCTGCTGAACTACCCGCGCGATCAGAGCCTGCTGCTTCTCAACCGGTCGCAGCCCAAGGTCGGCATCACCGCGGAGGAGGTCTCGACCACCCTCGGGATTCCGATCATCGCCATGATCCCGTCCTCCGCCGACATCCCCGCGTCGGTGAACCGGGGCGAGCCGATCGTGCTGTCCGATCCGCGGCATCCGTGCTCACGTGGCTTCGCCGCATTGGTCGACGTCATTCTGCAGCATCACCCGGCGCGACGTCACGATGCCGAAGTGGCGCAGTCAGCTCAGGTCGAGGCGTCGCCGGTCCGCCGGCGCGCTCTCTTCGGTCGCCGGAGCGCCGCCTGATGGGGCTGGCGGAGCGGCTGGCCACCGCGCAACAGGAGCGCGTGACGTCGCGGGGCCCATCGAGCACCCAGCAGTCCTCGCAGGCACTCTCCGTCAAGGAGGTCATGCTGACCGACGACCCGCATGGCACCCTCAAGCAGGTTGTCCACGCCTCGTTGCTGAGCACGCTGGGGCCGAAGCTCTACGACGCTGACCTCACGCCCAGCGAGCTCGAGACCATGGTCCGCGACGCCCTGACCCAGGCGATGGCCAGCCATGACACGCCGCTCACTTCGGCTGACCGAACGCGGCTGACGCAAGAGATCTCCGACGACATCTTGGGCTACGGTCCGATCGAGCCGTTCCTGCGCGACCCGGGACTGTCCGAGGTCATGGTCAACGGTCCCTACGACATCTGGATCGAGCGGGACGGTCGGCTCCAACGCGTCAACGGCCGCTTCAACGACGAGGCCCACCTGCGGCGCACCATCGACAAGATCGTCGCCCGCGTCGGCCGCCGCGTCGACGAGTCGAGCCCGATGGTGGATGCCCGCCTGCCCGACGGCAGCCGCGTGAACGCGGTCATCCCGCCCCTGGCGCTTGACGGGTCGCTGCTCACCATCCGAAAGTTCTCCGCCGACCCGTTCACCGTCGAGGACCTGATTCGCTTCGGCTCGCTGTCACCGCGGACAGCCGGCTTCCTCCAGGCGTGCGTGCGCGGCAAGCTCAACGTCATCGTGTCCGGCGGCACCGGCGCAGGCAAGACAACGACGCTCAACGTGCTGTCGAGCTTCATCCCCTCCGACGAGCGCATCGTCACCATCGAGGACGCTGCCGAGCTGCAGCTCAACCAGGATCACGTGCTGAGGCTGGAGTCAAGGCCCGCCAACATCGAGGGAAAGGGCGCGGTCACCATCCGCGACCTGGTCCGCAACGCCCTTCGTATGCGTCCTGACCGCATCGTCGTCGGTGAGGTCCGCGACGCCTCAGCCCTCGACATGCTGCAGGCGATGAACACCGGTCACGACGGCTCCATCTGCACCATCCACTCCAACTCACCCCGCGACACCCTCTCCCGGGTGGAGACGATGGTGCTGATGGGCGGCGTCGACCTCCCCATGCGCGCCATCCGGGAGCAGGTGGCCAGCGCCGTCGACCTGGTCGTGCAGCAGACCCGCCTGTCGGATGGCAGCCGCCGCATCACCCACATCACCGAGGTGGAGCGGATGGAGGGCGAGGTCATCACGCTGCAGGACATCTTCGTCTACGACCACTCGATGGGCTTCGACGCCGACGGCAAGACTCTTGGCGCCCTGCGCAGTACCGGGCTGCGCCCGAAGTTCATGGACAAGCTCAAGCAGAACGGTGTGACCGTCGATCCCATGGTCTTTGCCATGGACGGTGGCTTGTGACCATCGCCTCCGACGCGGCGCGCCGAGTGCCCTCAGCGGTTCTGGTGGGACTTCTCCTCGCGGGCTCCGGCGGAGCAGCCTTCGGCGCGGAGGAGGGTCCGGTTGCCTCGATCAGCTCCGTACAGAACCGCGGGGAGCAGGTACAGGTGCTGGTGTCCTTGGACGCGCTGCCCGCCGGTGCTAGCCCGGACCTGGATTCGCTCGAGCTGCAGGTCGGTGACTCGACGCTTCGAGCAACCGCTGAGCTTGCGTCCGACGTCGATGCCGCGGACGGCATCCAGCGCACAGCGGTCCTTGCCCTGGACGCCAGCGAGTCGATGCGAGGTGAGCGTTTCGCGGCCGCCAAGGAAGCCGCTCGCGCATTCACGGAGGCGGCACCGGAGGACGTTCGCATCGGCGTGGTGGCGTTCTCCGGTGATGTGCAACGGGTGCAGACGCCGACGACGGATCGGGATGCAGTGCTCGAGGCCGTCGACAGCCTCACCCTGGACAGGCAGACGCTGCTCTACCCCGGTGTCGCAGAGGCTCTCGACATGGTCGGCAGCGAGGGATCCCGAAGTGTTCTGGTGCTGTCTGACGGCAAGGACACCACTGGGCAGGATGTCGCGCCGCTGCTGGAGGACGTCAAGCAATCCGGCGTCCAGCTTGACGTCGTCTCGCTAGGCCTCGACCGTCGACAGCTCGACCTGCTCGGTGACCTGGCCGACGCCGGCAGCGGAGATGTCCTCACGGCTGCGGACCCGGCAGCCCTCACGAGACTCTTCACCGAACAGGCGGCAGTCCTTCAGTCGCAGGTGCTCGTCAACTTCAAGGTGCCTGACGGCACCGCCGGTGGCGACGAGACGCTGGCAGTGAGCATCATGGCAGCAGGGCAGCGCTACTCCGACTCCGCGCTGGTCTCGCTGCCAGCCGGGGCGTCGCAGCAGTCAACCTCCCCGACCGAGGCGGCTGTGGTCGAGCCGGCCTTCGCCCCCGGGCCCATCTACCTGACTGCGGGCCTGGCGGCTTTCAGCGTGGCGCTTCTGGCCATGCTGCTCGTTGCTCTGGGCGTGCTCGACGTACGTACTCCCCCGACGGTGGTCGACCGGTTGAGCCCCTACCAGCAGGGGGGATCCAGCGGCGGTCGCCCCAGCGGCGGCGCCGTGCCCCAGTCGGCACCAGTGGGAATCAAGCGCCGGGGAGTGCAGGCGGTCGAGCGTGTGCTGTCAGGCGGCGTTCAGACGAAGCTGGCCGGCAAGCTGGATGCGGCTGGGCTGAAGCTCACTCCGGCGGAGT
>DASQMN010000146.1:0-2811 GCA_035645475.1 Nocardioidaceae bacterium
CTCACCTCCTGACCGTTCGGGCGGTCACTTGATTGTCGCTGTGGCCTGGTGCGCGCACAAGTTCGTCGAAGCACAGGGCATGGGCTCCCACTGACCCTGTCTGCAGCGCCGCACGCCTTGAAGCACGCCGCGACGAGCTCAACTCAACTCAGCCGTGCAGCACGGCAAACGTCGCAATGGCGTGCACGAGTGTCTCCCCGTCCTGCTCGACGTCGGCCTCGCAGATGGTCAGGTGCTTCCCGCGCTTGCTCACCTCAGCGGTGGCCACCAGCCGGCCGGCACTGCCCGGGCTCAGGTACGTGACGGACAGCTGGCTGGTCGCCGGTACGTCGTCCTCGCCGGTCGCGCTGCGGACAGCCAGCCCCATCGCCGAGTCGACCAGTGTCGCCAGCACGCCTCCGTGCACGGTGCCGGCGGGGTTGAGGTGCTCCTCGCCAGCGTCCAGGACCAGGTGGGCACTGCCCTCACCGGCCGAGTCGCTGTGCACCCCGAGCTTCCCTGCGAAACCGTCCACGTTGCCGCCTCCTCGTCGTCTGCGCGTCCGTACCCAGAACCTCGGCGCATACCCGGTGGCGCGAAACCCGGTCGGCCTTGTGGCTGCCTCATCGTCTCGCCAGGGTTTCGCTTCGCTCCGGATCGGTACTACGACTCCCAACCACCGATGACCCCGGCGATACCGGCGACCTCGGCCAGTACCTAGCAGGCCCACCAGCGAAACGGAGCAGGACATGAGTACGCAGCTCGCCCCGTACCTCGGCTTCAAGGACACGGCTGAGGAAGCGATGGACTTCTACCAGTCAGTGCTTGGCGGGGAGATCACACGGAGCACGTTCGCGGAGTTCCAGGTCAGCGAGGACCCCGCCGAGCAGGAAAAGATCATGCACTCGGTGCTGACGACTCCCAGCGGGCTCGTGCTGATGGCCGCCGACACCCCCAACAGCATGGAGTTCAGCCCAGGCACCAACCACGCTGTCTCACTGAGCGGGGAGAACGAGGAGGAGCTGCGCGGCTACTGGGATCGGCTGATCCAAGGCGGGACCGTCACCGTCCCGCTCGAGCAAGCGCCGTGGGGCGACAGCTTCGGCATGTGCGTCGACAAGTTCGGCGTCAACTGGATGGTGAACATCGCAGGCGCCCAGTCCTGACGGCCGGCCGGTGCTCGACGCGGTCGCGGACATGGCCTCGACAGGGGTCGCCAGCGCGTTCAGACTGATCGCCCGGTGAGTGTCGCGCGGCGAACTGCAGTGATCTACTCCAGTATGTGCCTTTGACCTGAGGGAGCGCGATGAATCGGTTGAGTCAACGGATCGACCCGGTGGTGTTCTGGGGCTCAGCCGTGCTGCTGACGGGTTTCGTGCTGTGGGGCCTGTTCGCCCCGGAGAACCTCGGCTCGGTGATGACCACCGCGCTCGGCTGGGTCATCCGCAACTTCGGCTGGGGATTCATCCTCATCGCCTTCGGTGCGCTCGTCATGTGCATCTTCCTGGTTGTCCACCCGTGGGGCTCCATCCGGCTGGGCCCGGACGACTCACGGCCGGACTTCCGCACCTTCTCGTGGGTGTCGATGATGTTCGCGGCCGGACTCGGGGCGGGGCTGCTCTTCTACGGCACGGCCGAGCCCATCTCGCACTGGGCGGCGCCCCCGCACGGCTTGGCCAAGCCTCAGAGCGAGGAAGCCGCGCAGGTCGCCCTGCGCTACACGTACTTCCACTGGGGGTTCAACGGGTGGGCCTTGTACGCCGTCATGGGCGGGGCGATGGCGTACTTCTCGTTCCGCAGAGGCTTGCCGACGCTGGTCAGCTCGACCTTCTCGCCACTGCTCGGTGACAAGGCCCACGAGAAGCCACTGGGCAGGATCGTCGACGCCCTGGCCATCGTCGCCACCTTGTTCGGCACGGCGACCTCGCTGGGCCTCAACGGCTTGCAGCTCAACAGCGGCCTCAACTACCTCACCGACAGCGTGCCCAAGTCCAACGAGGTCGCCGTCATCATCATTCTCGTCGTCACGGCGGCGTTCCTGCTCTCGGCGACGTCAGGGGTGGAGCGGGGAATCCAGTACCTGGCCAATCTCGGTGCGGTCGCCACCATCGGGCTGTTCCTCTTCTTCCTGTTCCTCGGTGGCTCGACGGTCCTGGTGATCTCCCAAGGCATCGAGTCCATCGGCTCGTACGTGGTTCAGGTGCTGCCGATGTCGTTGCAGACCGGAGTCGGCGACGAGGAGTGGATGGCGGGGTGGACGATCTTCTACTGGGCGTGGTGGATCTCCTGGGCACCCTTCGTCGGCATGTTCGTCGCACGCATCTCGCGTGGACGCACGATCCGGGAGTTCGTGCTCGGCGTCGTCGCCGCACCGACCGGGTTCGGCTTCGTGTGGTTCGCCGTGGTCGGTGGCACGGGCATCGAGCTTCAGCGCAGCGGCGAGGCCGACCTGCTCGCCAGCATCGCGACTCCGGAACTGTCGCTGTTCGCGGCGCTGGACGCCCTGCCGTTCGCCCTGGTCACCTCGTCGGTCTGCATCTTCTTGATCGCGCTCTTCTTCATCAGTGGCGCTGACGCGGCGGCCATCGTGATGGCGACGATGGCCTCCCGAGGCTCGCTGGAGCCCCCTCGCCTGGTCGTCCTCGTCCTTGGTGCCCTGATGGCCGGCATCGCCTGCGCGATGTTGCTCGTCGGGGGGCTCACGGCGCTGCAACAGGCTGCCGTGCTCGGTGCCGTGCCGTTCACGTTCGTGATCATCGGCGTCGCGTACTGCTGGATCAGGGCGCTGCGCGAGGAGGCGCGACCTGGACCGGACGGAGGTGAACCGCCTCG
>DASQMN010000147.1:0-19846 GCA_035645475.1 Nocardioidaceae bacterium
CACTCGCCGATGCGCGTGACCGCAAGCGGATGGTGGTCAGCACCGAGGTCGCGCTGCTGCTCCTGACCTGCGTGCTGCTCGGCAATGCCCTCCTGCCCGAACCGAAGGTCTGGGTGCTGTTCGTCGTCGCCGGCCTGTTCGCCGCGTGCGATGCGCTGCAACGTCCCTCGCTGGACGCGATGATCCCCCAGGTCGTACGACACGACCAGCTCGCCGCAGCCAGCGCGCTCAGTTCGATCCGCTTCGAGGTCGGCTCCATCGCCGGGCCGGCCCTGGCCGGTGTGCTGCTCACGGTTGGATCGACCTGGACCGCCTATGCCTTCGACGCCGTCACCTTCGTCCTCTCACTCCTCCTGCTGGTGCGGGTCTCGCACGTGTTCGTGCCTCCGGAGGGAGCGACGGTCAGCCTGCGCGCGGTCGGTGAGGGGCTGGCGTACGCCTGGCGGCGCAAGGACCTTCTGGGGACGTACGCCGTGGACACCATCGCGATGGTGCTCGGGTTCACCACCGCGATCTTCCCGTTCGTCGCGGTCACGCTGGACGCACCGTGGGCAGTAGGGCTGCTGTTCGCTGCGCCGTCCGTCGGCTCGTTGCTGGTGTCGCTCACCTCGGGCTGGACCTCGCACGTGCACCGTCATGGGCTGGCGATCGCGTGGGCGGCGTCGGTGTTCTGCCTGGCCATGGTCGGTGTGGGGCTGGCACCGAACATCTGGCTGGCGCTCGCAGCGCTCGTTGTCGCCGGAGCGGCGGACATGGTGAGTGGGGTGTTCAGGACGACGGTGTGGAACGCCTCGATCCCGGATGACCTGCGTGGGCGGCTCGCCGGCGTGGAGCTCCTCAGCTACTCCATCGGCCCGACGCTGGGCAACGCCCGCGCCGGAGTGGCCGCCTCCTTCATCGGTGTCCGCGGGGCAATCGTCTCCGGCGGCGTCCTCGGCGTGGTTCTCACGCTGGCGGCGTGCGCGGCGATGCGTGACTTCCGCCGCTACGACGACCGGACCAACCCGCACGCCGTAGCCCAGCGCGAGGCGTCGGCGACCCGGCTGACCAATCCGTGAGGCAGTAGCCACCGGACGGCAGCCTGCGTACTCGTGCCCGGAAACGCCTCCGGTGCGGCGGGGTCAATCCTTCCAGCGTGGGTCGTCGTCCCACGACTCGTTGCGCTCAGCCACGCGCTCGAGAGCTCGGGACGCATCGGTCTCGTTGTCGTAGGGACCGAGCCGGTCCGCGGACTTGCAGCCCTCGGCCTGCTCGACGGTGTGGTGCGTCAAGCAGAACCAGTACGTGTCAGCCATCTCGAGTCGCCTCTTTCGTCGTCGGACTCCCTTCATCTTGCCCCTGAAGGGCACGCGCAAGCAGCACTAGAATGAGCGGGTGACTCTCCTCGCCCCGTACCCGAAGTCGGCCCGCCGGGCTGTACCGGCGTCCATCGAGCGCCCGGAGTACGTCGACCAGCCGATGCCGCAGCCCTACCGCGGACCGGAGGTCAAGGACGCCGAGACGATCGAGCGCATGCGAGTCGCCGGACGGGTCGCCGCGCAGGCCCTGCAAGCTGTCGGAGCCGCCATCGCGCCGGGCGTCACCACCGATGAGCTGGACCGGGTCGGGCACGAGTTCCTGCTGGCCGCCGGCGCGTACCCCTCCACGCTGGGCTACCGCTCGTACCCCAAGTCGCTGTGCACCAGCGTCAACGAGGTCATCTGCCACGGCATCCCGGACTCCCGCCCGCTGCAGGACGGTGACATCGTCAACATCGACATCACCGGCTATCTCAACGGTGTGCACGGCGACACCAACGCCACCTTCCTGGTCGGGAACGTCGACGAGGAGAGCCGGCTGCTGGTCGAGCGCACCCGTGAGGCCACGCTGCGCGGTATCCGGGCAGCCAAGCCAGGACGAGCCGTCAACGTCATCGGCCGCGTCATCGAGACCTACGCCCGCCGGTTCGGGTACGGGGTGGTGCGCGACTTCACCGGCCACGGCATCGGCACGGCCTTTCACTCCGGACTGGTGGTACCCCACTACGACGACCCCCGGTTCGACACCGTCATCGAAGCCGGCATGACGTTCACCGTCGAGCCGATGCTCACTCTCGGCACCTACCAGTGGGACCTGTGGGACGACGGCTGGACGGTCACCACGCAGGACAAGTCGCGGTGCGCACAGTTCGAGCACACGATCCTGGTGACTGACCGGGGCCCGGAGATCCTGACACTGCCGTAGCCCTGATCGGCGCTCAACCCGCTCGAGGGCTCCGCAGTCGCACGTCGATCAACCAGCGCTCCGCGCCTACGAGGTCGTACACCGCGCCCACCTCACGCTGCACATCGATGTCCCCCTCCGGCGCGGCGATCCGGCTCACGGAGGGCGCGTAGTCGTCGGTACACGCCTGCTCGGGTGGGTCCGCGAAGCTGATGAGGAGCAGCTGGTCCCCGGCGACGGTCGCACCCGTCGCGACCGGCGGGCATGAGCTGCTGCCGAATGCCGTGACGATCAGCGTGTCCCCTTCCCATACGACCGAGGGCGAGAAGGGGTCGTCGGGATCCACCGGGATGGGCCTCCTCGGCGGGGTGTACGTGCCGCCGACCGGTTTTCCGGGTGCCTCGGTCAGGCCGAAGGAAGTCGGTGAGGCGGCCGATGCGGCTGCTCCGTCTGCGCTGTCGCGAGTCGCCTCACCACAACCGGCAAGAAGGCTGACGGCGGGGACGATGACTGCTGAGGCCACGACGCGTCCGACTGTCATGGTGGTTGGACTCACGATCTCCCGAATGCGTTCCCTCACGTCTGACCGCCCCACACTGGAACGACGAAGCCGCCGTGCCCCGGGTGGTGTCCGGGGAACGGCGGCTTCGATCGTGACCGACCGCTAGTTGATGGTGATGTACGTACGGTCGCCGCGGCCGACGTAGTTGACGTAGCCGAACCACCGCTGGTCGATGCCCAGGTTGTCCCAGGACGCCGTGTACCGGAACCGTTCTCCGTTGGTCACCGGCACCGGGTCTGGCGACACCGTCAGGTTTCCTTGGTCACCGGCCGGCACCACCCAGCTGGTGAGGGTGAACGGAATGTCGCCATCGCCTTGTGCGTCTTCGAAACCGTCGACGTAGACGTCGTAGGTTCCTGCCGCCGGTCGCGTCAACGTCACCTGCTCGTCCGCTGCGCCACTGGCCGACGCAGCGACGAGATCGTCCCCGACTCCGATGTACAGGTCGAGGTCGTCGGCGTCGTCCTCGGCATTCAGGTCGAAGCGGGCCACGCTGGTCCCGCCCGGCACCTGCACCGAGTCGAACAGGGCGAAGTCGCCCTCGTCGACCGAGTCCTGCACCGGTCGAGCCCCGTCGAGGCCGACCACCGCGAGGTCCAGCGAGCCGGTGAATCCGGCCTTGCCGACGATGACCTTCTCCCCGGACGAGGTGTTGGACGGGACCAACACCTCGTCGGGCGCAGACACGGCGACCGGCTGCACTGCCAGCGGAGTGCGCACGACGTGGCCTCTGGAGCCCCTCCACACCAGATGTCCGCTGCTGTACTTGTTGAAGCGAGCGGCCTCAGTGGCGGTGAAGTTCACCGCGAACTTCTGCACACGCTGGGGCGCGACTCGAATGGTCGAGGGGCGCACCTGCGTGGCGATCCCCTCGAGCCCACGCACCACAGCGGTGTAGGTCTCCGGCTTGTCCGAGACGTTCGTGACCCGGCGTTGAACCGTCTCCGTGCCCGTCAGCTGGCCGACTGCGATGGAGGCTTGGTTGACGTTGCTGGCGGTTCGGTCACCGGTCAGGAACCTCAGCCACTGGCCGTGGCCGGCGTCGTAGGCGAGGCCCGGATCGAGGAAGCGACGCGGGTTGACGTGCCCGGCCCCCTGCGCGAACGGTCCATGCGGCCCGGAGAGGTCGTATGCCGTCGTCATCATGGCCGACTTGATGATCGCTGGTGACCAGTCGGGGCGGAGATTCTTGATGAAAGCGCCGAGCCCGGCCACGTGCGGCGATGCCATCGAGGTGCCGGAGTAGGCGTCCCATCTGCGCCCGGAGTTCGACGGTGGAGCGACGGCCGCGATCACGCTCACACCGGGAGCCGACAGATCCGGCTTCAAGATGTTGCCTTCCCCAGCGAGCAGCGGACCACGCGAGGAGAAGCCGGCGATCTGGGGCACGCGTGTGTCGTCGCGTCCTTCAGGGTTCAGCGCGGCGGTGGCCCTGCGGCCCTGGCTCTCGACGTACTGCTTGACCTTCGCGCCGTCGTTCTCGTCCAGGTGCACGGTGGGCACTGAGTGGAAGTCGGCGTCCAGGCTGTTCGGCTCGGTGTTGGTGAGCACCATGCCCGCACCGCCTGCCCGTTCCACCTCCGCGCTCTTGGCGACTCGGTCGATGACGCCCCGGTCGCAGACGACGATCCGGTCCTCCACCTGGTCACGGTCGAGCGTGTCGGGGTAGCACAGCCGTGCCTCCTCCCGGTCCGCATCGGCGCTGGCGGCGTCGGTCGACAAGATGATGCGTCGCTCGCTGACCGCCTTGTCCGATGTCATCGCGCCGACGTACGACCGGCCGTTGCCGAGGACCACGCTGCCCTGGAACAGGTGGTGCGTGCTGGCGGCGACGGTCGCCACCCAGGGGCTGGGATGGGCCACGGTCGACGCGGTCGGTCCGGAGTTGCCCGCGGAGGTCGCGACGAAGGTGCCACCGGCCGCCGCACCGAGGAAGGCCAGCTCGACGGGGTCCGCGAAGTTGTCGCTCGACCCGCTGATCGAGTAGTTGAGCACATCGACGCCGTCGAGGACCGCCCTGTCGATGGCCGCTACGGAGTCGCTGTCGGAGCAACCGGTGTTGTCAGGGTCAGTGGCTTCCCAGCAGACCTTGTACACGGCGATGTAGGCGGCCGGCGCCATGCCGGACGCCCGGCCGAAGCTCTGGCCCTCGATGCGCACGCGTACCCCGTTGTTGCCGGCTGCGGTGGATGCGGTGTGTGAACCGTGCCCGTCGCCATCGCGGGCCGACAGGTAGTCCTCTTCGGCGATGTCCTCCACACCGAAGCCCTTGTTGAAGTAGCGGGCGGCGATCACCTTGCCGTTGCAGGTGTTGCGCGGCCAGTCCTCACCCTTCGTGCAGACACCGTTGAAGCCACGCGGGTCTGGCGCTCGGGCGGAGCCTGCGAACGACGGGTTCTCCGGCCAGATGCCGGAGTCCAGAACACCGACCACGACATTCTTGCCAGCCCGCTCCGTACCGCCGTTCTGCTCCCAGACACCGTTCCGCCCTGCCAGTCCGAGGAATCTCGGCGAGTCGATGGTCTCGAGCTGACGAATACGGTCCGGCTGCACTGTCAGAACGCCGGGCATGGAACGCAAGGCACTGACCTGCGCGCCGCTGAGCCGAGCCGAGAAGCCGTTGAGGGCTGCGGTGTAGCGGTAGCGGGGCTCCTGTGCGGAAATCCTGTTCAGCACCTCGTCCTGTTGAGCCACGAGGTAGCTGCGGTAGCGAGCCGCATCGTCGTCGTTCTGGAAGGTGTCACCAACGTTGGGTCTCGTCGCTGCATACCCGCTCAGGTGGCCGTCATATGCGGTCGCGGGCTGGTCGGACAGAACCACGTTGTAGACGCCCGCTCTGGGCTCCTTGTCCGGGACGTCTGAGACGTCCAGGCCCTCCAGTGACAGGCCTGCCCTGACACCAGACTCCGGAGGGAGAGCGGAGGCTTGCGTGAAGGCCATCGCCGGTACGACGGCACCCACCAGCAGGCCAGAGGCCGCCAGGGCGGTCAGCTGCCTCGGCCTTCTCCATGAACGATGTGGCATCAGAACCCCTCGCGCAGGCAAAGCGGATGTCCTCCGCCGTGGGTCAATCAACCCCATATGCCGTGACAAGCCGAGTTCGACAGCCGAGCGTTATACATCCGTTACGAAGAGTGCACACCTGCGGGGTATCGCATGTCGACCGAGGGTGTGACATGTGGCGGGGTGGTGGACGAGCCGGTCTGTAGGCCGGATTCTGTGCAAGCGCTCTCGCGCCCCGACGGCCATCCATCTGCGAACACCGTTGCCGGTGCCCTGATGCGACCTACCCGCGAGCTTGGGCGAGCAACCCTCGTACGCCCGCGCAGGCCCGGCGAACCGGGCCATCCTGGTCTTGCTCCGGATGGGGTTTACCCAGCCGCCTCGGTCACCCGAGGCGCTGGTGGTCTCTTACACCACCGTTTCACCCTTACCCGCACCCTGGCACTGCCAGGGCCGCTGGCGGTCTGTCTCTGTGGCACTGTCCCGCGGGTCACCCCGGGTGGCTGTTGGCCACCACCCTGCTCTGTGGAGTCCGGACCTTCCTCGACACCTCAGGTACGAGGCGCCGCGACCGTCCGACCGGCTCGCCCACCGCGACGCAGCCTAACCGCTCCAGGCTGTGTGGCTCACGTCGACCGCAGGGCCGTCATGCCCCCGTCGACCGTGAGGATCGTGCCGGTGGTGGAGCCGGAGAGTGGGCTCGCGAGATACGCGATCGCGTGGGCCACCTCCGCCGGGCTCACCAGGCGGCCCAGGGGCTGCCGCGAGCGAAGCCCCTGCGCTGCTGCGTCGGGATCATCCGCGTCCGCCAGCAGTCGCTCGACCCAGGGTGTGTCAGTCGTGCCGGGGGCGACGCAATTGACCCGGATCCCCTCGTGCACGTGGTCGGCGGCCATCGCGAGGGTGAGTGCCTGCACGGCACCCTTGCTGGCTGCGTAGGCGGCGCGGCCCGGTACGCCCACCGCAGCGACCACCGATGACGTCAGCACCATGGAGGCGTGCTGCGATCGGCGCAGATGCTCGATCGCGGTGGCGGCTACTCGCGCCATGCCCACCACGTTGACGTCGAGCACCTGGCGCCACTGCTCGTCGCTGTTGACGGTCACGTCGCCGACGGCGCCGATGCCGGCGTTGTTGATCACCACGTCCAAGGCACCGAAGGCCTCCACCGTGTCAGCGACGGCTGCGGCCACCGACGACCGGTTGGTGACATCGCACACGACACTGAGGTGCCTCCCGTTGGTAGAACCAGACAGGTCGGCGACAGCAACGCGCGCCCCGCGGTCGGCCAGCAGGGCAGCAGTCGCGGCACCGATGCCGCTCGCGCCGCCGGTCACCAGGGCCGACAAGCCGAGAAAGTCCTGCACTGGTTCCTCCTCCTCGCTCGCGGTCAGGTCAGCTGCGTCCGCGTCGGATCCGGTCACGGCGTCACCTGCGCGGGTCCACGTGGATCTTGGGCGCCGCGCTCGCTCCGGGCGGACGCTCGCCGGCGAGGACGGCCGGAACCTCGTCGAGGGCGACCGTCGCCGCAACCAGTGGTCGCGGGTCCACGGCGCCCGACGCGTACCGTGCAATGGCTCCGGCCAGGCCCGGTGAGGCGCTCAGGATGCCGACGGCGGTGAGGTCCTTGAGGACCAGCGTCCGCGTGTCCACGTTGCTGGGTCGGCCGGCGATGCCGATGAGTACGACGCGCCCACCCGGTTCGACCAGATCGATGGCGGCGCGCGGCACGTCGACGCCGTTGCTGGCGTCGATGACAGCACCGAACGGCACGTCCGGCAGCACGGACGGAGGCGATGCGTGCTCGTAACCCAGCCCTGCGGCGAAGGCCAGCGACTTCTCCTCGATGCCGACCAGATGCACCTCGGCCCCCGCAGCAGCTGCGAACGCTGCCGTGAGCAGACCGATCGAGCCCGGGCCCCAGATGAGCACGCGGTCACCCGGTTGCAACCGGGCGGCCAGCACGGCGCGCAGGGCGTTGCCTCCGGGTTCCACCAAGGCGCCCGCGACCACGTCGATCGTCTCGGGCAGCATGTGCAGCGCCGTCAGCGGGACGAGGAGCTGCTCGGCCAGCGCTCCCGGCCAGCCGCCTCGAATGCCGATCTCGCTGCGGTGCTGGCACAGATGCTGGCGTCCTGACCCACACCGAGCGCAGTGTCCGCAGCCGAGCATGGTGTCGCCGGTCACCCGCGCACCGACCCAGGAAGCGTCGACCCCGCTGCCGACGGCTGAGACGGTCCCGCACCACTCGTGGCCGAGTCGCATCGGATAGGCCGCGTGACCGTCGGAGAGGTAGGCCATCTCACCGGTGAAGAAGTCGACATCGGTTCCGCACACGCCGACCCGCTCGACGTCCACGACGACCTGTCCGGAGTCAGCGACGGGCGGAGCCACGTCCTGTACGGCGGCCTGGCCGGGGCCGGTGAGCACCAGCGCCCTCATGGTGCCGCGACGACGCGCTGACGCTGGCTGCCCAAGCCGTCGATCCCGAGCTCGACCACATCGCCGGCGCGCAGGAAGACCGGCGGGTCGGAGCTCATCCCCACTCCGGGCGGCGTGCCCGTGCAGATCAGGTCACCGGGCTCCAGCACCATGAACTGGCTGAGGTAGTGCACCAGGAAGGCGGGACCGAACAGCATCGTCGCGGTCGACCCGGTCTGCCGGCGCTCACCGTTGACCTCGAGCCACATCGCCAGACTGGTGAGGTCCGGCAGCTCGTCCGGCGTGACCAGCACGGGACCGCACGGGGTGAAGGTCTCCGCGGACTTGCCCTTGCCCCACTGACCGCCGCGCTCGAGCTGGAAGCTGCGTTCGCTGACGTCGTTGACGACGACGTAGCCCGCGATGGCGCGGGTGGCCGACTGCTCGTCGTCGAGGTAGCGGCACCGTGACCCCACCACCACTCCGAGCTCCACCTCCCAGTCGGTCTTGGTGGAGCCACGCGGGACGTGCACGTCATCGTTCGGTCCGGAGAGCGAGTTGGGCGCCTTGGAGAAGACGATCGGCTCCTCGGGCACGGCCATGCCCGCCTCGATGGCGTGATCGCGATAGTTCAGGCCGATGCCGATGATCTGCTGCGGTCGCCTGATCGGTGCACCGATACGCCGGCCCGCCAGCGGAAGGGTCGCGTCGTCGGCCGTGCGTCGATTCAGCACCTCGCTGAGCCGGCCGAGACCGCCAGCGGCGAAGAACGCCTCATCGAAGTCCGCCACCTCCTCGCTCACGTCGAGGTAGGAGTCATCCCCCACCAGGACGGCAGGTCGCTCGGCTCCGGGCGGGCCCAGGCGTGCCAGTTGCATGCGTTCTCCTCCTCAGGCGTTCCGGCAGTGTCGCAGCGCAACGACATGTGCGGCGCGACGACCGGCGTATCAGCGCTGGCTGTGTCGCGCAGTGAGTACGGTGAGCACCGTTTCGACTCGCAGGTCTTGGTGATGCGGAGGCGGGAACTGTGGCGGAGCGACGCAGCCAGCGCTGGTACGGCGGCACGGACCGCAACGCGTACATCCACCGGGCATGGATGCGGCGTGGGCTGCCCGACAACGCCTTCGACGGTCGACCCCACATCGCGATCGCCAACACGGCATCCGACCTCAGCCCCTGCAACAGCCATCTGGACGAGATCGCCTCGAGCGTGAAGCAAGGCGTGTGGGAGGCCGGCGGCGTGCCGCTGAACCTGCCCATGGTGTCGCTGGGCGAGAACCAGATGCGGCCGACCGCCATGCTCTGGCGGAACATGGCCGCGATGGCAGCCGAGGAGCTGCTGCGCGCCAACCCCATCGACGGAGTGGTGCTGCTCGGCGGCTGCGACAAGACGATCCCCGCGCTTCTCATGGCGGCTGCGTCGGTCGATCTGCCGGCTGTCGTCGTCCCCGGCGGACCCATGCTCACCGGCACCTTCCGTGGCGTGCCACTCGGATGCGGCACCGACGTCTGGCGGCTGTCGGAAGAGGTGCGCGCGGGGACGCTTCCGCAGGCTGACTTCCTCGCCTCCGAGTCGGCCATGATCCGCAGCCGCGGGCACTGCAACACGATGGGGACCGCGTCGACCATGGCCTGCATGGCCGAGTCGCTCGGCACGACGCTGCCCGGGACCGCGGGCATTCCTGCCGCGGACAGCCGACTGCTCGTCATGGCCCAGAGCAGCGGGCGGCTTGCCGTGGAACTGGTCGAGTCGGGGCGGCGCCCCAGCGCGGTGCTGACGCGTGGGTCGTTCCTCAATGCGGTCATCGCCCTGGCAGCCATCGGCGGGTCGACGAACGCGGTCGTGCACCTGCTGGCCATCGCCGGCCGCCTCGGGATCGACCTGTCCCTGGACGACTTCGACCGGGCCGGGTCCGGCGTCCCCCTGCTCGTGGACCTCCATCCAGCCGGCCGCTTCCTCATGGAGGACTTCCACCGCGCCGGCGGGCTGCTTGCGGTCCTGGCCCAAGTGGTGGACCTGCTCGACCCGCAGGCGCTGACCGTGACCGGGCGGACCCTGGTCGAGCACGTCACGGAGTCCCCCACCTGGGACGAGACGGTCATCCGGCCACGACACCAGCCACTGTTGCCGGACGCGGGCATCGCGGTCCTACGCGGCAACCTCGCCCCCGACGGGGCGCTGGTGAAGCCAGCCGCTGCCTCGGCGCACCTGCTGCAGCACCGTGGCCGGGCCGTGGTGTTCGACAGCGTCGAGGACCTGAAGGCTCGGCTCGACGACCCCGCGCTCGACGTCGACGAGGACTCGGTCCTGGTGCTGCGAGGCTGTGGGCCGCGCGGTTACCCCGGAATGCCGGAGGTCGGCAACCTGCCGCTGCCGGCCAAGCTCCTGGCTCGCGGGGTCCGAGACATGGTCCGCGTCAGCGACGGCCGCATGAGCGGCACGGCGTACGGCACAGTGGTGCTGCACGCCGCCCCCGAAGCAGCAGCCGGCGGCCCGCTGTCCCTGGTGCGCGACGGCGACCCGGTGGTGCTCGATGTGGACGCTCGGCGCATCGATGTGGACGTCCCCGTCGCGGACTGGCAGCAACGCCAGCCTTCCGCGGCCATGCAGGCGTCGCTGGCAGCTCCGGTACGCGGCTGGCAGCGGCTCTACGTCGAGCACGTCATGCAGGCCGACCGGGGTGCCGACCTCGACTTCCTCGTCGGCTCCAGCGGAGACGGCGCCGTCCGCGAGTCGCACTAGCCCGACGGTGGCCGACGCAACGAAGCCCAGGGCTCCTGGTCGGCGACCGCCTCCAGCCCGTAGCCGGTCTCACCGCCGAGGGACGGCGAGATGACGACCTGCAGGTAGGCGGTCTCCTCGCTGTCGTTGAACGAGGCGTGCACCACTCCCGCTGGAACGAATACCGAGTCGCCGGCGGCCAGCGTCGCAGACTCCGACTCGACGAACTGCGTGACCGACCCCCGCTTGACGATGATCATCTCCTCCTGCCCGGGGTGACGGTGGAAGTCGTGGCCGCCTCCGGGCTGAAGCTCGACGTCCATCACCACCAAGTGATCGGCGCCGTCGGCCGGTACGAGTCGCCATCCGATCACCCCCCAGTCGAACTGTTCGCGCCGGACGTCGGACAGTGGAATGAACGTGCTCATCGGGCTCCTCGGCGTCGTGCGATGGTCACCGGCTGGTGATCATCTCGTGCAGTCGATCAGCCATGGCTACGGCGAACCGCTTGTCGTTGACGTCGAGATCGAGGTCGTGGACCTCGAGGTCGCTGTCGTCGTCCACCGCGGCGAACAGTGCTGCGTCGGCTTCCGCGTCGTGGAACGGCTGTCCTTCGACCGCGATCATCGACACGCCCTTGCGCGGGATGAAGAGCGCGGTCGGACCCTGCGCTGCGGCGAGCTTTCGCTTCACCTCGCGGCCCAGCTCACTGCTCTCCTGGGGTGTGGTGCGCATCAACGTGACGGTCGGGTTGTGCACGTAGAGGGTGCGCGCCTCGAAGCGTGGCGGCACCGTCTCGCGAGGGCCGAAGTTGACCATGTCGAGCGCGCCCAGAGAGACGACCTGCGGCACACCAGCAGCACCCGCGGCTTCGAGCCGTCGCGGTCCCGCCGACAGGACCCCGCCGACCAGCTCGTCCGCCAGCTCTGTGGTGGTCAGGTCCAGCACCCCGGCGACGAAGCCGCCGGCCACCAGGGTCTCCATCGACTGCCCGCCCGTTCCCGTCGCATGGAAGACGAGCACCTCGTAGCCGAGCTCCTCGAGCCGCTCCCGCGCATGGGTGACTCCCTGAGTGGTGACCCCGAACATGGACGCGGCGACGAGCGGCTTGTGCTCGAGCGGGGGCATGGCAGCGTTCACCATCCCGGCGATGGCGCCCGCGGCGTTGGTCAGTATCCGCGCCGAGACCGAGTTGATGCCGGCGATGTCGACGACCGAGTACATCATCGTGATGTCCACGGCCCCGACGTACGGCCGGGTGTCGCCGGACGCCAGTGTCGAGACCATCAGCTTCGGCACACCCACCGGCAGAGCGCGCATGGCGGTCGTCACGATCGACGACCCACCGGATCCACCCAGACCGAGCACCCCGTCCAGACGGCCCTCCGCGTGCAGGCGCAGGAGCAACGCGGCGGCTCCGCTGCCCATAGCAGTGGTGGCCGCGCCCCTGTCGCCCGCCGTAGCCAAGGCCGCTACGTTCTCACCGGCGGCACGTGCGACGTCCTCGCGGGAGATGTCCGGCTCGACCTGAGGTGGGTGGACGCCCACGTCCACCAGCACCACGTCGACGTGATGCTCCTGCAGGCGGTCGCGGACGAAGGCGTACTCGTGGCCCTTCGTGTCCAGGGTTCCGGCGAGGACGACGGTCGCCATCAGAACGTCACCGCCTTGAACGCCTCCGTCTGAGCCTTGAGTGCCTGCTCGGTGGGCAGGCGTTCCATGCTGGAGGCGCCGTAGAAACCGTGCACGTCCTTCGCGTGCTGCAGCACGTACGTCGCGTCGGCGGGTTCGGCGATGGGGCCGCCGTGACACAGCACGAGCACGTCGGGCCGCGCCGCCCGCGCAGCGGCGCCCCAGCGGTTGACGCGATCGACGCAGTCGTCCAGCGTCAGAGCCGTCTCCGCGCCGATGCTGCCACCGGTCGTCAGCCCCATGTGGCACACGACGAGGTCGGCGCCCGCCTCCGCCATCGCGCTGGCGTCGTCCTCGCTGAAGACGTACGGCGTCGTCAGGAGCTCCAGCTCGCGGGCTTGAGCGATCATCGACACCTCGAGTGCGTAGCCCATGCCGGTCTCCTCCAGGTTCTGGCGGAAGACACCGTCGATGAGTCCCACGGTCGGGAAGTTCTGCACGCCGGCGAAACCCATCGCCTTGAGCTCGGCCAGGAACACGTGGGGCAGGTAGAACGGGTCGGTGCCGTTGACGCCGGCGAGCACCGGGGTGTGCTGCACCACGGGCAGCACCTCGTGCGCCATCTCCACGACGATGTCGTTGGCGTTGCCGTACGCCAGCAGGCCGGCCAGCGAGCCGCGTCCGGCCATCCGGTAACGCCCGGAGTTGTAGATGACGATCAGGTCGATGCCGCCGGCCTCCTCCCACTTCGCCGACAGGCCGGTGCCTGCGCCGCCGCCCACGATGGGCTCGCGGCGCGATGCCATGTCGTGGAAGGAGGCGACCAGCTCAGCCCTGCTGCGGGCCATCACGTCGACCGGAGGATGCGGCTCACTTCGTTCTCCAACAGCTCCTGGCGCCCGGAGACCGGCACCGGGTTCAGGTCTCCCTCCAGCGCCTGGTCGGCGAGCGTCGTCAGATCGGTCGCCGGATCCAGGATGCGACGACCGAGATCGCCGTCCCACCCGCGATAGCGCTGCTGGCGTGCCTTCGTCAGGACGCCGTCGTCGACCATCGCCTGCGCGACCAGGAGCGCCTGGGCGAGCGTGTCGATGCCACCGATGTGCGCGTGGAACAGGTCGGTCCGGTCCATGCTCTGGCGGCGGAGCTTGGTGTCGAAGTTGAACCCTCCGGTGGTGAAGCCACCGCTGGAGAGGATCTCGAACAACACCAGTGCCAGCTCCTCGACCGAGTTGGGGAACTGGTCGGTGTCCCACCCGTTCTGCGGGTCCCCTCGGTTGGCGTCGATGCTGCCGAAGATGCCGTTGTCGACGGCGTAGGCGACCTCGTGGTGGAACGAGTGCCCGGCAAGCGTCGCGTGGTTGCCCTCGATGTTGACCTTGATCTCGCTTGTCAGGCCGTGGCGGTCGAGGAACCCGTGCACCGTCGCGCAGTCGTAGTCGTACTGGTGCTTGGTGGGCTCCTGTGGCTTCGGCTCGATCAGCAGCGTCCCCCGGAAGCCGATCCTGTGCTTGTGCTCGACCACCAGCTGGAGGAAGCGGGCGAGCTGATCCGTCTCCTGGCGCATCCGCGTGTTGAGCAGCGTCTCGTAGCCCTCCCGGCCGCCCCAGAGAACGTAGTTCTCCCCGCCGAGCCTGGCGGTGACCTCGAGGGCGTCGCGTACCTGGGCTGCGGCGTGGGCGAAGACCTCCGGGTCGGGGTTGGTCGCGGCGCCGGCCGCGTACCGGGGGTGCGAGAACAGGTTGGCCGTCCCCCACAGCAGCCGGACCCCCGTCTCGGCCATCTTTTCCTCCGCCCGGTCGACCAGCCGGTGCAGATTGGCTCTGGCCTCCTTCAGCGTGTCCCCGGCAGGGGCCATGTCGGTGTCGTGGAAGCAGTAGAAGGGAGTGCCGAGCTTGGCGAAGAACTCGAAGGCCGCGTCCTGCTTGTCGAACGCCGCCTGCATCGGCTCCGCTGCCGGGTCCAGCCACGGCCGGTCGAACGTGCCCGTACCGAAGACGTCGCTGCCGGGCCAGTTGAAGCTGTGCCAGTAGCACACGGCGATGCGAAGGTGATCCTCCATGCGCTTGCCGCCGACGATGCGGTCCGGGTCGTACACCTGGAAGCCGAGCTCGTCGCCGGCGGACTGCCCTGCCGGGTGAACCTTGTCCGGGACGTCGGGAAAGAAGCTGCTCATGCGGTCGTGTCCCCTCTAGCTGCGGAACGGCTGGCGGCCGACGCCCTGGACCGGAATGCCCTGAGCGGCGAGGACCTCGTGCTGAAGCGCGTACATCGCTGCAGCGGCCCGGTCGATGTGCCTGGTGAAGTCGATGGAACCCGACAGGATCGGCAGCAGCAGGTCCTTGTCCTGAACGCGCGCTGCGGGGTACTCGTGCTCGACGATGAGCGGCATGGTGGCCACGTCCACGTCGAGGAGCTCCCGCGCAGCCAGCTGGTGGTCGAGCCAGTCGACCGTCCTGTTCTGCAGGTACGCCAGCGGGTCGTGCCGCGCCGTCCCGGGCAGCTCGTGCTCGCAAAGCACGGTCTGCTTCTTCCAGGCGTTGGCGAGGTTGGCAGGGTCGTCGGAGACCTGGTCACCATCCCAGTCGCCACGCTGCACCGTCTGCCCGCCATAGCCCCAGGCTGAAACGCCTCGGGGGTCGATGACCTGCCCCTTCACGTGCATGCCGGAGATCAGGAAGTTGTACCCCTCGTCAGCGAGGTACTGGAACATCGACCGGGTGTCCTGGCCCATGAGGATCGAGTGGGACGGGTCGTAGTGGATCCGGAACTGGTCACCGACCCCGTGACGTTCGCTGATGCGGTGCAGCGCGATCCACATGGCGGGCGTGTAGGCGATGTTGTTGTGGAAGTTGTCCCCTGGCGTCCAGCCGGGCATCGGGCACTGCTCCACCCGGAACGACAGCCCTCGGTCCTTCGCCGCCTGCAACAGCGGCACGAAACCCTCTTCGAAGTCGATCAGGTTCTGGTCCATCGACCTGGACTGGTTGCGCCCGACGAAACCGGTCACGGCCGAGACGCCGAGCAGCACGGCGGTGTCCATCACCCGGACCATGAAGTCGTGCTTCTTGCGGCGGATCGCGGGGTCCTCGTGCAGGAGGTCGTCGAAGTACGCCACGTCGGCGATGGCCACACCGGTCTCGTCGATCGCGGCGGTCACGCGCTTCGCGCGCTCCTCGGTGAAGGAGTCGCGAAGGTCCAGCGTGTTGGCCACCGGATCGAGCATCGCCTCGGCGGGGACGTCGGCGAGCGACGGGTGCAGCGCCGCGGACAGCTCGATGCAGTCGGCTCCGAGGTCCCGGGCGAAGGCGAGCCACTGCTCGATCGCGAGGTCAGGGTCGGCGTCGCGTTCCTCTCGCGGTGTCAGCTCCTGCAGTGCCGCGGTGAGCACGCCCACCGGCATGAAGGTCGGTTCGTAAGGTTGCGTCTCGGTCACGGTAGGGCCTTTCTGAGTGTCAGAGATCTGCGAGGTCGACCGGCGCGCGGTTGCGTGCCGAGGCGATCGCCGCGTGCAGCACGCGCTGGGTCTTGAGTGCATCGGCGAAGTCCGGCAGCGGGAACTCGGGCTCGCCCCCGCCGAGCACGGTGAGGATGTCGCTGGCCTGGTTGACGAACGTGTGCTCGTACCCCAGGCCGTGCCCGTCGGGCCACCATGCCTGCACGTACGGGTGGCCGCTGGCGGCACTGGTGACGTCGATGGTGGTCCAGCCCTGCACCGCTGCCTCGCTGTCCAGGCTGAAGTACTCCAGCTCGTTCATGCGCTGGAAGTCGAAGCGGAGTGCTCCCCGCTCGCCGTGGATCTCGAAGCGGTTGCCGTTGTTGTACCCGGTCGCAAGCCGGGTGGCCTCGAAGCTGGCGATCGCGCCGCCACTCAGCCGCGCCAGGAACAGCACCGCGTCGTCCACTGTGCTGCGCCCCTTCGCACCGGCGGTGGGCGCGCCTGCACCGGCGATCTCACCGCCTGCTGACCCGGCGAGCAGCTCGCGTTCCTCGATGAAGGTGTGCTCGATGGCTCCCTCCACCGTGACGATCTCCTCGCCGGTCACGAAGCGGACGGTGTCGATGATGTGGGCGTTGAGGTCCCCGTGGGCGCCTGAGCCGGCGACGTCGCCCTGGAAGCGCCACAGCAGGGGCGTGTCCGGGCCTCCCCAGCTCTGCAGGTACGCGGCGCGGGCGTGGTAGATGCGGCCCAGTGCGCCTGAGTCGACCAGACGCTTGGCGAGCGCAACCGCGGGGACCCGTCGGTAGTTGAACCACACGAAGGTCCGGCCGGAGGCACCCGCCGCGGCGTCGGCCATCCTCTGCGCATCGGCGAGCGTGCCGGCCAGCGGTTTCTCGCACGCGACGTCCTTGCCGGCCTCCAGCGCTGCGATGGCCTGTTCGGCGTGCACGTCGTTGGGCGTGGCCACGTCCACCAGCGCGATGTCCGGCGACTGGACGACGTCCCGCCAGTCGGTTGACGTCTGGTGCCACCCCCACGTACGGGCGAAGGTCTCCAGGTCGGCGGCGGACCGCCCGACGACGGTGTGCATCACCGGTGAGGCAGCATCCGGGAAGAACTTCGCGACCTTGAGCCAGGCGTTGGAGTGCGCCCGGCCCATGAACTTGGAGCCGATGAGCGCCACGTTGATGGGATCGGTCATCTGGGTCTGCCTTTCGACGGTGCCTCGTGGGAGTGCTCTTCGACTGTTTCGACGGCGCTGCCGACGCCCAGGTAGCGGCGTTGCAGGTCGGGGTCTGACCGCAGCTGGGAGGCGGTCGTCTCAGCCTGGATCCGGCCGGAGACCATCACCAGCTGACGTTCGGCCATGGCGGTCGCGGCGAGCAGCTTCTGCTCGACGACGAGCACCGCCGTGCCCTCGGCGACCAGCCGGTGGACCGCCTCGACGAGGACGTCGACGATGGTGGGCGCGAGCCCCTCCGACGGCTCGTCCATCAGCACCAGCGATCCGTTCAGCAGCAGCGCGCGCCCGACCGCGAGCATCTGCTGCTCGCCCCCGGACAGGTCCGCGCCACCGCTGCTGCGCCGCTGGGCGAGCCGCGGGAACAGCTCGTACACCGCCTCGGGAGTCCAGCGCTGGCCGCGCGTGCCCTTGGCCAGCATCGCCAGGTGCTCGTCAACCGTCAGCGAGGCGAACAGCCGACGTCCCTGCGGCACGTAGGAGATGCCGCTGCGAGCGACCTTCTCGGGAGTGCGCCCCTCGAGGTGCTGGCCGTGCAGCAGGACCTCGCCGCCAGTGGCCCGGACCAGACCCATGATCGTGTCGCACAGCGTGGTCTTTCCCATGCCGTTGCGGCCGATGATGCCGACCGCCTCGACTCCCATGCTGAAGCTGATCTCGTCGAGGACCTGTGACTCCCCGTACCCCGAGGTGAGGCCACGGACCTCGAGCAGCGGCTCGCTCACGCGGATGCCTCGCTGCCCAGATAGATCTCGTGCACCAGAGGGTTGGCCTGGACCTCCTCCGGGGTCCCGGCGGCCACGACCATGCCGTCCGACATCACGACGACGCGGCGCGCGACCTTGAAGGCGACATCCATGTCGTGCTCGATCAGGAGCAGCGTGACCTCGGCGGGCAGGGACTCGAGCAGCTCGATCAGCCGCTCCCGCTCACCCCGCGACAGGCCGGACGCCGGCTCGTCCAGCAGCAGCACCTCGGGGTCGGTAGCCAGTGACATGCCGATCTCCAGCTGCCGCTTCTGGCCGTGGGACAGCTCGCTGACCTTCACCTCCAAGGCGTCCCGCAGCCACACCGACTCGGCGGCGGCGGCCGCCCTCTCCCGAAGCGTCCGGTCGCTGCCTCGGCGCCATAGCGACAGGTGACGCCCGCGCCGGCCGACCAGCGCCAGATAGAGGTTGTCGGCCACCGACAGTCCCGGGAAGGACCTGGCCTTCTGGTACGTGCGAGCGACCCCCAGTCCCGGCCGATGACGTGACGGGCGATGGGTGCAGTCCACCCCCGCGATCTCCACCGATCCGGACGTCGGAGTCAGGTCGCCGGCCACGACGTTGAACAAGGTTGTCTTGCCGGCACCGTTCGGACCGAGGATGGCCAGTCGCTGGCCCCGGGCGACGTCCAGATCGACGCCGCCCAGGGCCAGCAGACCGCCGAACGCCACCGTCACCGAGCGCAGCGCGACGACGGGGGCGCCGCCGCTTGGTGTGCTGGTGCTCGCTGCCATGGCCGTCCTCGCCTCGTGGGTCCCTGACTTAGTTGTGCCACTACTCCTGCGGAACCCCGTTCTCCACCGGGATGGCGTTGCCGACCCAGGGAAGATCGGCTTCCTCGCACGGCGGGAAGTCCCGCCCTGGGGCAGGCGTGTCGGTGCTGAAGGTGCCGCCGAAGGTCTGGTCGACCTCCGGGATGATGGCTACCGCCTTCTGCACGATCTCGCCATCCTCCTCGACCAGCTGCGACAGGCCGACGTCGACGATGCCGCTGCGGTTCTCGTCGAGGCTGATGTCGCCGTAGGGCAGGTCCAGCGTCAGCTCCGAGAGTGCCGGCTGCAGCACGTCCGGTGCCGGGTCGCCCCCGGTCTCCTCCAGGGCCTGGGCGAGTGCCACACCGGCGGAGTAGTAGCCGTACATGAACCCGAAGCTCGCGGCTGCGGACGGCTCACCGGGCTCTCCGCCAGTGATGCCGCTGGCCAGAGTGGTCCAGGTGTCGTCGGCGCTGGCGAGGTACTCCTTGATCTCGGGGGTTTCCACGTCGCCGGGCAACACGGCGAACCCGCCGACGTACGCGCCGGCGATGTCGGTACCGAGGGCCTGCGCCAGGCTGGGGTTGAAGAAGAGGTTGCCAGCGTGCTGGTCGCCGGTGAGCTCACCCTTGGCGTTGACGAACGCCTCGAGTGCCGCCTGCGTGCCGGTTCCTCCCACCACCCAGAAGTAGCCATCCACCTGGTCGGGGTCGGGCAGCTGCTGGACGAACGAGGAGTAGTCGGTAGTGCCAAGCGGCGGGAAGACCCGGGAGACCACGTCGCCGCCCACACCGCAGAAGTCGGCGATGAATCCGGCCGCGGAGGTGTGCCCGAAGCTGTAGTCGTCGGCGATGACGGCCACCGTGTCCCATCCCTCCTGGTTGTGGAGGATGTCGCCCATGCCGGCGTTCCAGATGGCGCCGTCCCCGTGGAACCGGAAGAAGTTCTCCGCCTGCACCTGGAGCGTCGGCTCCTGGGAGCCCGCGATGCCGGAGAGCACCGTCAGGTCGGGGTTGGCTTTGGCGTACTCCGCGACTGCGATGCCCTCGTCACCGGAAAGGGGGCCGATGATGACATTGGCGCCCTTCTGCTCGACGAGCTGG
>DASQMN010000148.1:0-3310 GCA_035645475.1 Nocardioidaceae bacterium
GAGAAGCCGGTCCACTCCTGGACGATGGCTCGCTGCCGGAACGTGTAGTACGTGACGCCCTTGCGGCCGCTGACGTACAGCGAGACCTCTTTGCCCTCGCTGCGCAGCTTCTCGCCGAGCCGCTCGGCCTCCTTGAGCACCGCTGAAGAGTAGGCACCCGCCAGCCCGCGGTCAGAGGTCACCACGAGCACCGCCGCACGCGACGGGTTGTCCTTCTCCGTGGTGAGTGGGTGGTCGACGTGGGAGAAGGTGGCCACGGCCGACACCGCACGGGTGAGCTCACGTGCGTACGGCGTCGCCGCCGCCGCTCGCTGCTGCGCCTTGATGATCCGGGACGCCGCGATCAGCTCCATGGCGCGGGTGATCTTCTTGGTGGCCTGGGTGGACCGGATCTTGGCGCGGTACTCCCGCAGCGAGGCAGCCATGCTCAGCCGCGCTTCTGCTTGACGATCTGCTCCTGCGAGATGTCCTCGTCCTCCAGCGCCTCGTGCTCCTCGCGCCCGGCCTGCAGCGAGCCGCCTTCGGACGTCTGGAACTGGCCGGTGAAGGTGTCGTACGCCGAGGTCAGCGACTCCGCGGTGTCGTCCTCGAACTTCCCCGACTCGCGGATGGTGTCGAGGATGCCGCCCTCCGAGCGCTTGAGGTAGTCGAGGAACTCGCTCTCGAAGCGACGGACGTCATCGACCGGCACGGGGTCGAGCCGGCCGGTGGTGCCCAGCCACAAGGCGACGACCTGGTCCTCGACCGGGTACGGCGAGTACTGGCCCTGCTTGAACAGCTCCATCAGCCGCTGACCGCGGGCCAACTGCTGGCGCGAGGCTGCGTCGAGGTCGGAGGCGAACATGGCGAACGCCTCCATCGCGCGGAACTGCGCGAGGTCGACCTTCAGCGAGCCGGTCACCGTCTTCATCGACTTCATCATGGCCGCGCCGCCCACTCGTGACACCGAGATGCCGACGTCCACAGCGGGTCGCTGGTTGGAGTTGAAGAGGTCGGACTGCAGGAAGATCTGGCCGTCGGTGATCGAGATGACGTTGGTCGGGATGTACGCCGACACGTCGTTGGCCTTGGTCTCGATGAGGGGCAGTGCGGTCATCGACCCGGCGCCGAGCTCGTCGGACAGCTTCGCGCAGCGCTCCAGCAGGCGGCTGTGCAGGTAGAACACGTCACCGGGGTACGCCTCGCGGCCCGGTGGGCGGCGCAGCAGCAGCGAGACCGCGCGGTAGGCCTCGGCCTGCTTGGACAGGTCGTCCATCACGATCAGCACGTGCTTGCCGTCGTACATCCAGTGCTGCCCGATCGCCGAGCCGGTGTAGGGCGCCAGGTACTTGAAGCCGGCCGAGTCCGACGCCGGAGCCGCGATGATGGTGGTGTACTCCATGGAACCGGCCTCCTCCAGCGAGGCGCGGATCGCGGCGATCGTCGAGCCCTTCTGACCGATCGCCACGTAAATGCAGCGCACCTGCTTCTGCGGGTCGCCGGACTCCCAGTTCTGACGCTGGTTGATGATCGTGTCGAGGGCGATGGCGCTCTTGCCGGTCTGCCGGTCACCGATGATGAGCTGGCGCTGGCCCCGGCCGATCGGGGTCATCGAGTCGATGGCCTTGATGCCGGTCATCATCGGCTCGTGCACCGACTTGCGCTGCACCACCGAGGCCGCCTGCAGCTCCAGGGCGCGCCGGCCGCTGGTCTGCACCTCACCGAGGCCGTCCATCGGCTGGCCGAGCGGGTCGACGACCCGACCCAGGTATCCGTCGCCGACGGGCACCGACAGCACCTCACCGGTGCGGCGGACCTGCTGGCCCTCCTCGATGCCGGCGAACTCACCGAGGATGACGACACCGATCTCGCGCACGTCGAGGTTCAACGCCAGGCCCAGCGTGCCGTCCTCGAACTCCAGCAGTTCGTTGGCCATCGCCGAGGGAAGGCCCTCCACGCGGGCGATCCCGTCGCCAGCCTCCGCGACGATGCCCACCTCCTCGCGGTCGGCGACCTCAGGCTCGAAGTCGGTGACGAAGCGCTGCAGCGCCTCACGGATGTCCTCCGGACGAATGGTGAGTTCCGCCATGTCGGTCCCTCTGCTCTCTGAAGTGCTGCCCGGTTGATCTGTGGTGCTTGCCAGTGGTTCTGACCGTTGTGGCTCAGTGTCGCCGCCGATCTCGGCTCTGTCAGCCGCCGATGCGTCTGCGGGCCTCCTCGAGGCGCCCGGACACCGTGCCGTCGATGAGGTCGTCACCGACTTGGACGGCTAGACCTCCCATGATGCGTGGGTCCACCACGACGTTCACATGCAGCGAGCGTCCGTAGTGACGTTTGAGTGCTTCCGCCAGGCGGTTGCGTTCCTCGTCGGCGAGCTCGACCGCCGACGTCACCGTCGCCACCAGGCGGTCGCGTCTCAACGCGGCGAGCTCGCCGGTGTCCTCCAGCGTCGTCTCGAACGAGCCGTGTCGACCGACGGCGGCCTGTCGAGCCAGCGCGAGGGTCTCGGCCAGCGCGGGACCTTCCAGCAGGGCGTTGACGAGGTCCTGCCGCTGCGCGATCGGGAGGGCGCGGTTACCGAGGGCCGCTCGCAGCTGGGGGTCGCCGTGTACGACTCGGCCGAAGCGGAAGAGCTCGTCCTCCACCTCGTCGAGCTGCCCCTGCTGCTCCGCCGACGCGAGGAAGGCGTTGATGCCGGCCCGCTCCAGCGCGTCAGGGAGATCGCGGGTGGAGTGCCAGCGTACGGCCGCGGCGTCGGACAGCACGTCGACCGTCGCGTCGGAGACCTTGCCCTCGGCGCGGCTGAGCAGGCTTCGGATGAATCCCTTGTCGCCCGTGCCGAACAGGTGCTTGACCATGCCGCGCTTGGCTTGCTCGGAGGTGCCCGGATCGGTCAGCAGCCGGCGCAGGACAGGTTGGCCATCGAGCACCTCGACCACCGCGAACAGCTCGTCACCCAGCGTCCGCGGGTCTGTCCCGCCGGCCACCGAGGCGTCGACGCGGTCGAGCAGCGTCTGCTGGGAGCGTGCCGAGCTACCCCTCATCAGGGCGCCTGGCCGTTCGGAGGGGTTGCTGCGTGTGCCCCTCCGCTGGGGGCGGTCGCCGGTTCCGGCTGTACCTGCGTCTGCGCCTGCGACGAGGAATCCGACTCCTGTTGTTCGAGCTCGGCGAGGAAGCGGTCGACGGTGCGGCGCTGACGTACCTCGTCCTCCAGCGACTCCCCGACGATGCGTCCGGCCAACGAGGTCGCCAACGTGCCGACCTCGGTGCGCAGCTGCTGCAGCACCTGGATGCGCTCAGCCTCGATCTGCGCGTGCGCGGCCGCAGTGAT
>DASQMN010000149.1:0-5627 GCA_035645475.1 Nocardioidaceae bacterium
CAGTGCCGGGAAGGCATCGAGGCCCGCTTCGGCCCCTACCCGATCACCATCCAGTTCGCCGAGACCCACGTCCTGAAGAACCGAGCCGACTGCGTCGCCGTCATGTCCGGTGTGGCCTCCGGCGAGATAGACCCGGGCAGAGCCCCGCTCTTCCCCGGCGGCACCCGCCCCTGATCGACCACTCATCGACACCTAACGACCAGGAGACAACATGTCCAAGTCACTTCGGGCTCTGGTGGCGGTCGGCGCGGCCGCCGCACTGTCCGCCCTTCCCGTCAACACCGCGTCGGCGGCGCCCAAGGGTGACCCCAACACGACGCGCACAGCCAATCCCGCCCAGTCCTGTGCGGCGATCCCCGCCACGCTGGCGCAGTTCGGTATGGAGCCGGAGGGCTTCAGCTTCAAGGACTGCGTCCGAACCGTCGCCGGCCACGTGCCGGACGTCGCCTTCGGTGACCCCTACGAGCAGTGCGCTCTGCTCGAGGCGGGGATCGAGACGCCAGGTGGCTTCTTCCAGATCTCCTACCCGTACACGTTCCACAACGCGCCTGGCGACCCCTTCCCGGACCTGCGTGCCAACAACCGCAAGCAGTGCGCCCGGGCGCTGTACACCTTCCACACCATCGAGTCCTACCTGCCGGCGCCACCACCGGCTGGATGAGAAGGGTCTGACCTGCGCAGACGTCCCTGCGCCCTGAACTCACACACCGAGCGTGACGTTCCCTCCCCGAGCACCTGAACTGCGGGGGGAGAGCGTCACGCTCGTTGCCGTGCGGGCGCCGATCTCGTCTGTATCGATTGCGGCGCGTCCCTTCCCATGGGGCCTGGTGGAGGGTTTGATGCGGAGGCATACGGCTGCGCCAGGAGGTCGCCATGACGGTGGGTACGGACGCGAGTGGGCTCGCTCAGGGTGACCCGCTGTCGACCGCACGAACGCGAGCCCGCGAGCTCGCCGAGTCGGTTCAGCAGATCGAGGCTGCGTACGGCAACACCCTCGGGGTACGCCGGCTGCGCTCGGACATGCACCGCCTGTTCGAGTGCCTCGACGAGCTCGGATCCCCGCTGCCCGGCCACCACGCGCCGGCGCCGATCACCCGCGTGCGCGTGCCGGGAGAGCCGTACGACGAGTCGATGTGGGGCGACGCCGAGTCGGAGGGGCTGGGCGGGCTCGGCCGGTTCGCCCGCTGATGTCGCAGGGTGTACTCGGGCCGCAGCGCGCCGACATCCCGGGCAAGACGCTCCGTGACGACCGTTGGTGGGTGGAGCCGGCCCTCACCGTCGCCGTCTTCACCTCGTTCATCATCTACGCCACCTGGCGAGCGTTCGACGGAGACAACTACTACTCCACCCCCTATCTCTCGCCGTTCTACTCGCCCTGCCTGAGCACCGACTGTGTCGAGGGCTCCAGCGACCTCGGCCAGCCGATCAGCTGGTTCCCGCTCTCCCCGGCCCTGCTGATCCTGATCTTCCCGCTCGGCTTCCGGCTCACCTGCTACTACTACCGCAAGGCCTACTACCGGGCCTTCTGGCTCTCCCCGCCGGCGTGTGCGGTCGCCGAGCCGCATCGCAGCTACAGCGGCGAGACCCGCTTCCCGCTGATCGGGCAGAACATCCACCGCTGGTTCTTCTACGCCTCGTTCCTGGTAGCCAGCGTCCTCACGTACGACACGGTGCTGACGTTCCGCGACACCGACGGCGAGTGGGGCCACATGGGCTTCGGCACCCTCGTCTTCCTGGTCAACAGCGTGCTGATCTGGGGGTACACCCTCTCGTGCCATTCCTGCCGCCACGCCGTGGGCGGGCGACTGCGCCACTTCTCCAAGCACCCCGTGCGCTACCGAGCCTGGACGTTCGTGTCCCGGCTCAACAGCAACCATGCCAAGTGGGCGTGGTACTCGCTGTTCTCGGTCGCGCTGACCGACTTCTACGTCTACCTGCTGGCCTCCGGCGCCTTCGACGATCCGCGTTTCTTCTGATGGGCCCCGATGCCGAGGTGAGGACTCGATGAGCACCAGCGACTACGAACGGCACACCTACGACGTCGTCGTGATCGGAGCCGGGGGAGCGGGGCTCCGCGCGGCCATCGCCGCGCACGACACCGGTGCCCGCACAGCGATCGTGTGCAAGTCACTGCTGGGCAAAGCCCACACCGTGATGGCCGAGGGAGGCATCGCGGCTGCCATGGGCAACGTCTGGTCCGACGACAGCTGGCAGGTGCACTTCCGCGACACCATGCGCGGCGGCAAGATGCTCAACAACTGGCGGATGGCGCAGCTGCACGCTCAGGAAGCCCCCGACCGGGTGCTCGAGCTGGAGACCTGGGGAGCGCTGTTCGACCGTACGCCGGAAGGCCTCATCTCCCAGCGCGACTTCGGAGGGCACCGCTTCGCCCGGCTGGCGCACGTCGGTGACCGCACCGGCCTGGAGATGATCCGGACGCTGCAGCAGCGTGCCGTCGAGCTCGGCATCGACGTGTTCATGGAGTGCACGGTCACCGACCTGCTGAAGGCTGAAGCCGACGGTGCGATCGCCGGCGCCTTCGGCTACTGGCGCGAGAGCGGCCGCTTCATCGTGTTCGAGGCGCCGTCGGTCGTGCTCGCCACCGGCGGGATCGGCAAGAGCTACCAGGTGACCAGCAACTCCTGGGAGTACACCGGCGATGGCCACGCGCTGGCGCTGCAGGCCGGCGCAAGCCTGATCAACATGGAGTTCGTCCAGTTCCACCCCACCGGGATGGTGTGGCCTCCCAGCGTCAAGGGCATCCTGGTCACCGAGTCGGTCCGCGGCGACGGGGGAGTGCTGCGCAACTCCGACGGCAACCGGTTCATGTTCGACTACATCCCCGAGTACTTCAAGGGAGAGACCGCCGACTCCGAGGCGGAGGCCGACCGCTGGTACACGGACAAGGCCAACAACCGGCGACCACCGGAGCTGCTGCCCCGTGACGAGGTGGCTCGCGCCATCAACTCCGAGATCAAGGCCGGTCGCGGGTCGCCACACGGCGGGGTGTTCCTGGACATCGCGTCGCGACGCGACGCCGCCTACATCCGCAAGCGCCTGCCGAGCATGTACCACCAGTTCAAGGAGCTCGCCGACGTCGACATCACCGCCGAGGCGATGGAGGTCGGCCCGACCTGCCACTACGTGATGGGCGGCGTCGAGGTGGACGCCGACACCGGCCAGGCGACCGTGTCCGGCCTGTACGCGGCGGGTGAGGTCGCGGGTGGCATGCATGGTTCGAACCGCCTCGGCGGCAACTCACTGTCGGATCTGCTGGTCTTCGGCCGCCGAGCTGGAATCGCTGCGGGCCATCGCGCCCGGGGACTTCGCCGGCGCCCGGAGATCAGCGAGGCGTCCGTACGCGCGGCAGCGCAGCATGCGGTGGCGCCGTTCGGGGAGGACGGCGGAGGACACGGGGTCGAGAACCCGTACACCTTGCAACGTGAGCTGCAGGAGGCCATGCAGTTGCTGGTCGGCATCATTCGCACCGACGAGGAGCTCGAGCAGGCTCAAGCCCGACTTGACGAGCTGGACGAGCGGGCGCAGCACCTGGCCGTGGAAGGGCACCGGCAGTACAACCCCGGCTGGCACCTAGCACTCGACCTGCCCAACATGCTGCTGGTGAGCAGGTGCATCGCGCTGGCGGCACGGGAGCGTACCGAGTCGCGAGGAGGTCACACCCGTGAGGATTTCCCGGCGACCGAGGACGCCTGGGGCCAGCTCAACCTCGCGCTCACCCTGGACGAGCACGGCCGCCTACGCCTGGCCAGACAGCCGTTGCCCACGATGCCGACCGACCTGCGGCCCTTGTTCGACCCCACCTGAGCGCAGCTGACCCCTCAGCTGAGCCCCCTGCGTGACAGCGCGACGAGAGAGCGAGCACATGGCGTACGACCTGGCGATGCGGATCTGGCGAGGTGACCGTGACGGCGGCGCACTGGAGGACTTCACCGTCGAGGTGGAGGAGGGGGAGGTCGTCCTCGATGCCATCCATCACGTCCAGGCCAGTCAGGCAGGCGACCTCGCCGTCCGTTGGAACTGCAAGGCGGGCAAGTGCGGATCATGCTCGGCGGAGATCAACGGCCGGCCCCGGCTGATGTGCATGACCCGCCTCGCCGACTTCGAGGCCACCGAGACGATCACGGTCACGCCGCTGCGGGCCTTCCCGGTCGTACGCGACCTCGTCACCGACGTGTCGTACAACTACGAGAAGGCGCGTGAGCTGCCGAGTTTCGCTCCCGGCGCGCCCGATGCCGATGGCAAGCGTCGGATAATGCAGGAGGACGTCGAGCGGGGCCAGGAGTTCCGCAAGTGCATCGAGTGCTTCCTGTGCCAGAACACCTGCCACGTCGTGCGCGACCACGACGAGAACAAGCCTGCCTTCGCGGGTCCGCGGTTCTTCCTGCGATACGCCGAGCTCGACATGCACCCGCTGGACACCCATGACCGCCGCGCCCTGGCACAGGACGCGGCCGGGCTGGGCCTGTGCAACATCACCAAGTGCTGCACAGAGGTGTGCCCTGAGGGCATCAAGATCACCGACAACGCGATCATTCCTATGAAGGAACGCGTCGTTGACCGCAAGTACGACCCGCTGGTGTGGTTGGGCAGCAAGATCAGGCGCCGCGACCCGCGCACGGAGCCCTGACGTCCGAAGTCCCGCCGAGCTTCAGGGGGATCCACATGGCGATGACCTCAGCCGCTTCGATCGACGCCGTGGTGGACACCGGCCGTTACCCGCTCATGCACCCGGGAAGCGAGGTGTACGACGCGGCGGTGTCGAGGGCGCGAGTCGAACTGGCCTCGGATGGTTGCACGGTGCTGCCGGGCTTCGTCCGAGCCGAGCTGCTCGACGAGCTGAGCAGGCAGTGCGCTTCGGTGACGCCGCTGGCGTACTACGACGTCGAGGTCGTCAACGTCTACAACACCGCCACCGACTTCGCACTGCCGCAACGGCATCCGGTGAACCTCACGATGGAGCGAGGCAACGCGTTCGTGGCCCGCGACCAGATCCCGACGCATCTCATGGTCGCCCGGCTCTACACCAGCCCGGAGTTCCACCAGTTCATCGCCGCCTGCGTCGGCTTGCCGGAGGTCTACCAGCTGGCCGATCCCTTGGCGGGTCTGTGCCTCAACGTCTTGACGGAGGGCAGGTCCCATCCCTGGCACTACGACACCAATGAGTTCGCCATCAGCATGCTCACGCAGGCACCTTTCGGCGGCGGCACGTTCGAGTACTGCCCTGGGATCCGCTCAGCGGGAGCGGAGAACTTCGACGACGTCGAGGCCGTGCTGGCGGGGGAGGGCGAGCACCTGGTGCACCGACTGAGTCTGCGGCCGGGGGATCTGCAGCTGTTCTCGGGGCGCTACTCGCTCCACCGGGTCACGGCGGTGCAGGGGCCGCGTGAGCGCCACTCGGCGATCTTCGCCTACAGCGCGACACCTGGAGTCGTCGGGTCGGTGCCGCGGACGAAGCAGCTCTTCGGCCGGGTGCTGCCCGAGCATCTCGCGGCCGCCAGTGGTGCCGGGCGCAGCGACGAGCTGTTGGACTGAGGATGACTGGCTGCGCCGGCGGGACCTTCAGTCACGAGCAGGAGCTGCCGCGGGTTCCGCTGCCCACGCTGGAG
>DASQMN010000150.1:0-2808 GCA_035645475.1 Nocardioidaceae bacterium
TGAGCGAGATGACGCCGTTCGAGAACAAGGACGCCATCGCGACGACCACGCAGTTCGCGCAGTCCGAGCGACTCCAGTCCATCGGTGACCTGGCGAGGCTGAAGTCGTTCACCCTTGCGGCCCGCCCGGAGTTCGAGTCCCTCGACCTGGGGCTCAAGGGACTGCAGGAGATGTACGGCCTGGACAACACCACCTTCCAGGGGGTGCCGGTCGGCGAGCAGTACGAGGTGCTCGAGAACGGAGAGGCCGACGCCGTCAACGCCTTCACCACCGACCCCCAGCTGCTCGGCGACGACTTCGAGGTGCTCGAGGACCCCAAGCTGCTGTTCGGGTCACAGAACGTCGTGATGGTCGCCGGCAACGACGAGCTCGAGCGAGTCGGGCGGGAGACGTTCCTCGAGGTCGTCAACGCCGTCAACGCCGAGCTGACCCAGGACGTCATGGTCGATCTCAATGCCGCCGTCACCGAAGGCCAGGACGAGGAGGACGTGGCCGAGCGCTTCCTGGACGATGCCGGCCTGCTCGAGCCGCTCGGCGGCAGCTGAGCCCGGCCGACGCCGTCGTCAACCAGCCATCCCGGAGGAGGAGACATGCCTCAACGCGACGCCCCGCAGCGCCCGTTCGGAGGGGTCAGCGACGTGTTCAGCGAGCTGAGCCGTATGCGCGACATCGGCACGCACGGCCGTGAGCACCAGCAGGAGGTTCGAGAGCGCACCCACGCCAGCGCATGGGTGCCGGTCACCGACATCGTGGCTCAGGGTGATGACCTGCTCATCCGAGTGGAGCTGGCCGGCGTCCACCCCGACGACGTGCACCTCGGCTTCTCCCACGGCATCCTGACGGTCTCGGGCAGCCGGAGAAGCGGCCTGCGGGACGAGAGCCTCGACAACTTCTACGTCCGCGAGCGCTTCTATGGGGAGTTCCGCCGCTCCTTCACGCTGGCGGAGACGGTGGAACCGAGCCAGATCACCGCCGAGTTCGACAACGGCCTCGTCGAGATCCTCGTGACGGGCGGGTCGAGGCAGTCCGACCATACGCGGATCGAGATCAAGAACCGCTCCAGCGGGACGGCGACGCGCACGTTGGCCTGAGCCGGCCATGATGTCCGCGGGCGTCGCCGAGGCACCATGCACGTGAGGCGCCGAAGAACCGGTGCGCGAGGCTCGCATTCGTCTGATACTCCTGAGGAGGACGACCGGACGGAAGGCGGAGCAGGTGGAGCCAGCACCCGACGCGCCGGAGTCGCCGACGGACGACCCCGAGAGACGCCCGGCGATCAACAGGCTCGCCGTCGTGGCGGGGTTGGTCGTGGCGCTGCTCATCGCTGCGAGTGTGGTGCTTCCCTCCGATGAGAACCCGAACTGGCCGACGGACTGCCTCGTCGACGGTCGCACCGACATGTGCTCGATGCCGTCGGCGGCGATGACCGACGAGACGATGCGCACCGTGGTTCGCGACTACTGCGAAGACTTGTCCGCCGCGCCGCTGAGCGAGGTGGTCCCGCAGCCGTTCAGCGTGCTGGACTTGGCCGATGACCAGGTCTTCGCCACGATCTCGGGCAGCGAGAAGGAGGGCACCGAGGACGCGCTCCTAGGCACCTCGGACGCGGTCGCCTGGGTGACCCGCTCGGTCGGGGGTGAGCGCGATGGTGGGGTGGACATCAGGTGCCTGGGGAGCAAGCCTCGTTCCACCAGCGTCCGTCTCCGCGACGACCAGTTCGAGTCCACGGTGGCTGCCATGACGGAGCCGGGATCAGAGCGCATCAACTTCACTGACGTGGCCAAGCTCTCGGTCGACTCGCTGGACAACCGGCGCGGGACCGCCGTGGAGTACGGATACACCACCTGCAACACAGCCGGGATGGATCTCCAGAACCTTCCTCATGGCAACGTGTTCTCCTGCATCACCGAGATCTACGGGGCAGTCGGGCAGAGCGCACTGATCACCTCCTATCGAGTGGTCGAGGACCCGCCGTACATCAGGCCGACCGACATCGGCGGATGAGTCCGGTACACCTGTGCGATGACCAGGACGTGCCTGGCGCGAGCCGGCCGTCAGGCCTCAGGCCCGGACCTTGACCTGCACCCGGTCGTCGACCACGCGGACGTCGTAGGACAGCTGAGGCGCGGTCGCCGGACCCCGTGCCACGCTGCCGTCGACGAGCCGGAACCGGCTGCCGTGCCACGGACACACCACGCACTCGTCCTGGATGCTGCCCTCGTCGAGCGGACCGCCGTAATGGCTGCAGGTGGCACCCATGCCGTGCAGCCGACCCGACACGTTGGCCAGCACCACCTGCTGGCCGGCGACCGCGACCCTTAGCAGACCGTCCGCAGGGATCTCCGCGAGTGCCGCTGCGTCAGTCCACTCCCGCGGCTGCTTCTGCTCGTCGGCGTTGCGGTCGACACCGACCCCCTGGCTGTACGCGAGGTGGGCGCCGAGATAGCCGCCGACGGTCAGAGCAGAGGCACCCACCACCGCTAGCGCTCGGCCTCGGGCGTGGTTGCCGTTGTGTCGGGCCAGCCAGCTGGCGGCATACAGGGTCGCGGCGAGGTTGTTCGCTCCGGCATGAACCAGGCCCACTCGCTTCGGCCGCTGGAAGGCACCCAGCTCTGACCAGTCAGCCCATCCGGCAGCGGCGGTGGGTGCAACCAGCAGGAAGCCGGCGCCGACCAGACGCTGGGCCGAGCGCTGGCCGTCGCGGCCGGCCGTGAAGTCGAGCAGGCTGGCGCCTGACCACATCCCGATCGGCAGGGCGACGAGCAGCGGGTGCAGCTGGTGGCCCAGCCAGCGTCCGTGCAGCGCATC